>JAHFPO010000201.1 GCA_023266695.1 Hyphomicrobiales bacterium | reverse complement strand
GTCAGCGGCGAGGGACGAGTCGGATTTGGATTCGAGCTCGGGCTTTTCGGGTTGCTCGGCCGACTGACTTCTCATGATATCGGCCACCATGCGCTGGAGATCGCCGGTCGGCGGCGAAAGGTCAAACCCTGTCGTGCCGGGTGCGTTGAAGTCCCAGGAATTTTCCGACAGTCCGATGTAATCGCGAATGGCCGGATCAGCGAGCCAGGCGCGGCGGAGCGCGGCACGGGTGAGTTCGGCCGGCACGCCGGGGCGGAGAAATGGTCGGATATCTGTGGTCGCGGTGATCGCCTCGACCGGCGGCAGCTTCGCAAGATCGAACGTGGGAGCGGCGGCATCGCCCTGGAGGGCGGCAGCCACGCGACTTGTTTCCTTATCCTTATCCTTATCCTTATCCTTATCCTTATCCTTATCCTTATCCTTATTCTCGCTTTTTTCCTTATCCTTATCCGCGCTTTCCGTCCGTTCGCCTTGCGTCGGCGTGGCCGCTTCATCGCGCTCCGGCTCGAGCCCGGAGTCGTCCTTGGCCGCGCCCTGTTTGCGACGCGACCAGCGGCTAAGGAATCCTTCCAGGTCGCTCATTTCTTCTTCTCCGGCATCGCAGACCTTCGGCCGAGCGCTTCGGTATCGGCGCGGTCGCGCTTGCGCTTGAAAAAGACGCGCTCCACGTGGTGCTCGGCGACGAACGCGGCCACCACATCATATACCGGATCGGGCATTGCGACCGGCTCGACGATGTCGGTCCCGGGCTGGGTCAATCCCTCGCCCTCGGCGGAGTCGGCGGTCACGGTCAATAGCGTATAGGGCGGCTCTCCGCCGGTGGGACGCAGCGCCACCCACAATGATGGTGCCGCCGATTGAAGGTTGTCACGATACTGGGTCGTATCGGAGGGATAGAGTTCGATCTCGGCCGCACCGATGTAAAAAGTCGCGCATTCCCCGTCGTCGGAGAGTTTGCTCCAGGCCGCGGTGTCGGGCACGCCAGGCAACGCGACGATTGGACGCCAGACATGGTCGATCCACGGGCTCTTCGCCCGCTGCCGCTCGACCACGACACCGACCGGAATGGTCTTGAGCGGTTTTACGATGCTCAACTCACCGCCTCCAGATGCCGGATCGGCAGGCCGGTCAACAGATTCTGCGGCTTCATGCGCAAGACCCTATCAGGGCTGGTGGCAAGAATGAGATAGATCGGCTCGCCCTTGACCGCCTCGGCCGCGACTGCGGGATCACGGAACCTCAACCGATAGAGCGCGGCGACGCGCGCGCCAGTCGCCTCGTCGATCGCCTCGCCGTTCCACAAGAGATCGCCGATTTTGGTGCCATCGACATCGAGGCCGACGTACCAGGTGAATTTGGCGTCGCGCATCTCTGTGAGTGGCACGGTCTCGACCTCGACGGCGAGGAGATGCTTGACCCAGCGCTCGATCGCGCGCGCGAGTGCCTCATGGCCGCGGCGCCCGGCGGTGAGATCGAGCGCCATATCGTAGCGGTCGCTGCGCTCGAAATAGCTCGCGGCATTGTCCTCGATCAGCACATCGATCTCGGTCGATTTCTCCAGGCCCAGCATCGAGACGAGGGGCGAGACCTGCCCGGGATTAGTGCCCGCGATCACCTCCTCGTCGGCGGCGAGCAGCGAGTCTTCATGGATCGTAATGCGCTGCGGGCGAAAAAAAAGCTCGGCCGCGCGCAGAACGAACGGGTCGTCGCATCCGTCGAGCGCATTGCGCAGGATCACATGAACGAGCTGGTTCAAAAAGAGCGGCGGGGTCTTGCCCACCCCTTGCCGCGCCAGCGCGAGATAGCTCGCCTCCAGCGTTGGATGGCGCAGGAGATGGTCGCGGAAGCCGATCATCAGGGTCCAGTTCTCGCGCGCATCGGCATCGGCGATGGCGGCGATCTCGTCCGCGCCGATCTCCCGGCGCGGATCGCTCATCAGCGCCGCGTGCAGCGTGCGCTCGACCACGCAGGCCTCCGGCGGCGGCGTGAGTTCGGGCCGGGCGAGATAGACTTTCAGGAACTCGTCGCTGACGAGGAGCCCGCCGCCCTCATCGCGGTCCAAGAGATGATGACCGCAGGAAAGCCAGAAGTCCTTCATTTGCGCTTCCCTTCGGCGAGGCCCACGAGATCGACCTTCTCCGCGGGCGCTTCGTCCTCGCCCTCGACCTCGAGGAAGGAGAAGGCACGCAGCGGCTTCGGTCCGCCCTTCGGGCGCAGGGTGCGGAAAGCCTCGCGGATCGAGCCGTCCTCGACGGCGCGATGGACGGCGACGAGGGTATCGGCGGGATGGCCGCAGAGTGAGGCGGCGAAGGCGACTTCTTCTTCCGCCGCCTTGCGCGCGGTCGCAAGATCGGGCGCGCCGAAGCGCTCGACCAGACGTCCAGCGAGCGTCTCGACCACCGCCGCGCGGTCGTTCTCCTTCGCCTCGACGATCTGCACCAGCGTCGACCAGCCGAAGGATTCGACCCCGAGGAAGCCCGAGCGGAAGGCGGAGCGTTGCTTGCCTTCGAGCTTCGCGGGATCGACGTCCCAGAACACGAAGGCGCCGGAGACCGCCCATTCGCCGGGCTCGGCCGCCTGTTCGAACACGAAGGTGTCCGACGGATCGAGCCGGATGGTGCGCATGAGCTTCATAGCTTCAGGCCCCGCGATTCGGGATCGAACCAATCCATCTTGGCGAGCGCCGGCACGAGAGCGCGTTTCTCCACCGCGAGTTTGCCCTTCTTGCGGGTGAGCAGATTGCCATTGACGTCGATGGTGCGCTCCACCGACTCGTCCGACGACAGCCGTCTCAGATAATGCTCGGCGATCACGCGGAAGCCGTCCTGCTGCCAGGCGTCGATCCAGACCATGAGATGGCGCGTGAAGGTCTCGATCATCCGGCCGGGGCCGAGCTCATCGAAGCCTTCTTCCTCAAGCGCGGCCGATTGCGGACGCGAGCTCGGTTCTTCGGCGCCCATGATGGCGGTACGGATCATGGCGCCGAACACGAGCCATGGCGGTGGCGCTTTCTCGTTGGCGCCTTTGGGCCAGCCGAGGCGCGCGCCAGCGACCAGCCCGCCCTCGACGAAGATGACGTCGGGCCAGACGAGCTCGATCAGCTTCTCGGGCGGCGAATGGACGGCGAGTGTGTCGTTGAGCGCGCAAAGCCCCGCATAGAACGTACGGCGGGCGGTGGCGAGCGGCTCCTCCGGCT
>JAHFPO010000011.1 GCA_023266695.1 Hyphomicrobiales bacterium | reverse complement strand
CCGCTCCTCGCGCTTGTCCGCGTAGAGGCGCCCAAATACCGTCACAAGGTAGTCCGGAGAGTCCTCCTCGATTGCGTATGCCAGGCCGAGCGAACGGCACGCGAGATCAACGCTGCCGCCGTTTCCCCAGAACGAATTCATGAGCGATAGCGACAACGTTGTCGGCCGTGGCAGCTGCTCGGAGATCTCATTCAGCGCGTAGACGATCTCTTCCGTAGACGCCCCTGCCGCTATATCGAGGACACGAGCACGCTCGCCTTCGAGCGCGTTGCTTCGGTTATTGTCGTGCAGCAAGCGCGTGATGTCCCGACTCTGCACGAGATGGAAGCGCCCATCGCGATAGGTCCATTCGATGTCCTGGGGGGCGCCGAACAGTTTCTCTGCTCGCCGCCCGGTCACGATCAATTCGGTGAGGTCGATCGGTGGCCTGGCCTCGCCGATAAGCCGGCCGGACAGACGCCCGAATGAATAGGCGTCCGGTGCGACGGTGCCGGAGACCAGATCTTCGGCGGTACCATCTACCATCTCGACCAGCGCGAGCCCGCCTGCGCTCGGGTGTCGGGTAAAGAGAACGCCCGAATATTTGGCCTCGATCATCCTTTGCAGGATGATGCTGCCGTCTCCCCTCTCAGCGCAGTAGTTTCCAACGTGCGGGGCATCGAATGACGCCATGACCTTCGTGATCGCCGCTTCGAGACCGGTCCGATCAACATTCAGTACGGTATCGAAAACACCGGCAAAGCTGTGAGCGCTACCGTCTTCCGCCGCAGCCGAACTGCGCACAGCGATCCGCTCCGTCCCAAGCCGCTGCCACAGGCGGGTTAGCTGCCTGCGGCGCCACGCTGCGGTGCCGACCCTGAACGCCGCCAGGAAGTGCGGGGTGAGCACAAGTCCTTCGGGAACCGTGAACCCTTGCGAATGCAGCTGGGCGAGCCTGATAGCCTTGTTGCCGCAGCCCGCCAGCCGATCGACATTCGCGAGCGAGACCACGCCGTTGTCATGCCCAAGACGTCGCCAGATTTCGCGAAGCCTGCGGAATTCGCCGGTAACCGCAGCGCGCTGGACAAGCAACAGGATCGCGCTCGCGATCATGTAGATGTCCGCGGCGGCGCTCAACAACGCGCCCGTCCCGACGAGCAACGGGAAGGCAATAAGCCAGATCAGAAGATGGTGCGTTCTCTTCCGAGCGAAGGCTAGATCGAGATAAAGCGCGATCAGTGCGGCGAACAACGCGGGCAGCACGAAGGTCTGGTCGCGTTCGGCGAGATCACCGAGCCAGAGGAACGAACTGAGTTTCTTCGTGGCGGTCAACTGCACCGCGGCGACGGCAAGCGCCATCACCGGCAAGAACAGAAGTGCAAGCAGATTGCGAATCGGCGTCAAGCCATGGCGCCGGTAGAACGCATGCATGGCCCGGGCGAATCGCCTCGGGTCGTGCTTCAAACGTGCCTTCATCGCTTCGAGCTCGGCCGACGATTCGCGCGAACGAATCTGGTCGCGCTCTGCCTTAAGCGAAAAGGGAAGCACGACGAGACGCGAAGCGAGCGCAAGCATCAGAATCGCAGCGAGAAGCCCGGTTCGATCCGCGATTGAGGAGAGAAGATTTGCGAGGTATCGCGAGCTTTTTGTCCACCAGCTCTGATTAATTTCTTCGAGCCATTTCTCGACGTGCGGCGGGCGCCCCCTGGGAACGAAATACTCCCACGGCAAGGTGTAGCGGCCGCGGAAGTCGTACCCAGCACGGGTCAGCTCCAGCCCCATCACTTCGCTGAAAAAGCAGCCCCGCCGGTCATAGCATGGGATAATGATCGGGCGCCGAGGTATTGCGGCGATCTTGGCCGGCAACTCCGCGGTTGGAGTAGTACGAATGGTCAGATTGATCGCGTCCGGAATATGGCCGGCTGCAAATTCTGCCGGATACCGTATGTCGACGAAAATCGCGCCCTCGTTCTTGACCAGGCGTCGCACGTCAGGGGTATCGAGTAGAACCTCATGGTTGCGGTATTCCGGAATGGCGCGAAGTTCGTCCAGGGTTCTGTCCTTGAGGCCGGTCAGAGGACGCTTCTCGACGACCCACTTCTCGATGCCGCCGATGACGAACTTGCAGTCAATTCCTTGGGCCTTCAAGGCCATGCAGGTTTCCCAACTTCGATTGCCGTTATGGCAGAACAAAACAGGCTTTTTCTCTTTCAGATCGAGCTTTGCGGCAGCAAAATCCGGGAAACGGATGAATGTTGCGCCAGGAATCTCGCCCATATCGCGTTCAGCGGTCTCGCGAACGTCGAGGAATATCACATCGTCGTGTTTCCCGCCCGCCACGGCGTCAAGCAATTTGGCAGCCTCTTCGGTGCTGATTCCAGTCGGCTGTTTAACCATTTCAGAGTAGGACAGCTCGAGGTTGGTAGGGTCCAACTTAGGACCTCCTGGAGTCGTAGCCTGACGCAGGAGCGTATCTTGCAGTCGCGCAAGCTGCGCGGCGCGATTGCCGACAAATTGATAGATATTAAATCCGACCGCGGCCACGAGCAGAACTGCAAGGCCGAGGGTAATCGGCGTTGCCAGCCGGAAAGCCCCGCTTACGTTTTCCCCCCTCGATCTGGCGCGTACACCGACGACGGCAGCACCGCCGCCGATGATCGCCGTCAGCAGTGCGACGATTTGAGAGATGCTTGAAAGCGACCCAACGACCAGCTCAGGCGACGGAATCGCAAGGGCCGGGCTAATTCCTGCGACTAGGGCGAGTCCGATTCCGAGTAATGTAAGAGCGACCACTACAGGCCTCCGTCGTGGTTACGCGTACCAACAGGGTGAACGATCCAGCCCACCCCTTCCGCGGCACGGGCCTGTCGCACCGATCGAAGATGGGTTTTTTGTCCGGTGAACGTGCCCGGACCGACTTGCCGATGATTGCCGTCCATCAGTGAGATAGAGCCGCATTCCGGAGGATCGATCCCGTTCGCCAAAGGCGAGAAGACCCATTCTCCCCGGTCCGCGTTGGTTAATACATGGTTACGGTCGGATGAAAAACATGGTTCATAAAATATGGTTAACTCGATCTCATAGCCGAGAATGGACACTTAGAAGTCGCGCGAACCGACGCTTTAGTCGCGCGACACGACACGCTATTTCGAAACATCTGTCTGCTTTGGGTCATTAGCCGACATACAAGTCACGTTGGCGCGTCGATCCGCTCGCGTCAAACTTCCGCCCCAATCTAGGAATATATCCCCATGATCCCGCTCATGAGGGGCGCTTCTAGAGGCGTTCTCGAAGTGGAGCGGGTGCGGCGCCTGCGGGCGCGGATGACGTATCCGCGCTCCCGGGGCGCCTCGGGGCTCCGCCCTACGGGCAATAGGACCCGTGCGCGAGGAGCTCGCTGTAACGGCGCAAGGCTAGGTTGCCTTGCGTACGCAAGCGCGGCCCGAGGCCGGCGGCAAGGCTAGCCATGCTGAGTCGCTAAAACGCCGCCACGGAGCGCCGGAAGGCGCGGGCGCACCCGCAGCTTGTTTGCGCAGACTGCTAAACTTGCCTGCACTGTGCGCCACCGATGGACTGGTGCGCCGACCGGCGCTCCGCCCCCTCATTGCGATGGGGGGAATTGAACAAACCTCGGGGCGAAAACCGCTCGCGAGAATAATCCGTCATGGCCGGGCTTGACCCGGCCATCCACGTCTTTGAACCGCGCTCAAAACGTGGATGCCCGGCACGAGGCCGGGCATGACGATGAAACTGAACGTGACGGGAAGGAGAAGGCTGCCGAATGCTCAGATCACCACCACCCGCGTGCCGACCTTCACCTTCTCGTAGAGGTCGATCACATCCGGGTTGCGCATGCGGATGCAGCCCGACGACACCGCCTGGCCGATGGTCCAGGGCTCGTTGGAGCCGTGGATGCGGTAGAGCGAGGAGCCGAGATAGATCGCGCGCGCGCCCAAGGGATTGTCCGGGCCGCCCGCCATGTAGGTCGGGAGATCGGGCCGGCGCTCCAGCATTTCCTTCGGCGGAATCCAGTCCGGCCACTCGCGCTTCTGGGTCACCTGCTTCACGCCCGCCCATTCGAAGCCCGGGCGGCCGACGCCGACGCCGTAGCGGATCGCCTTGCCGTCGTCCTGCACCAGATAGAGAAAGCGGTTGGGGGTATCGATCACCACCGTGCCCGGATTCTCCTTGGTCGGATAATCGACCACCCGGCGATCGAAGCGCGGATCGGGCCGCGCCGGGCGCTCGCCGGGATCGCCGCGCCGCGCCTCTTCCCACGGCCGCTGATAATAGCCGTGCGGCAGGTCGCGCGAGGAGGTCGTGCCGGCGCGGCCGGTGAACAGGAATTCGATGAAACCGCCGCCCATCGCGCCCCGCTCGGTCGCGGCCACCGGCCGGCTGCCGGGGGCGAAATCGGGGGCGCCCGCCTGCGTCCGCTGCGGCTGGCGGCGGAGAGCGGGTGCCCCGTCGCGCGAAGCATAGATCACATCGGGGCCGTTCGGCCGCGACGTGCGGGCATCACCCCACGGATCGGCCGCCGCCGGGCTCGCGGCAAAAAGGAAAAGCGGGAGGAGAGCGAGCTTGCGCATCGACGTACTCGTTACAAACCGTCGGACCGGCCTGTCGTCGGACAGACTTGGCGCGGCCGACAAGGTCCGCGCCTCTCCATGCCTAACGCTTTGCCACCACCGAATGGTAAACGGATTCGGCGCCGGCCCGCTTGCCGCCGCCGCCCGCCGCTTTCGTTCGAAACATGGTTGATGAAAGGTTGACGAAGGGCTCAGGCGCCGGGCCGCTTGACCGCCAGGAAGGCTGCGAGCGATAGGGCGGCGATGGCGGCGACCACCGCGAGCGCCGCGGGGTCGGAAATCCGTTCCGCCACGAAGGCGATGATGAGCGGCGCCGCCGATTGCATCGCGAGCGAGGGGCCGGCGATCCGCCCCACCACCCGCCCGTAGCCGACCGCGCCGAACAAGACGAGCGGCACCGACCCGCGCGAGATGGTGATGAGGCCGTTGGCGACGCCGAATAGGATCGCGAAGGCCGCCGCCATCGGCGCCGACACTCCGAGCGCCCACAGCAGCAGGAACGCCGCGATCAGGATCGCGACCGCGAAGCGCGCGATCTGCAGGGGATGAACGTTGCGCGCGAACATGAATTCGCAGAGCCGCGCCGCCACCTGCGACGGACCGAACAGGGCGCCGATCGCGATCACGCTCGCGGGCTCGAGCCCGAGGCGGCCGAAGATCGCGAGCATGTGGGCGGAAAGCGCCGAGGGCACGAAGGCATAGGCGGCGAAGGCCGCGGCCACCATCACGAACGCAAAGCCTCTTGCCGGGATCACCGACGCCGGCGGGGCGAGCGGTCCGGTCGCGTGCTTCTTGGGATCGTCGCGCTCGCGCGGCAGGGCAAACGCATGGAGCGGCGCCGCGATGAGCGCGAGTACACCCGCATAGATGAGATAAGTGCCGCGCCAGCCATAGGCCGCGAGCAGGAAATAGGTCGCAGGCCAGCTCACCGTCGAGGCGAATCCGCCGACGAAGGTGAGGAGCGTGATCGGCCGCCGGGCGTGGGCGCCGAAAATCCGCCCCAGCGTCGCGAAGGCGGGGTCATAGAGCGAGGCCGCCATGGCCGCGCCGAGGAGCGCCCACACCGCGAGATAGGCGAGGGGGTCCGTCACCTGCACCAGCGCAACGAGACCGAGGACGCCCGCGAGCGAGCCCACGGGCATCACCCGGTGGCCGCCGTAGCGGTCGATCAGCGCGCCGACGGTGGGCGCGACGAATCCGCCGGTGAGCAGCCCGAAGGAAAATCCGCCCATGGCGAAGGTGAGCGACCAGCCGCGCTCGGCCGCGATCAGCGGCACCGTCAAGACCGGCGGATAAAACAGCGCGCCCCAGGCGATGATCTGGGTGAGGCCGAGGATCGGCACCGCCCGCCAGGGTCCCGCGAGGCGCGCGAAGAGAGACATTTCGGTTTCCGTCGGTTTTCCGAGGCGGAGGCGAACTTCACGCGCGCGCCGGGGCGGCACGAACAGCCCAAGCTTTTCGCAAACTTGCGGGCACGGGACAACCGGGCGAAGGGAGCATGGCGAGCGGGCTGTTTTTTCCTAAAGCATTCGTGCCATTCACCTTTTTCGGTGCCCGTCGCGGTCCGCTCTTGACTCCCCGGATGCTCCCGCCTATCTCCGCGGCGGAATTGGCACTCACCCCGGGCGAGTGCCAGCACCCCCAGGCCGCCCCTCCCATCCCGATCGGGAGCCCCAGCGCGCACCCACGAAAGGAAATCCATGAAGCTCAGGTTCCGTCCCCTGCACGACCGCGTGGTCGTGAAACGCGTCGTCGCCGAGGAAAAAACCTCCGGCGGCATCATCATCCCCGACACCGCCCAGGAGAAGCCCAGCCAAGGCGAGGTCGTCGCCGTCGGGCCCGGCGGGCGGGACGAGAACGGCAAGCTCATCCCCATCGACCTCAAGGTCGGCGACCGGGTGCTGTTCGGCAAATGGTCCGGCACCGAGGTCAAGATCGACGGCGACGAACTCCTGATCATGAAGGAGTCCGACATCATGGGCGTGATCAAGAAGTGACGCGAGACCACGCTTGCTACATCGCTGCATATCAGGAGTGAAGGTCCATGGCTGCCAAGGACGTGAAATTTTCCGCCGACGCCCGCGACCGTATGCTGCGCGGCATCGACATTCTCGCCAATGCCGTGCGGGTGACGCTCGGCCCCAAGGGCCGCAACGTCGTGCTCGATAAATCCTACGGCGCTCCGCGCATCACCAAGGACGGCGTGACGGTGGCGAAAGAAATCGAGCTCGAGGACAAGTTCGAGAACATGGGCGCGCAGATGGTGCGCGAGGTCGCAAGTAAGACCAGCGACAAGGCCGGCGACGGCACCACCACCGCGACCCTGCTCGCCCATGCGATCGTCAAGGAAGGCGCCAAGGCGGTGGCCGCCGGCATGAACCCGATGGATCTGAAGCGCGGGGTCGATATCGCGGTCGCCGAGGCGGTGAAGGACATCGAGCGCCGCGCCAAGAAAGTGAAATCCTCCGAGGAGGTCGCCCAGGTCGGCACCATCTCCTCGAACGGCGACCGCGCGATCGGCGAAATGATCGCCAAGGCCATGCAGCGCGTCGGCAACGAGGGCGTGATCACGGTCGAGGAGGCGAAGTCGCTGGAGACCGAGCTCGAAGTGGTCGAGGGCATGCAGTTCGACCGCGGCTATATCTCGCCCTATTTCATCACCAATGCCGAAAAGATGATCGCCGAGCTCGAGGACGCCTATATCCTCGTCCACGAGAAGAAGCTCTCCGGCCTGCAGGCGATGTTGCCCCTGCTCGAGGCGGTGGTGCAGGCGGGAAAACCGCTCGTCATCGTCGCCGAGGACGTGGAGGGCGAGGCGCTCGCGACCCTCGTCGTCAACAAGCTGCGCGGCGGCCTGAAAGTGGCGGCGGTGAAGGCGCCGGGCTTCGGCGACCGCCGCAAGGCCATGCTCGAGGACATCGCCATCCTCACCGGCGGCCAGGCCGTCTCCGAGGACCTCGGCATCAAGCTCGAAAACGTGACGCTCGCCATGCTCGGCCGCGCCAAGAAGATCATCATCGAGAAGGAGAAGAGCACGATCGTGGACGGCGCCGGCAAGAAGAAGGACATCGAGGCGCGCGTCGCCCAGATCAAGCAGCAGATCGACGAAACCACGTCGGACTACGACAAGGAAAAGCTGCAGGAGCGGCTCGCCAAGATCGCCGGCGGCGTCGCGGTGATCCGCGTCGGCGGCGCCACCGAGGTCGAGGTCAAGGAGAAGAAGGATCGCGTCGATGATGCTCTGAACGCGACCCGCGCCGCGGTCGAGGAGGGCATCGTCGCCGGTGGCGGCGTCGCGCTCCTGCGCGCCAAGAAGGCGATCGAGAAGACGAAGAACGAGAATTCCGACATCCAGGCCGGCATCAACATCGTGCTGCGCGCGCTCGAGAGCCCGATCCGGCAGATCGCCGAGAACTCGGGCGTCGAGGGCTCGATCGTGGTCGGCAAGGTTGCCGAGTCGAAGGACGCCGACTTCGGCTTCGACGCCCAGGACGAGAAGTATGTCGACATGTTCAAGGCCGGCATCATCGACCCGGTCAAGGTGGTGCGCACGGCACTCCAAGATGCGGCTTCAGTGGCCGGCTTATTGATCACCACCGAGGCGATGGTGGCCGAATTGCCGAAGAAGGAGACGAACGCGCCGGCCATGCCCGGCGGCGGCATGGGCGGGATGGACTACTGAAGCAGTCCATCCGCCCAAGCGTTTTAAGGGTCGAAATCGGGCAAGCCCGACTTCGACTGGCGGGATGGACTACTGAAGCAGTCCATCCGCCCAAGCGTTTTAAGGGTCGAAATCGGGCAAGCCCGACTTCGACTGGCGGGATGGACTACTGAAGCAGTCCATCCGCCCAAGCGTTTTAATGGCGGGATGGATTTCTGACGCGTTAGCGTCATCCCGGCCGCCGCGCCCGCAGGGCGCGCAGAGCCGGGATCGCGTGAAGCAATTCGAGGGCGTGGCCGCAAGCCGCGCCCTTTTCGTTTCACCAGCCGATCGTCTTCGGCAGCCAGAGGGCGAGGCCGGGATAGAGGAACACCAGCAACAGCGCCAATAACTGCATCGCGACGAAGGGAATGATGCCGCGGTAGATGTCGCCGGTGGTGATTTCCGGCGGCGCGACCCCGCGCAGGAAGAACAAGGCCCAGCCGAACGGCGGGGTCAGGAATGAGGTCTGCAGGTTCACGCAGATGAGCGTCGCCAGCCACACCATGTCGACGCCGGCGGCGATGAAGATCGGCAGGAACAACGGCACGGCAATGTATGAAATCTCGATCCACTCGATGAAGAATCCGAGGATGAAGATGATCAGCATCAGGAACCAGATGGCACCGCTGGTGCCGCCCGGCACGTAAGCGAAGAGGTCCTGAACCAGCTTTTCGCCCTGCAGGCCGCGGAATGCGAGCGAGAATGCCTGCGCGCAGATCAGGATGAACATCATCATCGCGGTGATTCTGGTCGTGGTCTCCGTCGTCTCCCTCAGCACCTTGAAGGAAAAGCGTCCGCCGAGCGCGGTGACCAAGATGGAGCCAAGCGCGCCCATCGAGGCCGCTTCCGTGGGAGCCGCGATGCCGCCGATGATCGAACCCAGCACCGCGCAAACAAGCGCGATCGGCGGCACAACCACGCGCATGAGCTTGCCTGCGAGTTCCCCGCGCGAGACCAGGTCGCGTTCCGCTTTCGACACGGCCGGGACCAATTGCGGGCTCATGATGCCGAGCCCGAGGATGTAGACGACATAGATACCGGCGAGCATGAGGCCGGGGATCATCGCCGCGGCGAACAGCGTGCCCACCGACTCGTTCAGGATATCGGCGAGCAGGATGAGAATGAGGCTCGGCGGAATGATCTGCCCGAGCGTGCCGGATGCGCAAATCACGCCGCAGGAGAGACCTTTGTCGTAGCCGCGCCGCAGCAGCGTCGGCAACGTGAGCAACCCGAGGGTTACCACGGTCGCGCCGACGATGCCTGTGGTTGCACCCATCAACACGCCGACAACGATGATGCCGATTCCGAGACCGCCGCGCAGATTCCCCGAAGCGTGTGCGATGACCTCCATCAAATCCTCGGCAAGCCTCGACTTCTCCAGCATCACGCCCATGAACACGAATAGCGGCATCGCGATCAGCGTGTAGTTCGTCACCACGCCAAAAATCCGATGGGGCAAAAGATTAAAAAGCCCCGCTCCGAACCCGATATAGCCGAACACGAGTCCGGCGGTCGCGAGCGTCAGCGCAACCGGGATGCCCGCCATCAGGAGGGCGAAGAACGAGACCAGCATCAGGATCGCGAGAATTTCGTCGAACGGCATCACTTAGGCCTTCCGCCAGGCGAGATAGCTGCGGATGGCCTCCGCCAGCGACTGAATGAAAAAGAGCGCGAACCCGATCGGAATCAGACTCTTGAGAATATAGCGAGCGGATATTCCGCCCGGATTGGCCGTGCCCTCATCGATGTTCCAGGACTGCAGCACGTAGCTGATCGAGAGGTCGATCACGATCACCGAGATCGCCATCGCGATCAGCGCGGTGATAACCTCGACCAAGTGCTTGGTCCGCTGCGAAAACGAAGCATAAAGCACGTCGACTCGCACATGTTCGCCGTGCCGCAGCGCGTATGACATGCCGAACAAGCAGATCGGCGACATCAGGTGCCACTCGAGCTCCTGCGCCCAGATCGAGCCAGTGTTGAAGCCGTAACGCATGATCACGTTGGTGCCCATGACGAGCGCCAGGGCAAGCGACGACCATGCGGTGATGCGGCCGACGAAGTCGATGAATGCATCGATTCCGTCGGCCAATCTTTCGGAGAGCGTCACGTCATCCCTTGAGAATCTTGCTGTGGTAGACCGCTTCGCTGTAGCCGGACCACTCTTTGAACTTGGCCAAATAGGCCATGTAGGAGTCGTGCACCTTCTTGGTGACCGGATCCTTGGCGACCGCCTCAGCGAGGATTTTTTCATTCGCCGCGCGCAATGCCTTGACGATCGGATCGGACAGCGGCTGGGCAATGATGCCGTGGTTCTTGATCAGGTCTTCCATCGCTTCGGCGTTGTTCTTCTGGCACCACGCCTCGCTGATCACGTTGCAGGCGGCGCAGGCATTCTCGACGATGGCCTTGAGGTCGGCCGGCAGGCTCGCCCACTTCGCCTTGTTGATGGTGAGCTCGCTCGCCGTCGCGGTCTCGTGCCATCCGGTCGTGTAATAGTATTTCGCCGCTCGATGGAGACCGAGCTGCCGGTCGAGAAAGGGACCGACGAATTCGGCGGCATCGATCACGCCGCGCTCGAGCGCGGGGAAGATTTCGCCCGGGGGTAATAGCCGAGCATCGACGCCGACTTCCTTGTAGACGCGGCCCGCGAGGCCAGGAATACGCATCTTGAGGCCGTTCAGGTCCTCAATCTTCTCGATCGGCTTCTTGAACCAGCCGGTCATCTGCACGCCGGTATTGCCGCACAGAAACGGCACCAGATTGAAGCGGTCATAGACCTCGCGCCACAACTGGGCGCCGCCGCCGTCGTAGTACCAGCCGTTGAAGCCCTGGAAGTTGAGCCCGAACGGAACGGCGGTGAAATACTGCGCTGCGAAGCTCTTGCCGGTCCAGAAGTACGAGTTGGCGAAGTTCATCTCGACCGTGCCAGAGGACACCGCATCGAAGCCTTCGGCGGCGGGAATGAGCTCGCCGGCGCCATAGAATTGGATCTTGATGCGCCCACCCGACATTTCCTCGATGCGCTTGACGAGGTCCTTGGCGCTGCCAGGGCCGGTCGAATAGAACGCGGCGTTCGGCCCGTAGAAGCTCGTCATTTTCCAGTTGAATGTGGTCTGCGCCCTGACTACGGCCGGCGCCGCGATGGTGGCGGCGGTTCCGGCCAGAGCCAGTTTGGTGAATTCCCGACGTCTCATGACTACCCCCTCCTCAATCCTGGATTTCATTTGATGGAACACTAAAGCAGCCGCATTTAATCTGTTGCGGCATGAGACCATAGATGCAAGCGAAGTGCCAAGCGGAATCTCGATCGCCGACCGCGCGCCGCCGGAAAGGACAGCGCCAGAGCCTCCGCGGAGCGGCTAAATTTGCGTCACCGCTCCGCACAAGCCGCGATCATCGCTCGCCATCTGCGATGACGGTGCGCCGCGGCCGGATCAGCTAAGCTTTCGCCCCCGCCCCTCGATTCCCGCCGGAGAACCCCCGCGCGCCAGCTTCTCGCCACTCTCGCCGATCTCCGCCGCGCCCTATTTCGTGGGCGATGACCGCTGGCCGGGCCGCCTCCTGCTCGTGACCATCATCGGCCTCGAGCTCGATCTCGCGCCGGTGGCCGGCGGTACTCACCGCGTGCAGCAAGTTGCGATCGCATTGGCTTGAACGTTCCCGTTCACGCCAGCGTCGCGCCGGCCTGTTTCAATGCCTGCGGCAGGCCGTCGCCGGCGAGGAAAGCATATTCGGCTTCGCGGCGGTCAGTGAGGGAATCGCGCGCGCGCAACTCGTTGTCGACGAAACCCGGATGGCACATCACCACGCCGCCGTCCGGAAGCTCGACGAGGAAACCGGCGAACAGCGAGCCGAAATCTTCGCCGGTCGAAAAATCATAAGCTCCGGCAAAGGCGGGATTGGTCGCGAGTCCCCTGAGCCGGGCCTGCAAGCCAAAGCCGCAGCTGAACCAGGCGAGCGCCATCGTCTTGCGACCGCCCATGAACATCGACCGCAAGCGCGCCGGGGCGCACTGCCGCACCCACGCCTTGGGCGCGGCGCGGGCGACCGCACGGAGGAAAGCCGCCCGCACGCCGGGCGCCAACTGCACGTGCTGGTGGCCGTCGACGAAATCGGGAGGGCGGCCGAAGGCCTTGCGAAAGGCTTCGATCTGGGCGCCGACCTCGGCCTCGACTAGGCTTCGGGAAATCCGCCACCAGGCCGTGGGCGCGAGATATTGGGCAAGCGCGGGAAAGCACCCATTCGCCGTCGGCAACGGATTGGCTTGCAACGGTTGGAAGTGCCCCGTCAGCGTGACATGCAGTCCGACCGATATGCGGATCGGCGTGGAAGTCGCGGCGAGCGAGGAAGCCTCGACCGCGAATTCGGGCAACACCGTCATCACCGAGACGGCATTGAGCCGGCCGCGAGACAGGAGCGCACGGATCGCGGACGAAACACCGGGGGCGAGGGCATAATCGTCGGCGCACAGCACGATTCGCCGGATTGCGCCCATTACTCGGCGGCCTCGCGCGCTTCCCCCCGAGCCGCCGCGGGTTTTCCCTTGCCGGCGCTCTCGGCCTCGCGCAGTTCGTGTTCGGCGACGAAATAGACCGGCCGCGCTTTCAATTCGGACAGGATCTTGGCGACATATTCACCCATGACGCCGATCATCATGAGCTGCACGCCGCCGATCACCATGATGCCGACGATGATCGAAGGATAGCCGGCGACATCCTTGCCGTAGACCAGCGTCTCGAACAGGATCCAGGCGCCGAACAGGAGCGCGGTCGCGGAAAGCATCAGGCCCAGGAGGCTCGCGACACGCAGCGGGGCGGTCGAAAAGGCGGTGAGCCCCTCGATCGAAAGGCCCAGGAGCGTACCGAATTTCCAGTTCGAGCGCCCGTGGACGCGCAGTGCCGGCTCGTAGGGCACCCGGATCTGACGAAAGCCGATCCAGCTCGACAGCCCCTTGAAGAAACGGCTGCGTTCCGGCAAGCGCCGCAAGGCAGCGGCCGCTCGCGGGGACAACAGGCGGAAATCGCCGGCATCCTCCGGGATCGGGTAACGCGCCCCCCGGTTGAGCAGCCGATAGAAGAGCCGCGTGGCGATGCGGCGGGTGGCAGGCTCGCCCGCCCGGTGGGCCTTGGCGGTATAGACGACGTCGTAGCCCTGATCGCTCCACAGCTCGACCAGGCGCTCGGCGAGCTCGGGCGGGTGCTGGCCGTCGCCGTCCATGAACAGGAGCGCACCGAAACGGGCATGATCGAGCCCGGCGGCGAGCGCCGCCTCCTTGCCGAAATTGCGCGACAGCGAGACGATCTGCAGGTCGCAGCCGTCCGCGGCGAGCAAGCGGGCGACCGCGAGCGTATCGTCGCCGCTGCCGTCATCGACATAAACGATCTCGACCCTGAAACTGCGGGTCTCTGCGAGCCTGCGCGCGAACGCAAGCAACCGCTGGTGCAGGGCGGGGAGCCCGGCGGCCTCGTTGTAGAGCGGAACGATGACGGAAAGGGTGCCGCCGTCGGCTGCACCGGCAGAGGGTGTCGGCGCGGCGGCGCGCTTCGCCTTGGTTTCCTCGTGTGCCATGCTAATTCTTCCCCGAGGACGATTCGTTCCTACCGCAGGCCGGTCGCTGGGTACAGCGTGCCCCCGCCGCCCGTGTTCAGAAGCATCCAGCGCGGCGGAGTTTCCCCTTGTACGCTATTTTCGTCCAGATGGTGAGGTTCGGTCTTGTCGGCTTCGTTAATGCCGGCCTCGATGCCTCCATATTCTTTCTCGCGCTCGCGACCGTGACCAGCTCGCTCATCGTGGCGAACACTTGCTCCTGGATCGTCGCGGTCACCAGTTCCTATGTGCTCAATTCCCTCTTCACCTTCGCGGTGAAATCGGTGCGCGAACTGAGCGTACGCGGCTATCTCATGTTCGCGCTGACGCAAGTCGGCGGCTTCCTCGCCCACACCACCGCGCTGGTCGTAACCGCGGCCTATCTGCCGCTGCCGCTCGCCAAGCTCATCGGCATCGGCGTCGGGTTCCTGGTGAATTTCACCCTCGCGCGCACGATCGTGTTCCGCGCTCGCTGAGCCCGCCCGGCCGGGTCAACGATCGAGGCGGACGACGAGCGCCTGGTAGAGCGAGTTCTCGCGCGCGAACACATATTCTGGCGCCGCCACCATCACGGTTTCGGCGCCCTTCTCGCGCAGGAAGATCGCAAGCTCGTGCACCGCATCGGGCGGCGAGAGCAGCGTCAGCATGCCGGACGAGGTCGGCCCGCCGAGCGGGGCGATGGCGCCGAAACGGCCCTTGGCCTCGGCGACGAGCTCGGCGTCGGCGCTTTTGAAGCGCGAGCGCACCTCGCGCAGCGTCCGCGCCGTCCGCTCGGCGGCGACGCGATCGAGCAGCGCCCGCGCGGCTGCGCGCTCGGCCTTGCCCCAGTTGGCGGCGAGCGAAGCGACGAGGTTCGCCTGCGAGCGGAGAATGACGCCGTCGTTCACCACCTTCAGCCCGTTCGCCGCCAAGGTCGTACCGGTCGTGGTGATGTCGACAATGAGCTCGGCGGCGCCGGTCGCCGGCGCGCCCTCGGTCGCGCCCAGGCTCTCGACGATGCGGTAATCGACGATGCCGTGGCGGGCGAAAAACATGCGCGTGAGGTTCGCGTATTTGGTCGCGACCCGCATGCGCCGCCCGCGCTTGGCGTGGAACGCCGTCGCCACGTCGTCGAGGTCGTGCATGGTACGCACGTCGATCCAGGCCTGCGGCACCGCCACCACCACATTGGCGTAGCCGAAGCCGAGGCCGTCGAGCAGGAGCACGCGCTCATCCGCATCCGGGATCATCTCGCGCACGAGATCCTCGCCGGTGACGCCGAAGTGGACCGTCCCTTGCGCGAGATGAGAGGTGATCTCGGCCGCCGAGAGGTAGGCGACCTCGACGCCCGCGAGCTCCGGGATGGTGCCGCGATAGTCGCGCCCGCCGCGCGGTTGGGTGAGCGACATGCCGGCGCGGCCGAAGAAGGCATGCGCGTTCTCCTGCAGCCGTCCCTTGGACGGCACGCCGACGACGAGCGCGCTCATCGGAATGCTCCCGCCTGTTCGAGCTCTGCGATCCAGACCGCGAAGCCGACCGCAGGCACCGGTTGCGGGCTGCCGAGCAGCGTGAGCAGCCGGTCGTAGCGCCCGCCGGCGACGAGCGGCCATTTCACGCGGCCGGCGGAGTCGTAAAGCTCGAATACCATGCCGGAATAATAGTCGAGCGCGCGGCCGAAGGCGGTCGCGAAACGGATGCTCGCGACGTCGACGCCGCCGGCGGCGATGAAGCCGGTGCGCTGCTCGAATTGATCGAGCGCGCCGCCGAAATCGAGGGTCGTATCGGCCGCGAGCGCGCGCAACTCCGCCAAGGCCGCGTCGGGATCGCCCGCGATAGCAAGATAACGCTCGAGCACGGCGGTGGTCTCCGGCGCGAGACCGCTGGTTGCGCCGAGCGAGGCCTGTTCGAGAAACCGTTCGGCGATCTCCTCGACCGTACGTCCGCCGACGGCGGATATGCCGGCGATCGAGAGCAAATCGGTGACGAAGGCGCGCGCCGCCGCCGGATCCGAGCCCTGCAGCGCCGCGAGCACGCCGGCGTGGGCGGCATCCTGTTGCGGCGTGTGCTTCAGCGTCGCGAGATCGGCTTCCAGCGTGCCCGAACGATTGAAGTTCTTGAGCAGCCGGCGCTGCCACGCCGGCGGCAGCTTCAACGCGGCGACGAGCGCGGAAAACAGCCCCACGTCGCCCATGCGGATCGTCAGCGCCGAGCATCCGTAGTGCTTCGCCGACTCGAGCGCGAGCGCGAGACATTCGGCATCGGCCGCCGCGCGGTCGTCGCGGCCGAACGATTCGATCCCCGCCTGCAGATACTCGCCGGCGGCGCCCCCGCGATCGCGAAACACCGGACCGAGATAACAATAGGCGGCGGCGCGCTGGGGCGAGCCGCCGGCGAGATGCGCGCGGCAGACCGGAATGGTGAGGTCGGGCCGGAGCGTGAGCTCGCGTCCGCTGTCGTCGGTGGTGAGAAAAAGCCGGCGCCGCAGTTCCTCGCCCGCAAGCTCGAGGAAGATGTCGGCGGGCTGCAGGATCGGCGGCTCCGCGCGCACGTATCCCGCGCGCTCGTAGAGGTCTACGAGCCCGTTCGCGCGGCCATTGCGCGCTTGCGGAGTGTTTTCGCCGGCCATGTTCCTGTCCTGTGAGTCCGGGTTGGCGCGGCCTTGTAGCAGGGCGAAGTGCGCCCCGCCATGGCGGCCACTAGCGCATGATCCGGCGAAGTGGGAGCCGGTTCGCCGATTAGATCATGCGCCAGATGAATAAGTTAGCGCGCGAGCCGCAGATAAGTATACGCAATCTGCGCAAGCTTGATTGCGTCCGCAAAACCGGTACCCACTTTTGCTGATCGCGCGCTCGAGATCGTAATGGTGGGGCTCGGGAAGGATCAGTGGTGGTCGATGCCGTGGCGGGCGAGCACCTCGCGCACGGCCTCGACGAACTTTGTTTCCGGCACCGAGAATTGCGCCGGCCTTGTCTCGCGCCATTCCTTGTGGGAGGCGATGGCCTCGGCCGCCTTGGCGCCTTCGATCAGGTCCTTGATCTGGACTTCGCCCCTGGCGTGCTCGTCCCCGCCCTGGATCACCACGCAAGGCGCGCCGCGCTTGTCGGCATATTTCAACTGCGGGCCCATCCTGCCGTCGCCGAGATAAAGCTCGGCGCGAATGCCGGCATCGCGCAATTGCATCACCATGCGCTGGTAATCGGCGACGCGATCCTTGTCGAACACGGTGACGACCACCGGCCCGGCCGCGGGCTTCTCTTCGCCCTTGCCGAGGTGCCGGAGCGCGGCCATGAGCCGCGACACCCCGATCGAAAATCCGGTGGCCGGCACCGGCTCGCCGCGGAAGCGCGCGATCAGCCCGTCATAGCGCCCGCCGCCGGCGACCGCGCCGAAGCGCACCGGGCGGCCGTCGTCGTCCTTCACCTCGAAAGTCAGTTCGGTTTCGTAGACCGGGCCAGTGTAATATTCGAGGCCGCGTACGACCGAAGGATCGATCACGATCCGGTCTTCCTTATACTCTGCGGCTCCCGCGAGTTCGGCGATCTGTTGCAGCTCGTCCAAGCCTTCATTGGCGGTCGGGTTCAAGCCGAATTCCGAACGCAGGCTCGCCAAGGTCTGCGCATTGTCGCCCGCGGGAATTCCGGCCGGGCTGTTGTCGATCGCCGAAATGAAACTCAAGGCCCGTTTGCCCAAGGCTTCGATGGCGGATTTCACGCCGCCGGTCCGCGAGCGCCGGGTAAGCACGTATTTGATCACCAGCTCGATCTGCTCCTTGGCAAGGCCGGCGCCCTTGGTGAAGTCGCCACTCTCGTCCTTGCGTCCGGCGCCCAGCAACGCGCGCACACCCTCCGGCCCCAGCCGGTCGAGCTTGTCGATCGCGCGCAGCACGGTGAGCCGCTGGTGCGCCTTGTCCCTGCCGCCGAGCCCGATGCCTGCGAGCACGCCGTCGAGCACTTTCCGGTTGTTGACCTTGATGGCGTAGCTGCCGCGCGCGATCCCGAGCCGTTCCATGGTGTCGGCCGCCATCATGCAGATCTCGGCGTCGGCGGCGACCGAGGCGGCGCCCACTGTGTCGGCGTCGAATTGCATGAATTGGCGGAAGCGCCCCGGTCCCGGTTTTTCGTTGCGGAACACCCAGCCGTAGCGATAGGAGCGGTAGGGCTTGGGCAGCCGGTCGAAATTCTCGGCGACATAGCGCGCGAGCGGTGCGGTAAGGTCATAGCGCAAGGATAGCCACTGCTCGTCGTCGTCCTGGAACGAGAACACGCCCTCGTGCGGGCGGTCATGGTCGGGCAGGAACTTGCCGAGCGCCTCGGTATATTCGATCGCCGGGGTCTCGACCGCCTCGAAGCCGTAAAGCTCGTAGACCGTGCGAATCTGTTCCAGCATGGTGCGGCTCAAGGCGATCTCCGCCGCGCCGCGGTCCGAGAGGCCGCGCGGCAGGCGCGCTTTGAGCTTGTGAGTCGAATCCGCAGCCATCGAGCGCCGGTCTAGACGAGCGGATTGCTCACGGCAATCACGCCGTGCCGCGCGCCTGGGTCCAGGCCTGCCGCTTGCGATAGATGGTGGAGGGGCTGATTTCGAGCGCCGAGGCGGCCTTCTGGGTATTGCCGCCGAAGGCTTCGAGCGCCGCCTCGATGATGCGCTGTTCTTGCCGCCAGTAGGGATCGATCGGGGGGCTCGCCCGGCGGGGAAGCGGCCCGGTGTCGCGCGCCGCCTCGTGGGTGGCGGCGCCCGGCAGCGCCAGCATGTCGGCGGTCACGAACTCGCCGTCGTGCAGCACCACCACGCGGCGGATGATGTTCTGCAGCTCGCGCACATTGCCGGGCCAGGGGTGAGCCTCGAGCGCGGCCTCGGCCTCCGCCGTGAAACCCGCGAAGGCGCGGCCCTCCTCCCCGGCGAAGCGGGCGAGGAAGGCGCGGGCGAGCAGCGTCACGTCGCCCGTCCGCTCCCTGAGCGTGGGAAGATGCAGCGGCAGTACGTGCAGGCGATAGAAGAGATCCTCGCGGAAGCGGCCGGCCTCGATCTCGCGCGCGGGCTCGCGGTTGGTCGCGCATACGAAGCGCACATCGATGTGTCTCAACCGGGTGTCGCCGACGCGGCGCACGGTTCCGGTCTGGGCAAAACGCAGGAGCTTCGCCTGTAGCGCGAGGTCCATCTCGCAGATCTCGTCGAGAAAGAGCGTGCCGCCGTGCGCAAGCTCGGCCGCGCCCGGCCGCTCTTCGTGCGCCCCGGTGAAGGCACCCTTCACATGACCGAAGATCTCGCTCTCCATCAGCTCCCTCGGGATGGCGCTGCAATTGATGGCGATGAAGGGCGCATGCGAACGGCCCGAACAGAAATGGAGCGCCTCGGCGCATAATTCCTTGCCGGTGCCGCTCTCGCCGGTGACGAACACCGACGCCTTGGAGGGCGCGACGCGCGCGATCTGGTCATAGACCGAGCGCATGGCGGGCGAGCCGCCGATGAAGCCCTGAAAACCCTCGAAATCGGAATCGGCTTCACGCTCGGCCGCCGGCGCGATCATGGGCGCACGCATCGTCGCCTCGCCGAGGCGTGCATAGAGCCGACGGGCGAGATCGTCGGGCCGGAACGGCTTCACGATGAAATCGTCGGCGCCGGCGCGGATGGCCTCGACCGCGATCGCGACCGAGCCGCGCGCGCTCGTCGCCACCACCGGTCCGCTGAGGCCGGCGCGGCGCAGCGAGGCGACCGTATCGGCGCCACCGCCGAGGTCGAGCGAGACGGCGGCGGCGGCGAGACCTCCCGCCTGGGCAAAGGCCACGGCCTCGGCGAGGCTCGCCGCTTCCAGGATGCGGGCCGGAATGGAGGCGGACGCAATGAGCGCCGCCGTCAGCGAGCGGCGAAAGGCCGGATCATCATCGACGATGAGAACGCGGACGGGCTCTTGCGAGCCTCTTGTTGCAACCATGACCGGGCGACCCCTCGACGCGGACTGGTAACGGAGGCCGGCTGAACCGCCCCCAACGACCCGGAGCTTGCCCCAACAGGGTAAACAAACCTTTTATTCGGCAACGACTTAACCGGCGGGGCGGATCGCCGCGCCGTCCCTTATTGAGACGCAGCCGCAGCCTGATAGGGTGGCCCGACTTTCCCGGAGATCCCGTTCGATGTCGCTTGCCCACGACTTCGATGCCGTCGCGCCGAACGATCTTGCGGCCTATTGGATGGGGTTCACTGCGAACCGCGCCTTCAAGAAACGGCCGCGTCTCGTCGTCCGCGCCAAGGACATGCATTACTTCACGCCCGGCGGACACGCCGTGCTCGACGGGGCGGCGGGCATGTGGTGTTGCAACGCCGGCCACAATCGCGATCCGATCGTCGAGGCGATCCGGCGCCAGGCCGGCGAGCTTGATTACGCACCGCCGTTCCAGTTCGCCCATCCCCAGGCCTTCACGCTCGCGAGCCGCATCGCTGAGCTCGCGCCCGGCGATCTCGACCATGTCTTCTTCTGCAACTCGGGCTCCGAGGCGGTCGACACCGCGTTGAAGATCGCCCTCGCGTTCCACAATATTCGCGGGGAGGGCTCGCGCACGCGCCTGATCGGCCGCGAGCGCGGCTATCACGGCGCAGGCTTCGGCGGCACTTCGGTCGGCGGCATTCTCAACAACCGCCGGCTGTTCGGCACGCTGCTCACCGGCGTCGATCATCTGCCGCATACCTATAATCGCGAGCACCAGGCTTTCACCAAGGGCGAGCCCGAATGGGGCGCGCATTTGGCCGACGAGCTGGAGAAGATCGTCGCGCTCCACGACGCCTCGACCCTCGCCGCCGTCATCGTCGAGCCGATGGCGGGCTCGACCGGCGTGCTGCCCCCGCCCAAGGGCTATCTCCAGCGCCTGCGCGCGATCTGCGACAAATACGGAATCCTGCTGATCTTCGACGAGGTCATCACCGGCTTCGGCAGGCTCGGGCACGCCTTCGCGGCCGAGCGCTACGGCGTCATCCCCGACATGATCGCCTTCGCCAAGGGGGTCACCTCCGGCACCGTGCCGATGGGCGGGACGATCGTGCGGAAGGCGATCCACGACGCCTTCATGCGCGGGCCCGAGCACGTGATCGAGCTCTTCCACGGCTATACCTATTCCGCTCATCCGCTCGCCTGCGCGGCCGGCTTGGCGACCCTCGACCTCTATCGCGACGAGAAGCTATTCGAACGGGCAAAGAAGCTCGAGCCCGCCTGGGCCGACGCCGCCATGGGGCTCAAGGGCTTGCCGGGCGTCCTCGACATCCGCGTGGTCGGCCTCGTCTGCGGTATCGACCTCGCCGCCCGCCCCGATGCCGGCGGCCGCCGCGGCTACGAGCTGATGGAGCGCGCCTTCCACGAGGACGGCCTGATGGTGCGGGCGATCGGCGACACCCTCGCGCTCACCCCGCCGCTGATCATGACGGAAGCGCAAATCGGCGAGATTTTCGACAAGCTCAAGCGGGCGATCCAGGCGGTCGCCTGATCTCAACCGGCGCCTTTGCCACAATCTTCATCCATCTCTGTTGAACCGGGGCGATTCGCGGCTACACTCGTCCTCCGGGCGGCGCTGGGCGCACGTCCCGTCACGGGCTGGCATGCGAAACTATGGTTCCCTCTTCGTCGCGATATGCATGGCGCTGATCGCGGCCTCGGTGGGGGCCATTCTGCATTTCACAGCCGGCATGGCCGCGCTCGAGGCGAGCCTCGTCGCGCTCGCTCTCTTGTTCGCGCTCCTGACGGTCGAGGTCGCCGCGGCGCGCGCCCGCGACCGCTCCGAGATCGCCGATCGCTTCGAGGGCCTTGCCCGCGTCTCGACCGATATCGCCCGCGAGCTGGGCGAGCTTCGCCATCGCCTCGCCGGCCTCGATATCGCGCCCGCCATCGAGATCAAGGCCGGGACCGAGCCGCTCGCCCGCGAGATCGGCGAGCTTGCCAAATTGATCGAGGAAATCGCCCGCACGGTCGCCGTCCACGACACGCTTCTGGCGGCGCCGCGTCCGGGAAAAGCGGACTTGGCCGCTCCCATGGCCGCCGTCGGCGGGGTGGTGACCGAAACAAAGACCAAGGCCACCCCCGCTCCCGCGGCCCCGGCCGGGGCCTTCGCCGGAAAGAGCGAGGGGGAAATCAAAGCGCTCATCCACGAGGCGATCGAGGCGGGCCGGGTCGATCTCTATCTGCAGCCCGTCGTCACGCTGCCGCAGCGCAAGGTGCGCTATTACGAGGCGCTCTCGCGCATGCGTCTCAAGGACGGCACCATCGTCGAGCCGGCCGAGTTTCTCGGCCCCGCCCGCGCCGCCGGGCTCCTGCCGCGGATCGACGAGCGGCTCGTGCACAATTGCGTCCAGGTGGTGCGCCGGCTCGCCGCCAAGAACCGCGACGTCGGCCTCTTCCTCAATATCGCGCGCGAGACCCTCGCCGAGCGTGCGGTGTTCTCGGAAATTCTTGGCTATCTCGATGCCAATCGTGCCCTCGCGCCCTCGCTCATGCTCGAAATGTCGCAAACCGTCTATCGCGCGCTCAACGCAAGCGAGCAGGAGAGCCTCGCCTTGATCGCCGAACGCGGCTTCCGCTTTTCGCTCGACCGGATCGAGGATTTCCGCATCGATCCGCGCGGCCTCGCCGAGCACGGCGTGCGCTTCATCAAGGTGCCGGCCGAGCTCATGCTGAAGCGCGTGCAGGATTCCGGCGCCCAGATCCATCCGGCCGATCTCGCCGATCTCTTGGGCCGTTACGGCATCGATCTGGTGGCCGATCACATCGAGAGCGAGACCATCGTGGTCGATCTCCTCGACTTCGACGTGCGCTACGGCCAGGGCTTCCTGTTCGCGCCGCCGCGTCCGGTTCGCTCCGACGTATTGCAAGGCGAGGGCCTCGCAGGCCCCGCCCTCACCGGTGCGGAGGCGGCGGGAGCGGCGATTGCGTCCGCCTCCGCGCCCGCCGGTGCAGCCACGGCGGCACCCGCGACCGCCTCCGCCGCCGCTCACCCCGGCGATCTCGGCCGCACCATCCGCCAGGCCTGATACTCGAACGCTTGTGCGCCGCCGCCAAACATGCGAGGCACGGCGCCTGCCGACTTGACCCATGGTCCGCGCCGCCGCCATTCCTCTCTTGCTCACGGGGCTCGGTCCCCTTGTCTCGCGCTATGACCTGATCCTCTGCGACGTCTGGGGCGTGGTGCACGATGGCACCGCCGCCTTTGCGGATGCGACGGCGGCGCTCGAGCGCGCCCGCGCACAGGATACGGCGATCGTGCTCGTTTCCAACGCCCCGCGGCCGGGCGGTGTGGTCGAACGCCAGATGGCGGCGCTCGGCGTTCCCCGATCCTGCTACGACGCGGTCGTCACTTCCGGCGACGTGGCGCGCGAGGAACTTGGCCGGCGGCCGGGCGCGCGGCTCTATCATCTCGGACCGGATCGCGATCTGCCGAACTACCAGGAGCTCGACGTCGCCCTGGTCGGTCTCGAGGAGGCCGAGCTCGTGGTCTGCACCGGTCTCCGCGACGACACCAAGGAGACGCCCGAGGATTATGCCGGCCTTCTCGCCCGTATCCGCGACCGCGGGCTACTCATGCTCTGCGCCAATCCCGACATCGTGGTCGAGCGCGGCAAGAACCGCATCTGGTGCGCCGGTGCGCTGGCCCGATCCTATAAGGTGCTCGGCGGGCCGGTGCTCTATGCCGGAAAGCCTCATCCCGCGATTTATCGCACGGTGCTGGCGCGCGCCGCGGCGATCACGGGCAAGGAGATAACGCCCCCGCGCGTGCTCGCGATCGGCGACGGGGTGAGCACCGATCTCGCCGGCGCCGCCGGGCAGGGGTTTGATTGTCTGTTCGTCGCGGAAGGCATTCACGCCGCCGAGTTGGGCTTCGACACCCACCTCAAGCCCGATCCCGAGCGCTATGCAGCGGTGTTCGCCGCGGCGGGAACATGGCCCACGGCAATCATCCGGCGGCTGGTCTGGTAGGCGTGGCGGGCGTTCCCCGCGCGCGCGCCGATCAGCGGAACAGCTTGTCGATATCGGCCTGGGAGGCGTCCGGCTTGGCCGGGGCGATCAGATCGTCGATGACGTCCTGGGGATTGCCCTCGCCGGCGAGCGCCGGCCCGTGCATGAGCAGGCGGACCTTGCGTTCGGATTCGGCCGCTTCCTTCTCGCTCGCGAAACCGCGCGCGTCATCGACCCGGGTCGCTTCGGCGAAGCGCGCGACGCGGGATTCGATGTGCTTCAACGTCTCGACCACCTTGGCGATGCGTTGGCCGGTGATGTCCTGGAACGAGCAGGCCTCGAACACGACCAGCATACGCTCGTCGACAAAAGCCTTGTAGCGGAGAGGATCGCTCGCATCGGCGGCCATCACCGCTTCGGCGCACTCGATGATGCTGTGGGTCGCCGATTCGGTGGCCTTGACGATGGCGTCGAGTTCCTGGCCGGCGGCCGGAATGCGCGCGCGGCGCATGTCGTTCGCCTGCAGGGCGCCGATCTCCCGGCGCAGCTTACCGATGTAGTCGGCGATTTCCTTGAGCTCGCGGCAAATCGATGCGTCGATCGTCTGAAAAAAAGCCTGCAGTGATTGAGCCGTGATTTCGACCAGCGCCACCATGTCGGCGAGCGAGACTTCGCCGGTGCGCTTTTCTTTCAGCAGGGAGACGATGTGATCGAGCTGCTTGGTTTCGACGAGCGCCATCGCGATGTTCCGAAGATGATCCGCCGTGGGCCGGATTATTCGGCGAACACGGAGTCGATCTTGCTCTTGAGGGTCTGGGCGTTGAACGGCTTGACGATGTAGTTGTTCACGCCCGCTTTCTTGGCGGCGATGACGTTCTCGGTCTTCGACTCCGCCGTGACCATGATGAAGGGGGTCTTGGAGAGCTGCATGTCGGAGCGGACCTCCTTGAGCAACTCGTAGCCCGTCATCGGCTCCATGTTCCAATCGGAGATGATGAGGCTGTATTTCTTCTGCCTGAGCTTGGCGAGCGCTTCCGAGCCGTCGGCGGCCTCATCGACGTCCTCGAAGCCGATCTGCTTCAAGAGATTCCGGATGATGCGGATCATCGTCTTGTAATCGTCGACGATGAGAATGGGGATGGAAGGATCGATGGTCATCGATGGAGTTCCGTCACGCGTCTGTTCTGGGCGCCCTCGGGTGCCGGGTTCTATCCGTCGGATGCCCGCCGGACGTCCTGTCCGTCAGACAACATGGTTTTGAGGAGGCGGCCGCCGGTCGACGATCCCCTCCCGTCCGTGAGATAGGCTAGCCGAACCGGCTTGCCATCAGGTTAATTGCGTAATGGCGGCAGGCATTTCGGACGGATTTGCCTATCTTGTGCACCGCACCAAACAAATGCCCGATGACGAGGCAAAAGCCGGCCGCGCACCGTTGTGCGATGAGAACCGCAAAGCAATGGCCCCGGTACGGCCGCAGCCGCATCCAGCTTGACGGCGCCGGCTTGCGTCGGCACGGTGCGATCTCGCTCCGAATCCCCATCCAATGACCGTTCCTCCCGTGACCCGACCCGACTTTCCGGCGGTGCGCGATAGCAAATCTTTGCCACCGCAACTCATAGGTGCATTCGTCGCCATCGGAAATTTCGACGGCGTGCACCGCGGCCATCGCGCCGTGATCGACACCGCGGTCTCGAGCGCCAGAGATCGTGGCCGCCCCGCGCTCGCGCTCACCTTCGAGCCGCATCCGCGGAGTTTCTTCCGGCCCGCCGAGCCGCTATTCCGCTTGACGCCCGAGCCCGCGAAGCTCCGCCTCCTCGCCGCGTCCGGACTCGACGGCGCCGTGGTCATGACCTTCGATGGCGCGCTCGCGGGTCGCTCGGCCGAAGCCTTCGTCAGCGAGGTTCTGGTCGGCCGTCTCGCGATCGCCGGCGTGGTGGTGGGCGCCGATTTCCGCTTCGGCAAGGGACGGCTCGGCACCCCCGAACTTCTGCGCGAGGAAGGGGCTCGGCTGGGCTTCGCGGTCGCGGTGGTGGCGCCGCTGCTCGCCGGCGGCCGGCCGGTGTCCTCGGGCGCGGTCCGCGTCGCGCTCACGAGCGGACAGATCGCCGAGGCGAACGAGCTCCTCGGCCATGCCTGGTTCGTCGAGGGCAAGGTGGTGCGCGGCGCCAGGCGCGGCAAGCCGCTCGGCTTTCCGACCGCGAACCTCGCGCTTGATCCCTCCTGCGCGCTCATGCACGGCATTTATGCGGTGCGGGCCCATGTCGACGAGCGGGCGTATCAGGCGGTGGCGAGCTTCGGACGCCGTCCGCAATTCGACGACGGCGCGGCGGTGTTCGAGGTCCTGCTGTTCGATTTCGAAGGCGACCTCTATGGCAAGAGCCTCACCGCCGAATTCGTGGATTTCATCCGCCCGGAGCGGAAATTCCCGTCGGTCGAGGCGCTGAAAGCGCAGATGGAGGAGGACAGCAAGGATGCCCGCGCGATCCTCGCCCGCGCGGGCGCGCGCACTGGCAAGCCGTGACCCCGGCTGCTAGAAGGCGCCAACGCTTCGCACGGGTTTCCGATTCCGATGTCCGCCGAAAAAACCAAGGAGCAGGGACCCGACTACAGCTCGACCCTGTTCCTGCCCGAGACGAATTTTCCGATGCGCGCCGGGCTCCCTGAGAAGGAGCCCGAGATTCTGGCGCGCTGGCAGAAGCTCGGCCTCTACAAGCGGCTGCGCGCAGGATCGCAGGGGAAGCCGCGCTTCATCCTCCATGACGGGCCGCCCTATGCCAACGGCCACATCCACATCGGGCATGCGTTGAACAAGATCC
>JAHFPO010000093.1 GCA_023266695.1 Hyphomicrobiales bacterium | reverse complement strand
CGCCGCCCATCTCGATGCGCTCGGCCATCTGCGCGGCGGCGGCGAGAATCTCACGCTCAACTGCGGCTACGGCCGCGGCTATTCGGTGCTGGAAGTGACCGAGACGGTGAAGCGCGTCTCCGGCGTGGATTTTTCGGTCGTTCATGGCCCGCGTCGAGCGGGCGATCCGGCCGCGATTGTCGCCCGCGCGGACCGCATCCGCGCAGCGTTCGGCTGGCGCCCCCGCCTCGACCATCTCCCCACCATCGTCGAGCACGCGCTCGCCTGGGAGCGCCGGCTCGGCGCCCAGCCCTCGGCCGCCGCATAAGCTCCTCGACGGCGCTTGCCCGAACCTCCCCGGCGTGCCAAATGCGGCCGTCGCCCTAGGGATCAGTCCGCATGCGCATCGCCATGATCGGCACCGGCTACGTCGGTCTCGTATCGGGAGCCTGTTTCGCCGATTTCGGCCACCGCGTGATGTGCGTCGACAAGGACGCGAAGAAGATCGCGGCGCTCAAAGCCGGCGAGATTCCGATCTTCGAGCCCGGCCTCGACGAGCTGGTGGCGAACAATGTGAAGGAGAAACGTCTTTCCTTCACCACCGATCTCGCCCACTCGGTGCGCGAGGCCGAGGTCGTCTTCATCGCCGTCGGCACGCCTTCGCGGCGCGGCGACGGCCATGCCGATCTCTCCTTCGTGTTCGCGGCGGCGCGCGAGATCGCGGCCTGTCTTGATGGCTATACCCTCGTCGTCACCAAATCGACCGTCCCGGTCGGCACCGGCGACGAGATCGAGCGGGTGATCCGCGAGGCGAATCCCAAGGCCGAGTTCGCGGTGGTCTCCAACCCCGAGTTCCTGCGCGAGGGCGCGGCGATCGCGGATTTCAAGCGCCCCGACCGCATCGTCATCGGAGCCGAGGACGAGCGCGCGCGCGAAGTGATGGTGGATGTTTATCGGCCGCTCTATCTCAATGCCGCGCCGATCCTGTTCGCGAGCCGGCGCACCGCCGAGCTCACCAAATACGCGGCCAATGCCTTCCTCGCCACCAAGATCACCTTCATCAACGAGATCGCCGATCTGTGCGACGCGATCGGCGCCGACGTGCAGGAGGTCGCCCGCGGCATCGGCTACGACAACCGCATCGGCGGTAAATTTCTCCATGCCGGACCCGGCTTCGGCGGCTCCTGCTTCCCGAAGGATACGCTCGCATTGATCAAGACCGCTCAGGAGGCCGACGCGCCGATCAATATCGTCGAGACGGTCATCTCCGTGAACGATGCGCGCAAGCAGGCCCTGGCGAAACGGGTGATTGCCGCTTGCGGCGGCTCGGTCGAGGGCAAGACCATCGCGGTGCTCGGCCTCACCTTCAAGCCCAATACCGACGACATGCGCGAGGCGCCGAGCCTGGTGCTGGTGCCGGCGCTGCAAACGGCGGGCGCCGTCATCCGCGCCCACGACCCGCAGGGCATGGAAGCGGCAAAGGCGCTGCTTCCCCGCGTCAATTTCTGCGCCAATCCCTACGAGGCGGCGACCGGCGCCGATGCCCTCGTCATCCTCACCGAATGGGACGCCTATCGCGCCCTCGATCTCGACCGGCTGAGGGAGGCCCTGAACCAGCCGGTCGTGGTTGATTTGCGCAACATCTACCGTCCCGACGAGATGGCGGCGAAGGGCTTCCGCTATTCGAGCATCGGGCGGCCGACGCCGCGCGCATGAGGCAAGCCGCGCCCTAGAGTTTGATCGGTTCGAATAGAATCGGCCTGCCCCGCTAACATTTTGATTTTGGGCGTGATCTTATCCAAAAATCGGTTCCACCCCGGATCAAGTCCGGGGCAGGCTTTTTCGGGATCACGCCCTAAGCCTTCCCGGACTTATGGCTCTCGGCCACGCGCCGGAGATATTCGCCGTAGCTCGACTTGGCGAAGGCATCGGCCTGAGCGAGGACGCGATCAAGGCCGATCCAGCCGAGCCGAAGCGCGATTTCCTCCGGGCAGGCGATGCGCAGGCCCTGGCGCTCCTCCAGGATGTGCATGAACTGGCTCGCCTCCACCAGCGAGCGATGGGTGCCGGTATCGAGCCAGGCAAAGCCCCGCCCCATCACCTCCACGTTGAGCTCGCCCCTGTCGAGATAGGCGCGGTTGACCTCGGTGATCTCGAGCTCGCCGCGCGCCGAGGGCTTCACCTTGGTCGCGATCTCGAGCACGCGATTGTCGTAGAAATAAAGCCCGGTCACCGCGTAGTTCGACTTCGGCCGCTTGGGCTTTTCCTCAATCGAGTGGGCGCGGCCCCGTTCGTCGAGCTCGACCACGCCGTAGCGCTCGGGGTCGGTCACCACATAGCTGAAGATGGTGGCGCCGTGCTCGCGCGCGACCGCCGCCGCCAGGAGCGCGGGCAGACCGTGGCCGTAGAAAATATTGTCGCCCAGCACCAGCGCGACCCGATCCTTGCCGACGAAATCGCGGCCGATCAGAAACGCATCGGCGAGGCCGCGCGGACGTTCCTGCGCCGCATAGGAGAGACGGATGCCGAAATGGGCTCCGTCGCCGAGCAGCCGGCGAAACAGCGGCTGATCCTCCGGCGTGGTGATGACCAGGATGTCGCGGATGCCGGCGAGCATCAGCGTGGTCAGCGGATAATAGATCATCGGCTTGTCGAACACCGGCAGGAGCTGCTTCGACACCGCGAGCGTGATCGGATGGAGACGCGAGCCGGCGCCGCCGGCGAGAATGATGCCCTTCACGGAGCAGCCTTTCGGTTGGCGGCGGGCGCGAGCAGAGCCGCGACCACCTCGGCGACGCGGTAGGTCCAGGGGCTCGCACCATAGCCGAAGGCCGCCCGGAAGCGCGAGCTGTCGAGTTCCGAGTTCAGCGGACGGCGGGTGGCGGAGGGATATTCGGCGGTCTTGATCTCCACGATCTTGGGCGAGCGGCCGGTGAAGACCGCCTGCCGCCGCACGATCTCGGCGGCGAAGCCCGCCCAGCTGGTGCGCCCGGCGCCCGCGAAATGATAGGTGCCGGCGACTTTCGCCTCCGCGAGTTTGCGGACCACCGCCAGGATCGCCTCGGCGATGTCGGCGGTCGCGGTCGGGCAGCCGAACTGGTCGGCGACCATGCGCAGTTCGTCGCGCTCGGCCGCGAGCTTGAGCACGGTCTTGAGGAAGTTCTTGCCGTGGACGCCATAGACCCAGGAGGTGCGCAGAATCACATGGCGCGGCTGGGCCTCACGCACCTTGGCTTCGCCCTCGGCCTTGGTGCGGCCATAGACGCCGAGCGGCGCGATCTTGTCGCTTTCGACATAGGCGGACTTCTTGGCGCCGTCGAACACGTAATCGGTCGAAAGATGGATGAGCGGCACGCCCGCGCTCGCGCAAGCGGCGGCGAGGATCGCCGGACCGGTCACATTGGCGGCGGTCGCTGCTTCGGGCTCCTTTTCGGCGCGGTTGACCGCGGTATAGGCCGCGGCATTCACCACGGCGACGGGCCGGTGGACATCGAGCGCCGCACGCACGGTGATCTCGTTGGTGATATCGGCCTCGGCGCGGGCGAGGCCCACCACCGGCAGGCCGCGCGCGGCCGCGAGCGCCGTGAGTTCGCGCCCGACCTGACCCCTTGCGCCGAACACCAGGATCGGTCCGCTCATGACCGTTGCCCGAGCCGCTCGCCGCCATAGACCCGCGCGCGGATCGGCTCCCACCAAGCGCGATGGTCGAGATACCAGGAGACCGTCTTGGCGAGTCCCGCCTCGAAGCTCTCGCGCGGCGTCCAGCCGAGCTCGCGGCGGATTTTCGAGGCGTCGATCGCATAGCGCAGGTCATGGCCGGGCCGGTCGACGACGAACTGGATGAGTTTCTCGCGCGGTCCGATTTTCTGGTCGGGCGCGTTGTGGTCGAGGATCGCGCAGATCGCGCGCACCACGTCGATATTCTTGCGCTCGCCGGCGGCGCCCACGTTGTAGCTCTCGCCCAGCCGCCCGTGCTCGGCGATGACGAGGAGCGCGCGGGCATGGTCCTCCACATGGAGCCAGTCGCGCACGTTCTCGCCCCGCCCGTAGACCGGCAGCGGTTTGCCCTCGAGCGCGTTGAGGATGATGAGCGGGATCAGCTTCTCGGGGAACTGGTAGGGCCCGTAATTGTTCGACGAGTTCGACAGCACCGCCGGCAGGCCATAGGTGGCATGGAAGGCGCGCACGAAATGATCGGCCGCCGCCTTGGAGGCCGCATAGGGAGAGTTCGGCCGATAGGGTGAGTCCTCGCGGAAGTGGCCGTCGGCGCCGAGGCTTCCGAACACCTCGTCGGTCGAGACATGGTGAAAGCGGAAACGTGTCCGCGCCTCGCCCTTGAGGCCGCGCCAATGGTCGAGCGCGACTTCGAGAAGCGTAGAGGTTCCGACTACATTGGTCTCGATGAAATCCGCCGGCTTGTCGATCGAGCGGTCGACGTGGGATTCGGCCGCGAGATGCATGACGAGGTCCGGCTTGAAGCGCGCGATGAGGCCGCTGATCGCCTTGCCGTCGCAGATGTCGGCCCGGGCGAATTCGTAGCGCGGGCCGGACGCGACGGGGGTCAACGCCTCGCGGCTCGCCGCATAGGTGAGCTTGTCCACCACCAGCACGCGGTGCGGCGTGTCGTTGACGATCATGCGCACGACAGCGGAGCCGATGAAGCCGGCCCCGCCAGTGACAAGAATGCGCCGTTCGCTCACTCTATTTCCCCGCGGTGGCGGTGCACCATGCAGAACTCGGACGAGCCCGGTCAAGCGCGGCTTGCGGCGCCGAAAATCACCCCGCTGTCACGGACACCGGATTTGCCAAGACGCTCCGGACAGGACATAGAGGCGACGATTGCCATGCGCGAGCGCATTCATGGAATTCCGCCGTCTCGACATCCCCGACCTGGTTCTGGTCCTGCCGCGCCGTTTCAGCGACGGGCGCGGTTGGCTGGCGGAGACCTGGAGCGCGCCGAGCTTTGCCGCGGCCGGGATCGACGTTCCGTTCGTCCAGGACAACCATACGTTCTCGCGTCAGGCCGGCACCGTGCGGGCGCTGCATTTCCAACTGCCGCCCCATGCCCAGGCGAAGCTCGTGCGGGTGGCGCGGGGAGCCATATTCGACGTCGCGCTCGATCTGCGCCGGGGCTCGCCCAGCTTTGGCCGCTTCGTCACGGCGAAGCTCACCGCCGATGACGGCGAGGAGCTCTTCATCCCGAGCGGCTTCGCCCACGGATTCGCGACGCTTAAGCCCGATACCGAGGTGATCTACAAGGTGAGCAAGCCCTATGCGCTCGCGGCCGAAAGGGGGCTCATCTGGAACGATCCTGACCTCGCCATCCCCTGGCCGGTAACGGGGAAGGCCGCCATCCTGTCGGAGAAGGACGGGAAACTTCCGCGCTTCGCCGATTTCGTGAGCCCATTTTCCTTCCCCTGACGAGCGAGCGCGGAGAAGGCTGCCGCAAGCGGCGTCGACAGGCTACAAGAGAGACCATGCAGAAGATTCGCAAGGCTGTTTTCCCCGTCGCCGGCCTCGGCACCCGCTTCCTCCCCGCCACCAAGGCGATGCCGAAGGAGATGCTGCCGGTGGTCGACCGGCCCCTGATCCAGTACGTGGTCGAGGAGGCGCGCGAGGCCGGCATCGAGCATTTCATCTTCGTCACCGGCCGCAACAAGAGCGTGATCGAGGACCATTTCGACCGTCAGTTCGAGCTCGAGCTGACTTTGGCCGAACGCGGCAAGAAGTCCGATCTGGAATTGCTTGGGCGCGATTTGCCCGGCCCCGGCACCACCAGCTTCACCCGTCAGCAGACGCCGCTCGGCCTCGGCCATGCGGTCTGGTGCGCGCGTGAGCTGGTGGGGCACGAACCTTTCGCGTTGCTGCTGCCCGACGTGCTGGTGCAAGCGAAGAAGGGTTGCCTGGCGCAGATGATCGAGGCCTATCTGGCGATCGGCGAGGCCGCGAATCTCATCGCGGTGGAGGAGATCGCCCCCGACCTCGCCCACATGTACGGCGTCGTCGGCGTCGGCAAGCGCAAGAAGCAGGCGTTCGAGATCACCACCATGGTCGAGAAGCCTCCGCGCGGCACGGCACCGTCCAATCGCATCATCACCGGTCGCTATATTCTGCAGCCCGAGATTTTCGACATGCTGGCGGCGCAGGAGCGCGGCGCCGGCGGCGAGATCCAGATCACCGACGCCATGATCCGGCTGTCCCAGCGCCAGCCCTTCTACGGGCTCGAATTCGAGGGCCGCACCTTCGATTGCGGCTCGAAATTGGGGTTTCTTTCCGCCAACGTCGCCTATGCGCTCGCGCGCGACGACATCGCGCCCGACTTCCGGGCCGAGTTGAAACGCCTGACGGGCGAACGCTGAAGAACGCTGAATTAGACAAGATTCAAGATGCCCGGCACGATCCATCCTCTGATCCTGTGCGGCGGTGCCGGCACTCGCCTGTGGCCGGCCTCGCGCGACAGTTTGCCGAAGCAGTTCTTGAAGCTCATCGGGCCGCTTTCGACCTTGCAGGAGACGGTGAAGCGCGTCGCCGATCCCGCCCTGTTCGCCCGGCCGATCGTCATTACCCACCGCGACTATCGTTTCCTCGCGCGCGAGCAGCTCGACGAGATCGGAGTCGAGGCCGAGATCGTGCTCGAGCCGACGCGGCGCGACTCCGGTCCTGCGGTGGCGGCGGCAAGCCAGCTCATCGCCGGCTCCGATCCCAAGGGACTCGTGCTGGTGCTCGCCGCCGATCACGTGGTGAGGAAGCCCGAACTCTTCGTCGCCGCGGTCCGCATGGCACGGACGGCGGCCGAAGCCGGACACATCGTGACCTTCGGGCTCAAGCCCGATCATGCCGCTACCGGTTACGGCTATATCCAACCGGGCCCGATGATCCCCGGCGCCGAGCCCACCCATGCGGTCGAGGCCTTCGTCGAGAAGCCAGACGCCACGACCGCCGAGCGCTATGTCGGGCAAGGGTATCTGTGGAACTCGGGCAATTTCCTGTTCCGCGCCGACATTTTCCTCTCCGAATACGCGGCCTTCGAGCCCGCGAGCGCCGAGGCGGTCGCCCGCGCGGTCGAAAACGCTCGCACCGATCTCGGCTTTCGTCTGCTCGATCGGGAAGCCTTCGCCCAGGCAACGCAGAAATCCGTTGATTATGCGGTGATGGAAAAGACCCGCCGCGCCGCGGTCATACCCGCCGATTACGGCTGGTCCGATCTCGGTAGCTGGAATGCGGTGTGGGCGCTTTGCGAACGGGATGCCGAGGAGAACGCCGCGCGCGGGGAAGTCGTGCTCGTCGATGCGCGCGGGAACATGGTCGCGAGCGAAGAGAAGCTCGCCGCGCTCCTCGGCGTCGAAAACCTCATCGTGATCGTGGAGGACGACGCCGTGCTAGTGGCGCACCGCGATCGCGCCGAAGATCTGAAGCGCCTGGTCGAGCGCCTGCGCAAGGCGGGCAAGACCGAGGCCGACGCGCACTCGCGCGTCCACCGTCCGTGGGGCTCCTACCAGAATCTCGACCTCGGCGAGCGTTTCCGGGTGAAGCGCATCACGGTGAAGCCGGGCGGCCGCCTTTCCCTGCAGAAGCACGCTCGTCGCGCCGAGCATTGGGTGGTGGTGCGCGGTACCGCCCGCGTCACTATCGGCGATGACGTGCGCATGGTACAGGAGAATGAGTCGGTCTATGTGCCGATCGGCGGAGTGCATCGGCTGGAGAATCCCGGCAAGAGTCCGATCGAGCTGATCGAGGTGCAAACCGGCTCCTATTTCGGCGAGGACGATATCGTCCGCCTCGACGACGACTACCGCCGCGACAGTGGAGACTAAATGCCGCGCCGAATCCGCCTCTCCCGCCGCAAGGGCGCGCGGCTCGCCGCCGGCGCGATAGTGGTGGCGCGGCCGACCAAGTGGGGCAATCCCCATAAGATCGGGAAGCTCACGCGCGCTGAGGCGATCGCCGCCTATCGCCGCGATCTCCTGGCGGGAAAGCTCAAGGCGACGGTTGCGGACGCGCGCCGCGAACTCCGCGGCCGCGATCTCGCCTGCTGGTGCCGGCTCGACGAGGCTTGCCATGCCGATGTGCTGATCGAGATCGCGAACAAGCCGCGCTGAACGCTGTCTACCCTTTCATTCCAGCGGCCCGTCCACATGCTGCTTGAAGGACGCGCGCGGCCGCAGCCGCTCGTACCAGGTCTTGAGGTTCGCGAGCTCCGGCCGCTCGATGAACGAATTGGCAAAGAAGCGGTGCGCCATGATGCCGAGCGCAATATCCGCGAGCGAGAAGCGGTCCGCGACGAGATATTGCTTGCCCTTGAGCTGGCCGTCGAGAATCGTCATCACCTCGGCGAGCCGCGTTACGCCCGCCGCGATCGCTGCCTTGTCGTGTTTTTCCTTCGGCGTGCGGATAGTGCCCATGAACACCGGCACGTCGGCGGGAACGACGACCGCGAGCTGCCAGTCGAGCCAGCGGTCGATGCTCGCGCGCGTCGCCGGGTCCTTCGGATAGATCGTCTCGCCACCGTATTTCATGGCGAGATAGCGCATGATCGAGTTCGATTCCCACAGCACGAAGTTGCCGTCCTCGATCACCGGCACGCGTCCGTTCGGATTGAGCTTGCGGTATTCCGGCGTGTCGACGATGCCGAACTTGCCCCCGGCATCGACGCGCTCGTAGGGGATCTTGAGCTCGTCCGCGACGCACAAGACCTTCTTGACGTTGCCGGAGGAGACCCGCCCCCAGATCTTGATTTTCTTCACATTGGCCATCGGAAACTCCTTGCTGGAAAATCTCGTACCGCAGCGCGGCAAGATGCGGCAACAGGCTAGGCGCCAGCCACGCCGGCGCGGGTGGCGAGCAGGATGAGTGCGAGCGGCCGTGACCGGCCCTCACTGAGCGGTCCGGGCGGAATTTGGATTAGTGGTAACGCACGCCGAGGAAATTGGGAAGTTTGTTGATTGTCCGTTCCAGCCAAATGCTATGCTGGACCGAACGAAAATAAGATTTCTGTCGGGAGGCAATCATGCGTTGCGCCATCATCCGTACCATCATCGCGAGCCTGGCGGCCCTTTGGCCGCTCGCGGCATCGGCGCAGAACGCCGATATCGTACTCACCAACGGAAAGGTCGTCACCGTCGATGAGCGCTTCACCATCCGCGAGGCGTTGGCGATTCGAGGCGAGCGAATTCTGGCCGTCGGCAACTCTGCCGAGATGCAGAAGCTCGCGGGTCCGGGGACGCGGGTGATCGATCTTCGCGGCCGTACCGTCATTCCGGGCCTGATCGACAATCAAGCGCACTACATGCGCGCCGCCGAATACTGGGACCGCGAAGTTCGCCTCGA
>JAHFPO010000092.1 GCA_023266695.1 Hyphomicrobiales bacterium | reverse complement strand
GCCGCTGCCGCCGGCGTGCTAGGGAATCCGGGTTGGTGAGGGGGTTTTCGTCCGCATGACGGCAGTCACGCAGCGCGGGGACGCACAGGACTTGCGCATCGGCGTTATCGGCGTCGGCGTGATGGGCGCCAACCACGCCCGTGTGCTCGCCGAACTGCCGAATGTGGAACTCGTCGGCATCGCCGATCCCGTCCGCAGCCAGAGCCTCAGGGTCACCCAGGCGCTCGGCTGCCAGGGGGTCGCCGACCACAAGACTTTGATTGAGCTCGGCATCGACGCGGCGATCATCGCCGCGCCCACTCATCTTCACCATGCGGTCGCCCTCGACTGCATCGCCGCCGGCGTCCATGTGCTGGTGGAAAAACCGATCGCGACGAGCGTCGAGGAAGGCCGCGCCATCGTCGCCGCCGCCCGCGCCGCCGGCGTGATCCTGATGGTCGGCCATGTCGAACGGTTCAATCCCTCGGTCCAGGCGCTGAAACAGGCGCTCGAAGGCGAGGACATCCTCTCCATCGCCATCACCCGCGTCGGTCCGTTTCCGCCGCGCATGTCGAATGTCGGCGTTGTCATCGACCTCGCCGTGCACGACATCGATCTCATCCGCTGGTTCACGGAATCGGACATCGTCGAGGTGCAGCCGCAGCTCTCGAATGTGCGCGCGGCGCGCGAGGACATCGCGCTCCTGCAATTCCGCACCGCTTCGGGCGTGCTCGCCCACATCAATACCAACTGGCTCACGCCCTTCAAGGCGCGCACGGTGCACGTCGCGACGCGCGACAAATACGTGATCGGCGATCTCCTGACGCGCCAGGTCACCGAATGCTTCGGCTTCCAGGAGGACGGCAGCTATTCGATGCGCCATCTCTCGGTCGGCCATGCCGAGCCATTGCGCGCCGAGCTCATCGCTTTCCTCGATGCGGTCCGCCACAAGAGCGCTCCCGCCGTCTCCGGCGAGGAGGGAGTGGCGAGCCTGGAGATCGCCATCCGCTGTCTCGGCGGCACCCAGGCGGTCGCCGCCCGCAAGCCGGTGCGGCGGGTCGCCGGCTGAGCTTGATTGCACCGACAGAAACGCCGACCAGGCCAATGAACAAGCCCACCCGTCTTGAGTCGAAGCCGATCCCGTTCATCGACGTGGGGGCGCAACGCCGCCGTCTGGGGCCGGCGATCGACGAGGCGATCGCGCGCGTGCTCGCGCATTGCCAGTTCATCCTCGGCCCCGAGGTCGGCGAGCTCGAAGCAAAGCTCGCCCAATTCTGCGGCGCCCGCCATGCGATCTCCTGTTCGAGCGGCACCGACGCGCTCTCATTGGTGCTGATGGCGAGGGGAATCGGCGCGGGCGACGCGGTCTTCTGTCCCTCCTTCACCTTCGCGGCCACCCCGGAAGTGGTGGCGCACGCCGGCGCCACGCCGGTCTTCGTCGATGTGGAGGAGGCGACCTTCAATCTCGACCCGGCGAGCGTGGAGTGCGCGATCACGAGCGCAAAAAAACTGGGATTGAAACCCAAGGTCATCCTTCCGGTTGATCTCTTCGGCCTCTCCGCCGACCACGATTCGATCGCGGAGATCGCGGAAAGCGAAGGGCTGTTCGTGCTCGACGACGCGGCGCAGGCCTTCGGCGCGATCTACAAGGGCCGCCGGCTCGGCGCCTTCGGAGGCGCCACCGCCACCAGTTTCTTTCCGGCCAAGCCGCTCGGTTGCTATGGCGACGGCGGCGCGGTCATGACCGACGACGATGAGCTCGCCGATCTGATCAAGGGCCTCCGCGTTCACGGCCAGATGCCCGGACAATCAGAATTTTCGCGGATCGGCATGACCGGCCGCCTCGACACCGTTCAGGCCGCGGTGCTGATCGAAAAGCTCAAGATCTTCCCCGAAGAGATCGAAGCGCGCGCCCGTGTGGCGCGCCGCTACAACGAGGCTCTTGCCGCAGTCGCCATCGTGCCGCGCGTGCCTGAGGGCTACGCTTCGGTATGGGCGCAATACACCATCCGGCTCGCTCCCGGCCGCCGCGACGGCCTTGGCCAGGCGCTGAAGGCGGAAGGCATTCCGACCGCGGTCTATTACGCCAAGCCGCTGCACCGCCACGAGGCCTATCGGCGTTATCCGGTGGCCGCGGACGGGCTTCCCGTCACCGAGCGCCTCGCCGAGGAAGTGATCAGCCTGCCGATGCACGCCTATCTCGACGAGCCGACGCAAGACCGCATCGTCGAGGCGGTCAAGCGCGCGCTCGCGCGGTAATCTGCGCTATAACACCATTCAGCACGTCATCCTGAAGTGCGAGCCCGTCAGGGCGAACCTCGAAGGATGAAGTGGCAACGAGGGGGCCGCCATCCTTCGAGGGCCGCATGTCATGGTGAGGTGCCAGACGTCATCCTTCGAGGCTCGGCGCTGTTCGCGCCTCGCACCTCAGGATGACGTCGGGCCTCGAACCACGGCGGCCACCTCAGGATGACGGACCCGACTCCATGATCCAACGCATCCTCACCGTCGGCGGCTGGACGCTCGTTTCGCGCGTCACCGGCTTCGCGCGCGACGTGGTGATGGCGGCGGTGCTGGGCGCGGGGCCGATCGCCGACGCCTTCCTGGTGGCGTTCCGGCTGCCCAATCATTTCCGCGCCATCTTCGCCGAGGGCGCCTTCGCCGCGGCCTTCGTGCCGGCCTATGCACGCACCCTGGAGGTGGACGGGATCGCAAACGCGCGGCGCTTCGCCGATCGCATCGCGGTGGTCTTGATCTTGCTCCAGCTCGTCCTCCTGGCGGTGGCGCTCGCCTTCACCCCCGCGGTGGTGACCCTGCTCGCGCCGGGGCTTACGCGCGATCCCGCCCGCTTCGAACTGGCGGTGGCGCTCACCCGCATCACCTTCCCCTATCTCGCCCTGATCTCGCTCGAGACCCTGATCGCCGGCGCGCTCAATGCCAATCAACGCTTCGCCGTCGCCGCCGGCGCGCCGGTGCTCCTCAATCTCTGCATGGTGAGCACGTTATCGATGGCGGCGTTCTTCCCGACCGCTGGCCACGCCGCCGCCTGGGGCGTGCTGGCGGCGGGAGTCTTGCAGGCGCTCCTCGTCGGCGCCGACGCCGAGCGCGGCGGCTTCGGCCTCCGCCTGGCGTGGCCGAAGCTCGACGAGCCGACGCGGCGTTTCCTCAAGGCGCTCGGGCCCGCCATGATCGGCGCCGGCGGCGTCGAGCTCGCTCTCTTTGCCGACACCATCATCGCCACCTTCCTGCCCGCGGGCGCGCTGTCGGCACTCTATTACGCCGACCGCGTCCATCAATTGCCGATCGGGGTGGTGGGGATCGCGGTCGGCATCGTATTGCTTCCCGAGATGTCGCGCCGGGTCGCCGCCGGCGACGCCGCCGGTGCGGCGGCGGCGCAGGGGAGGGCGATCGAGCTTGCGTTGTTGATCGCGGTGCCGTTCGCCGCCGGAGCGCTCGCCATCCCCGAGCTCGTCATGCGCGCCCTGTTCGCGCGCGGGGCCTTCACCTCCGCCGACGCCACCGCCGCGGCGGTGACGCTCGCCGCCTACGCCACCGGCTTGATCCCGTTCGTGCTGATGCGGAGTTTCGCCGCTCCTTTCCTCGCGCGCGGCGACACCGCGACGCCGGTGAAGGCGGCGTTGATCGGGCTCCTCGTGAATGTGCTTCTGAAGATCTTGCTGGCCGGAGTGCTGTTGCAGGTGGGCCTTGCGCTCGCGACGGCAGCGGGAGCCTGGATCAACCTCGCGCTACTCGCCTGGGCTGCGAAGCGGCGGGGCGTAGAGCCTCCCGGCGAGCCGCTCGAGCGGGCGATGCGGCTCCTCGGCTGTGGGGTTCTGCTCGGGCTTGCGCTCTATGGGGGTCAAATTTTTATCGCGCCTGCCTTGTCGGGATTGCATGGCTTGCGCGAGGAGGCGCTATTGTTGATCCTGATCGTTCTCGGCGCGGCTGTTTATGGCGCGCTTGTGATCGCGCTCCTCGGCCGAACCTGGCTAAAAGACCTCACGCGCGACCAGGGAACACCGGCTGCGAGGCTGGAGCCCCACGCCATCGATTAACCCAAGACTTTCCGCGGGTTTCCCATCCCGCGCGGCTTGGGATATGGACCAGCGATCCGTCAGGCAGTCATGATGCATCGATTTTCCCCGGCCCGCATCGGCGCCGGTATGCTCCTCCTCCTCGCGCTCGCCGCCTGCGGCGAGAGCGGCGAAGTACAGGCGCCGCCGCCGCCCCCGGTCACCGTCGCCCATCCGGTCAAGCGCACGATCGTGGATCGGGACGAATATGTCGGCCGTTTCGTCGCGGTCGACTTTGTCGAGATCCGCGCCCGCGTCTCCGGCTATCTCGAGAAAGTGCATTTCCAGGACGGCGCCATCGTGAAGGCGGGCGATCTCCTCTTCACCATCGACCGCCGGCCGTTCCAGAACGCGCTCGACCAGGCGCGCGGCAATCTCGCCCAGGCCAAGGCCAATCTCGCCTATACCGAGACCGACCTCGCCCGCGCCGAAAAGCTGGTCAAGGACAAGACCATCTCCGAACAGCTCTACGACCAGAGGACCCAGGCCAAGCGCACCGCCGAGGCCTCGGTGGCGGCGAACGAGGCGGCGGTGCGGCAGGCCATCCTCGATCTCGAATTCACCGAGCTCAAGGCGCCGGTGACGGGCCGCATCGGCGACCGTCGCGTTTCGCCGGGTAATCTCGTCACCGGCGGGGCGGCGGGCAATACCACGCTGCTCGCGACCATCGTCTCGATCGATCCGATCCGTCTCGAGTTCACCGCCGACGAGGGCGCCTTCCTGCGCTACACCCGCCTCGCCAAGGACGGCAAGGACGCGCACACGCGCGGCACTGCCACGCCGGTGGAATTGAAGCTCCTCGACGAGGCCGACTTCGTCCACAAGGGCACCATCGATTTCGTCGACAACGTGATCGATCAGTCCTCGGGCACCATCCGCGGCCGCGCCGTGTTTCAGAATCCCGCGGGACTGTTCACGCCCGGCATGTTCGGCCGCGTGCGCGTGCCGGGCTCGCCGCCTTACGATGCATTGTTGGTGCCGGATGCCGCGATCGGCACCGAGCAGGTGCGCAAGTTCGTGCTCACGGTCGACGCGGAAAATATCGTGCGGCCGAAATACATCGCGATCGGGGCGCTGCAAGGCGACCTCAGGGTGGTGAAATCGGGTCTCGAGGCGGGCGACCGCGTGATCGTGAACGGCCTCATGCGCGCGCGCGCGGGCAACAAAGTGACGCCGCAGGAAGAGGGCGCAACGGTCAATCCGCCGACCGGCGCGCCGCCAAAGGCCAAGTGAGGCGCCGGGGCGGATCATGCGCATCTCGCATTTCTTCATCGACCGGCCGATCTTCGCCTCGGTGGTTTCGATCGTGTTCGTGATCCTCGGCGGCGTCAGTTTCGTCCGCCTGCCGATCGCGCAATATCCGGAAATCGCTCCGCCGGTCGTCAATATTTCGGGCCAATATCCGGGCGCCAGCGCGGAGACGGTCGCCAGCACCGTGGTCTCTCCGATCGAGCAGCAGATCAACGGCGTCGAGGGGATGCTCTATATCTCCTCCAATTCGACCGCCGACGGACGCTTCTCGATCGCGGTCACCTTCGACCTCGGCACCAATCTCGACATCGCGCAAGTGCAGGTGCAGAACCGCGTCGCCATCGCGCAGCCGCGGTTGCCGCAGGACGTGCGCAACATCGGCGTCACGGTGGCGAAGGCCTCGCCCGACCTGATGATGGTCGTGCATCTCTATTCGCCGGACAAATCGCGCGACACGCTGTTCATCTCCAACTACGCGACGCTCGAGATCACCGACGTGCTCACGCGCATCGACGGCGTCGGTTCCATCATCGTGTTCGGCAGCCGCGACTATTCGATGCGGGTGTGGCTCGACCCCGACCGGTTGCAGACGCTCGGCCTCACCGCCGGGGACGTATCGGCTGCCTTGCAGCGCGAGAACGTGCAGGTCGCCTCCGGCGTGCTCAATCAGCCGCCGATCGATCAGCCGGGCGCGTTCCAGATCGCGGTACAGACGCAGGGACGGCTCGCCACCCCCGAGGAGTTCGGCAATATCGTCGTCAAGACCACGCCGACCGCCGTCGTGCGCCTGCGGGACGTCGCGCGCCTGGAGCTGGCGGCGCAGGATTACGCCACGCTCTCCTATCTTAACCGCGATCCGGCGATCGCCCTCGGCGTGTTCCAGCGGCCGGGCTCGAACGCCATCGCCACGGCGAGTCTCATCCGCAATGCGATGGATGGCCTGGCGACGCGCTTTCCGCCCGGCCTCAAATACACCATCGTCTACAACCCGACCCAGTTCATCCAGCAGTCGGTCGACGCCGTGATCGAGACGATCGCCGAGGCGATCATCCTGGTGGTGCTGGTGATCATCCTGTTCCTGCAAACTTGGCGCGCCGCCATCATCCCGATCGTCGCGATCCCGGTGTCGCTCATCGGTACGTTCTTCTTCATGGGGGCGTTCGGCTTCACCATCAACAACCTGACGCTGTTCGGTCTCGTGCTCGCGATCGGCATCGTGGTGGACGACGCGATCGTGGTGGTGGAGAACGTCGAGCGCAACATCGCGGCCGGGCTTGCGCCGCGCGAGGCCGCCCACAAGAGCATGGACGAGGTCGGCGCCGCGCTCGTCGCGATCGCACTGGTGCTGTCTGCGGTGTTCATTCCGGCGGCCTTCATCACCGGCATTTCCGGCCAATTCTACCGCCAGTTCGCACTCACCATCGCGGGCGCGACCTTCATCTCGCTGATCGTCTCCTTGACGCTCTCGCCGGCCATGTGCGCGCTGTTCCTGAGGCCGCACGGCAAGGAAAAGCCGAAACCGTGGGAATGGCCGATCCGCAGCTTCTTCAAGGGATTCAACAAGGGATTCGGCGCGCTCGCGAGCGGCTATGGAAAGCTCACCATGCAGACGGTGCGCCGGCCCGCGATCGTGCTCCTCATCTATGCCGGCATCATCGCCGTCGGCATCAACGAATTCCGCAAGACCCCGACCGGCTTCATTCCGCCGCAGGACCTCGGCTACCTGATCACCGTGGTGCAGCTTCCGCCCGGCGCCTCGATCTCGCGCACCGACCAAGTGGCGCGGCGGGCGGTCGACATCATCCTGCAGGTGCCCGGCGTCGCCCATGCCGTGAACATCGTCGGCTTCTCCGGCGCGACCTTCACCAATGCGCCGAACTCGGGCGCGATCTTCGTGGTGCTGGAGCCGTTCAACGAGCGTGCGAGGAATCCGGAGAAATCCCAGGCCGGCATCCAGCGCGCGCTCACCGCCAAGCTTGCGGCGATTCAGGAAGGCTTCATCGTGGTGGTGGCGCCGCCGCCGGTGCGCGGCATCGGAACCTCCGGCGGCTTCCGCATGATGGTCGAGGATCGCACCGACCGCGGATCGCAGGCGTTGCAGGGCGTCGTCCAAGAGATGATGGGGCGCGCGGCGCAGACGCCGGGGCTCGTCCAGGTGTTCTCGCTGTTCGAGACTTCGACCCCGCAACTCTATCTCGACATCGACCGCACCAAGGCGCAGCTCCTGGGCATCAATCTTTCCGACGTGTTCGCGGCGCTCTCGATCTATGTGGGCTCGTCCTACGTCAACGATTTCAATCTGTTCGGCCGCTCCTTCCGGGTGGTGGCGCAAGCCGAAAGCGGCGACCGCTTGACGCCCGGGGATGTTCTCAAGATCCGCGTGCGCAATTCGCGGGGCGATACGGTGCCGCTCGGCTCGTTCACGACGGTCCGGGATCAATCGGGACCCTACCGGGTGCCGCGCTACAATCTCTATCCGGCGGCCGAGCTCGATGGCGCTCCGGCGCCGGGCTACAGCCAAGGCCAGGCGATCGCGATCATGCAGAAGCTCGCCGCCGCGACGCTGCCCGACGGCTTCGCCTACGAATGGACCACGCTCGCCTTCCAGCAATCGCGCGCCGGCAACACCGCGGTCTTCGCCTTCGTGCTCGCGGTGGCGTTTGTGTTCCTGGTGCTCGCCGCGCAGTTCGAGAGCCTCACGCTGCCGCTCGCGGTCATTTTGATTGTACCGATGTGCCTCATCGCCTCCATCGCCGGCGTGATCCTGCGCGGGCAGGACAACAACATCCTGACGCAGGTCGGATTCATCGTGCTGATCGGCCTCGCCGCCAAGAACGCGATCCTGATCGTCGAATTCGCCAAGCAGCTCGAGGACCAGGGCCGCGACCGGCTGGCGGCCGCGATCGAGGCGGCGCGCTTGAGGCTCAGGCCGATTCTCATGACCTCGCTCGCCTTCATCCTCGGCGTGGCGCCGCTGGTGTGGGCGGTGGGCGCGGGCGCCGAGATGCGGCAGACGCTCGGCACCACGGTGTTCTCGGGCATGATCGGCGTCACTTTCTTCGGGCTCGTCTTCACGCCGGTGTTCTACGTGGTGACGAGCTGGATCGCCGAGAAGAGCGGGCGATCGACCCGGCGCGCCAGCAGGGCGCCGGCCGAGTGATCGCCGGCGAGGAAGTTGCTAGGGCGTGATCCCGAAAAGTGGGAACCGGTTTTCGGATAAGATCACGCCCAAAATCAAAATGTTAGCAGGGCAGACCGATTCAATTCGAACTGATCAGACTCTGAAGCAGGCCTTTGCGCCGGAGGCTTTCCATGCGCCCCATGAAATTCGGCATCGGCCAGCCGCACGTGCGGGTCGAGGACCCGGCGCTCATCACCGGCCGCGGCCGCTTCCTGGCCGATTGCATTCCCGCGGGTGCGTTGCGCGCGGTGGTGGTGCGCTCGCCGCACGCCCATGCGCGCTTCCGTATCCGCAATCTCGATGCCGTGCGCGGGCGCGCGGGCGTCCGCCTCGTGCTCGCCGCCGCCGATATCGCCGGCTACGGCACCATGCCCTGCGGCGGGCTGATCACGCCGTCGGACGAAAAGCGGATGTGGCGGCCGCCCTTGCCGCTGCTCGCGCAAGACGAAGTCCGCCACGTCGGCGATGCGGTCGCATTCGTCGTCGCCGATACGCTGGCGGCGGCGCAAGACGCCGCCGAGGCGTTCGAGATCGATTGGGAAACGCTCCCCGCCATCGTCGATACCAAGGCGGCGACCGCGCCCGGCGCGCCCTTGGTGTGGAGCGAACGGCCCGGCAATCTCTCTTACACCGCGGAATTCGGCGATGCGGCCGCCGCCGCCCGCGCTTTTGAGGCGGCCGACCGGGTGGTGAAAATCGAGCTCGTCAACCAGCGCCTCGTCACCAATTACATGGAGACACGCGGCGCATTGGCCGAGCCCGCCGCCGACAGCGGTCCGCTCACGCTGACGGTGAGCACGCAGGGCAGTCACGCGATCAGGGACG
>JAHFPO010000200.1 GCA_023266695.1 Hyphomicrobiales bacterium | reverse complement strand
CAACCGCGCACGGGCTGAAGTTCGCCGACCAGAAGGCCGCCTACCACATGGGGACGCTCGCCGACGTGCGCCCCTCGCACCGCAACGTGCCCGTCGAGCTGCCCGCGGACGCGCGGCAGGTGTCCCGCGCGATCGCCCGCCACGTCGAGCGGGCCCGGCTGCTCGTCTGATGCCGCGCCGCCGCCGGCAGGACAAGGACGTCGAGCCGGGCGAGCGGATGGCGGCGAGCGAGCCCGCCGAGCCCGGCCTGCGCGGCCCGCTCGGGCCCAGCACGACGGCCGTGCACGGCGGCGAGCCGCGGCCCAAGCCGGCCCACTCGCTGGCGACACCCATCGTGCAGACCGCGACCTACAGCTTCGCCAACACCCAGGAGCTGATCGACCACTTCGAGGGCAAGATCGACCGGGTCGAGTACGGCCGCTACGGCAACCCGACCCAGCGCATCGCCGAGGCCAAGCTCGCCGCCCTCGAGGGCGCCGACGATTGCCTGCTCTTCGCCAGCGGGATGGCGGCCATGACCACCGCGCTCTTCGCGATCCTCTCGCGGGGCACTCATGTGGTGGTCACCGATGATTCCTATCGCCGGACGCGCCAGTTTCTCAACCAGACGGTCTCGCGCTTCGGCATCGAGGTCTCGACGGTGCCGGCCGGCGACTACGACGCGCTGGAAGACGCGATCCGGCCGACCACCCGCGCGCTGGTGAGCGAGTCGCCGACCAATCCCTACAACCGGATCATGGACCTCGCGCGCTTCGCGGAGATCGGCCGCCGCCACCGGGTCAAGACCGTGATCGACGGCACGTTCGCGACCCCGTACAACCAGCGCCCGCTGGAATTCGGGATCGACCTCGTCATGCACTCGGCGACGAAGTTCCTGGGCGGCCACAACGATCTGCTGGCCGGCGCCGTCCTCGGCTCGCGCGAGCTGGTGGATGGTATCCGGTCGCTCCAGGCCGTCTCGGGCGCGGTGGTCGACCCGTTTGCGGCCTACCTGTTGGTGCGGGGCCTCAAGACCTTCGCGCTGCGCATGGAGCGCCAGAACGCCAACGCCCAGGCCGTGGCCGAGTTCCTGGCCGGTCATCCGCGCGTGGAGGCCGTGCACTATGCGGGGCTGCCGAGCCACCCGCAGCATGAGATCGCCAAGAAGCAGATGCGCGGCTACGGCGGCGTGGTGTCGTTCGAGGTGCGCGGCGATCTGGCCGCCGCCTCCCGCGTGGTGGACGCCTGCCGCATTCCCTACATCGCCAGCTCGCTCGGCGGCGTGGAGAGCCTGATCGAGCAGCCCGCGATCATGAGCTTTTACGAGTTGACTACCGAGGAACGCCTCGCCATCGGCATCAAGGACAGCCTGATCCGCTATTCCGTCGGCATCGAAGACGCCGACGACCTCATCGCCGACCTCGCCCAAGCCCTCGACAAAGCGTTCGCGTGAGCGAGCGCTGTGAATTCCTAAACTACGAACCGGTCATTCGCCTGAAGGGCGAGAACCTCCGACGAGGGGTCTCGCACGCTTCCTTTGCGATGTTCGCGCTCTAGAAGAAGAGAACTTCCGTGGTTAGGACTTGCGCTTTGGAAGGGTTCGACGGCGGAAATTCGGCAACGGAGCTTGGCCTCGTCCCATTCGCATTCGGTTGATAGCTTCCGCTGTCGCTTGGTAGTGCTCGAGTGCAAAATCCGGAGCTTTGTCCCACATTTCCTGCAGACCGCGCCAGGCCGACGCCTCCTTCGTTGGCGCCGGGTCCCAATAATCGAGTTCATAGCGAACGGCCGACTGATTGCCCCGTTCAGATACCGCACATTCGAGAGGTCGGATGGCATGCGCACTGACCAGCGGCTCGGCCGGATTCTGAATAGCATCCTTGAGCAAGGGATGAACAGACGGGTGAAGAAATACTCGCAGGCCTTTGATTCCGCACCGTTCCGCCTGGTAGGCGCGCACGACGGCGGTACCGAGGAATTCGGACGCGTGGTCGCCTCCTTCGGAGGTTACGTCTGAGCGAAAGCGCAGCGCTGCGAATGAGCCGAAGGCGATGCCCATTCGGACAGGAACCTTCTGAGAGAGCATTGAGCGCGCGAAGTCGACCGCGAGGGTGGCTGCGTCGATCAGGTGGGTGAAGACGATGAAGGCAGAATCCGAGAAGGTTATCGCCGTCACCGGTCGCCGCATGTTCGCCATGTCGATGGCCCAACGCAGGGCAAAGTGAAATCCATGGAAGGCTTCCGTCAGCGGATTCTTGGCCGCACCCAAAATCGTCTCGAAGCTGGCAGAAAATGGCCGGTTGTGAGCGTTGAGCATGCCGACGTCGATTGGATAGGCTTCGGTCAGGGCGGCGAAGCCGAGCATGTCCACGAAGAGAACGATCCTGTCGACCGGCGGCACGCTGGCGACTATCGGCCCTTGCCGCCGTTCCTCCATTTCCTTGAAGCGTGCAAGCAGGTCGTTCATCGCGTCCGAGCCGGCCATAGTTCAAAAGATACTGGTGGGAAACTGCCCTGCCAAGCAGTTAAGTGAGCCACCGCGGTGGCGCCTCGCCCATCTCGCGACGCCGCGTGTCGCCGGCCGGCTAGAGCCCGAGAATGATCCGGACGCGTCGTTCGAGTTCGACCATCAACTCGTCGGGCAAGACGCCGATCTCCTGTCGGAACGACTCGTTGGCCACCGCAATCAGTTGTCCGACGAGCAGGTCGCTGTCTTGAGCGAGTCCGCCCTGTCCCTGCGCGGCCCGCAGCCGTAGGATGCCCGCGGCTTCGACGAGGCGCGTCGTGGTGGGGATGACGACGGTCGAGGGATAGCCGGCCTGGTTGACGAGGTCTGACTGAAGCGCGACGGCCGGTCGCAGCTTGCCGGGCTTGGTTTTCACGCGCGGGTTGAAGTCCACGATGTAGACGTAGCCCCGGCGGATTTCCACGCGGCGGGCGATCAACCCCTGGCCGCTCGTCGAACCACGGCGGCCGGGGCGAGCTCGAGATTCTCTCGCCGGTCGGCGCTCGCGCAGCGACGGACCGATTCGGCGATCTCCCGGCGGAGCCGCTCCTCCTCGGTCGTCCGCTCGAGCGCGGTGAGGGCGACCCGGATCAGACCGGATTTCGTGGGGATCTTCAGCTCCTTGCGCAGCCGCTCGATCCGACGCTCCTCGTCCTTCGATACCGCGATCGCTCCCATAACCTCGCTCCTTATGTCTGGCATTATCGGCCAGATAGTAACAGAAGCAATGGGGTATCCTCTG
>JAHFPO010000091.1 GCA_023266695.1 Hyphomicrobiales bacterium | reverse complement strand
CGTCTGGAGCGTCTATTGCGACTGGTACATCGAGCTGGCGAAGCCCGCGCTCACCGGCCCCGACGGCGCCGCCAAGAGCGAGACCCGCGCCACCACCGCCTTCGTGCTCGATGAGATTCTGAAGCTGCTCCATCCCTTCATGCCGTTCCTCACCGAGGAACTGTGGCGGGTGACCGGGGAGGCGGGTCCCAAGCGCGACACCCTGCTGGTGCTGGCGGCGTGGCCGCAGCTCAAGGGGCTCGAAGACAAGAAAGCCGAGGCCGAGATCGGCTGGCTGGTGGATTTGGTGAGCGCGGTGCGCTCGGTGCGCTCAGAAATGAACGTGCCGGCAGCGACGGAAATGCCGCTCGCCCTCGTCGCCAAGAAGGAAACCCGCGAGCGCGCTAGGCGCTGGGACGAGGCGCTGAAGCGGCTCGCCCGCCTCTCCGAGGTCACCTTCGCGGCCCGCCCGCCCGAGGGCGCGGTTCAGCTCCTGGTGCGGGGCGAGGTCGCGGCCTTGCCGCTCGCCGGCGTCATCGACTTGGCCGCCGAGCGTGCCCGCCTCGAGAAGGAAATGGCAAAAATCGCCGACGACATCGCAATCATCGACAAGAAGCTCACCAACAAGGATTTCGTCGCCCGCGCGCCGGAGGAAGTGGTGGACGAGCAGCGCGAGCGGCGTGAGGAAGCCGAGGAGCGCCGCTTGAAGGTGCGGGAAGCCCTGGAGCGGCTCAAGGGCGCAGCGTAGTCGCTTCGTCGTCCTGAGGTGGCCGCCGAAGGCGGGCCTCGAAGGACGACCGCACCGGCCGTCATCCTTCGAGGCTCGCGCGTTCCGCGCTCGCACCTCAGGATGACGTACGGCAAGATCACGCCCTGAACGGCCGGCTGAGAAATCGCGAACCCTTCAATCCATAACGCCACGGAAGCTCGATCGCTCTGGTGAGACCGATACGCGGGCCGATCGCCACTGCGATTTTTTCCGTGCGGGCGCGCAATTCGAACGGCGGCTTGTCCAAGGCGAGACCATTGTGCCTCCGCGCAATCCCGAGCGCCTCACACAGCCGGCCCGGCCCCGCGCACAGGAGCCGCTCGTTCTTCACGCCGCGCCGGCGGCGCATGGCGGCGAGCCCCTCGGTCGGCTCCAATGCCCGGATCAACACCGCGCTCGCCGAGCCTTCCCCCTCGCACACGAAATTGAGACACCAGTGCACCCCGTAGGAGCGATAGACATAGGCGCGGCCCGGCGGGCCGAACATCACCGCGTTTCTCTCGGTGCGGCCGCCGTAGGAATGGGCGGCGGGGTCGGTGTGGTGGTAGGCCTCGACCTCGACGATCAGGCCGCCCACGCCGTTCACCAAAAGCGTCGCCCCGATGAGATCGGGGGCCACGCGATGGACGCTGCGGGCGAAAAAATCGCGGTGGATGAGGGCTGGTCGGGCCATGGTTATGGTTACGATTGTTTGGCGCTTCCGGTAAGCGACGCCTCTGGAGCCGCGTTTTCTCCCAATCCGGCACGGGGCCGCCCGCCGACTGTGGCCCCGGCGACACACCTCCATGACATTGCATCCAGGCCGCCGGTTCGGGCCGTTTGCGCCGCTGTCCCGCCATAAACGGACCCGAAATCGACGCCCACGCCGCCAGTATCTCGTGCGGGGCTGGGGGGATCGCTAAGGCGGCGCCGAGCGAGTCATGGACGCCAAGACCTTCGACAAGTCCAAGCTGCCGAGCCGGCATGCCACGGAAGGGCCTGAGCGCGCGCCCCATCGCGCCTTCTATTACGCCATGGGCCTCTCGCGCGAGCAAATCCATCAGCCCTTCGTCGGCGTCGCCACCTGCTGGAACGAGGCGGCACCCTGCAACATCGCGCTCATGCGCCAGGCCCAGGCGGTGAAAAAAGGCGTCGTTGCCGCCAACGGCACCCCGCGCGAATTCTGCACCATCACTGTCACCGACGGCATCGCCATGGGCCATGAGGGGATGAAGTCCTCGCTCCCCTCGCGCGAAGTGATCGCGGACTCGGTCGAGCTCACCATGCGCGGCCACGCCTATGACGCGTTGATCGGCGTCGCCGGCTGCGACAAGTCCTTGCCCGGCATGATGATGGCCATGTGCCGGCTCAACGTGCCGTCGATCTTCATCTATGGCGGCTCGATCCTGCCCGGCTCCTTCCGCGGCCGTCCGGTCACCATCCAGGACGTGTTCGAGGCGGTGGGCTGGCATTCGGCCGGAAAATTCTCCGCCGACGACCTCGACGAGCTCGAGCGCATCGCCTGTCCGTCGGCCGGCGCCTGCGGCGCGCAATTCACCGCCAATACCATGGCGTCGGTGTCCGAAGCGATCGGCCTGGCGCTGCCCTATTCGGCGGGCGCCCCGGCGCCCTACGAAATCCGCGACGCCTTCTGCATGGCCGCGGGCGAGAAGATCATGGAGTTGGTCAAGCGCCGCATCCGCGCCCGCGACATCGTCACCAAGAAGGCGCTCGAGAACGCGGCGACCGTGGTGGCGGCGACCGGCGGCTCCACCAACGCGGCGCTGCATCTGCCGGCGATCGCCCACGAATGCGGCATCAAGTTCGATCTCTTCAACGTCGCCGAAATCTTCAAGCGCACGCCCTATATCGCCGACCTGAAGCCGAGCGGGAAATACGTCGCCAAGGACATGTTCGAGGCGGGCGGCATGCCGCTCTTGATGAAGACGCTCCTCGATCACGGCTTCCTGCACGGCGACTGTCTCACCGTCACCGGCCGCACCATCAAGGAAAACCTGAAAAGCGTGAAATGGAATCCCGATCAGGACGTGGTGCGTCCCGCCGACAAGCCGCTGTCGCCGACCGGGGGCATCGTGGGTCTGCGCGGCAATCTCGCCCCCGATGGCGCGATCGTGAAGGTCGCCGGCATGAAGGGATTGAAGTTCACCGGTCCCGCGCGCTGCTTCGACAACGAGGAGGCGTGCTTTGAGGCGGTGCAGAAGAAGAAATACAAGGAAGGCGATGTGCTGGTCATCCGCTACGAGGGTCCCAAGGGCGGCCCCGGCATGCGCGAGATGCTATCGACCACCGCGGCGCTCTACGGCCAGGGCATGGGCGACAAGGTCGCGCTCATCACCGACGGACGCTTCTCCGGCGCCACCCGCGGCTTCTGCGTCGGCCATGTCGGTCCGGAAGCGGCGGTCGGCGGCCCGATTGCGCTCCTCAAGGACGGCGACATTATCGAGCTCGATGCGGAAAAAGGCCGCCTCGACGTGAAGCTCGACGACAAGGAACTGGAACACCGGCGCGCGAATTGGAAGAAACAGCCGGAGCCCTTCTCCTCGGGCTATCTGTGGAAATACGCGCAAAGCGTGGGCCCCGCCAAGGACGGCGCCGTGACCCATCCCGGCGGCAAGAGCGAGAGGCAGTGTTATGCGGATATCTGACCTCTGCGGCCTCTCCTTGGTGCTGCTGATCGGGATCGCGAGCCCGGCGTTCGCGCTCGACGGCAAGCCGGCTCCCGCCGCGCCCACCCCGTTGCAGGCGTTCCGCTCCGGCACCGAGTCCTTGCGCGCCGGCGACAAGCAGAAGGCGCTCGACGAATTGCGTTATGCCGCCGAGCAGGGCCATCCGCTCGCGCAGTGGAAGCTCGGGCGCATGTATGCCGAGGGCGACGGCGTCAAGCGCGACGATCTCAAGGCGTTCCAGTATTTCAGCCGCATCGCGTCGGATTATGCCGAGACCGCGCCGTGGACCCCGCAGGCGCGCTTCGTCGCCAGTGCCTATGTCTCGCTCGGCTCATATTATCTTTCCGGCATACCCAATTCGTCCGTGCTGGCGGACGTCGAGCGCGCGCGCAGCCTGTTGTCCTATGCCGCTTCCTATTTCGGTGATCCCGACGCGCAATATCAGCTGGCGCGGCTCTATCTCGACGGCAAGGCCGCGGCGCCCGATGTGCGCCAGGCGGCGCGCTGGCTCGGGCTCGCCGCCCACAAGGGCCAGTATCAGGCGCAGGCGCTACTGGGTCAGATGCTGTTCCGCGGCGAGGGTGTGCCGCGCCAGCGCGCGCGCGGCCTGATGTGGCTGACGCTCGCCCGCGACGCCTCCGCCGGATCCGAGGACGGCTGGATCGTCGAGGCCTATGAAGATGCCTCCGCGCGCGCGAGCGAAGACGAGCGCGCGGTCGCCCTCGTCTATCTCGAACAGTGGATGAAGACGAAGCGCTGAATCGCGTGGGGCCATCCTGAGGCGCCCGCGCGAAGCGCGTGCATCGAAGGATGACGCCTTCCGTCCTTCGAGGCTTGCGGCCTCCGTCCGCTCGCACCTCAGGACGATGAGCCGCCAATCAGAAATCGAGATCGATCCACACCGGCACGTGGTCGGAGGGCTTCTCGCCGCCGCGCATGGGGCGGTCGATGGCGGTCGCGGTCAGCCGGTCCGCCGCCTGCGGCGACAACAGCAGATGATCGATGCGGATGCCGTTGTTTTTCTGAAAAGCGCCCGCCTGATAATCCCAGAACGTATAGAGGCCCGGATCGTCGCTCGTCGCACGAACAGCATCGACGAGGCCGAGGTGGATGAGGGCGCGGAACTTCGCCCGCGTGGCGGGGAGATAAAGCGCGTCGTCCTTCCATAGCTCCGGGTCGTGCACGTCGGCGGGCGTGGGAATCGCGTTGAAGTCGCCGGCGAGGATGAGCGGCTCCTCGAGCTCCAGGCGCTCGCGGGCGAATGCGATGAGCCGCTCCATCCAGGTGAGCTTGTAGTCGTATTTTTCACCGGGCGCGGGATTGCCGTTCGGCAGATAGATCGAGGCAACCCGGAGCGCGCCGTTCGGCACCGACACCACCGCCTCGATGAAGCGCGCCTGATCGTCGGAGCGATCGCCGGGCAGCCCGCTCTTCACTTCCTCGAGGGGAAACTTCGAGATGAGCGCCACGCCGTTATAGGTCTTCTGGCCGTGGACGGCGATATTGTAGCCCGAGTCCTCGATCGGCCCGCGCGGGAAGGCGTCGTCGACGCACTTCGTCTCCTGCAGGCAAACGATGTCGGGCTGGCGCTCCTTCAGCCAGCGCACGAACGGCTCGACCCGCTGCTTCACCGAGTTCACGTTCCAGGTGGCGATGCGCATGGCTGACAACATATCATCCTCCCCTAAAAGGGGAGGCTCGCCGCGGAGCAGCGGGGAGGTGTCATGTGAAAATGCGTTACCTCGCCGGTGACCCTCTCCCGGCGCCTTCGGCGCCGACCTCCCCCTTGTAAGGGGAGGTGGAGAATCGCTTACAGCGCGAAACTCGTCCCGCAGCCGCAGGAGGCGGTGGCGTTCGGGTTTTCGATCTTGAACGCGGCGCCGATCAGCTCGTCGGCGAAGTCGATCTCGGACCCCGCGAGATATTGCAGCGACACCGGGTCGATCACCACCCGGGCGCCGGCGCGTTCAATGATAAGGTCGTCGGGCGCGCTAGCCCGCTCGACGCCGAAGCGGTATTGGAAGCCCGAGCACCCGCCGCCCTCGACGGCGACGCGTAGCACCGAGGCGGCCTGTTCGCCCGCGAGAATCTGGGCGATCCGGCGCGCCGCGCGTTCGGTCACTTTGACGGTCGGAACGTCCATTTTGCTCGATTCCAAAGGCGCCGTTGAAGGGCGCCCCAAAGGATAGTTAGGTGCCCTTGGCGGAGTGTCAATTCAAGGGCGGAATCCATGGCCGTGACCGGAGGAAGGGAACGCGCGCCCTTTGCGGCCGATCCGGCGCGCTCGCGCGGCCGCCTGCACCCCGAGGAGATGAGCCCCCGCCGCAACGATTTCCGCCGCGACTGCGATCGCATCATCCATTCCACCGCCTTCCGGCGCCTGAAGCACAAGACCCAGGTGTTCGTCTCCCACGAGGGCGACCACTACCGCACCCGGCTCACCCACACCCTCGAAGTCACGCAGATCGCCCGCGCGCTCGCCCGCACCCTCGGCCTCGACGAGGACCTGACCGAGGCGCTCGCGCTCGCCCACGACCTCGGCCATCCGCCCTTCGGCCACGCCGGCGAACTGGCCCTCGATCAATGCATGAGCGCCCATGGCGGCTTCGATCACAATGCCCAAGCGCTTCGGGTGGTGACGAGCCTCGAGCGCCGCTACGCCGGATTCGACGGCCTCAATCTCACCTGGGAGACGCTCGAAGGGATCGCCAAGCACAACGGGCCGCTCACCGACCGTGCCGGCCGGCCGCTCGGTCGCTATGAAGCAGGCGGCGTGCCGGCCGCCTACATCGCCTATTCCGAGCTGCAGGACCTCGAACTGTGGAGCCATGCGAGCGCCGAGGCGCAGGCCGCCGCGATCGCCGACGACATCGCCTATGACGCCCACGATCTCGACGATGCGCTGCGCGCCGGGATGTTTCCGGTGGACGAGCTTGCGGCTCTCCCCGTCGTCGGTCGGGTGCTCGAAGAGGTGAGGTCGCGCTACGGCGAGATCGAGCGCCCGCGCCTCGTCAACGAAATCACCCGCCGTCTGATCGCGCGCATGATCGACGACGTGATCGCGGAGACCGGCCGCCGCGTCGAGGTGCTCCGCCCAGGCTCGATCGTCGACATTCGCGGCGCCGGCAGGCCGGTGGTCGGCTTCTCGGCGTCGCTCGCCGAGGCCGATCGCGCCATCAAGGACTTTCTCACTCCGCGCATGTACCGCAACGCCCGCGTGCTCGAAATCATGGGCGGCGCGCAAAGCGTTCTGCGCGAGCTGTTCGAGCACTATATGCGGCGGAGCGACGACCTGCCGCCGGAATGGAAGAAGGGGCTCGGCCGGGAGAACGCAAACGCCCGCGCCCGCCGCATCGCCGATTTCATCGCCGGCATGACCGACAATTTCGCGCTCGCCGAGCACAAGCGTTTCTTTGACAGGACTCCCGATCTGCGTTAGGCCGCGCCACCCCGGAACATCGACGCATGAATCTCTTCGCGTTGTTCACCGATCATGTGGGCGCCGCCGTCACCGCGCTTGCCAGGGAAAGCGCGCTCGCGAGAACGCCCGATCTCTCCCGCATCGTGGTCGAGCCGCCGCGCGCCGACAGTCACGGCGATCTCGCCACCAATGCGGCGATGGTGTTGGCCAAGGACTTCGGTCAGAAGCCGCGCGAGCTGGCGGAAAGAATCGCGGCCAAGCTCGGCAAACTTCCCCAGGTCACGAACATCGAGGTGGCGGGTCCCGGATTCATCAACATTTCGCTCGCCGACGCGCTCTGGCTCGATGTGCTGCGCGCTGCGGTGAAGAGCGGGCAGGATTTCGGCCGCGCCGATCTCGGCAAGGGCGAACGCGCGAATGTCGAATATGTCTCGGCCAATCCCACCGGTCCGATGCATGTGGGCCACGGCCGCGGTGCGGTGTTCGGCGACGCGCTCGCGAATCTCTTGGCCTTCGCTGGCTTCCGGGTGACGCGCGAATATTACATCAATGACGCCGGCGCCCAGGTCGATGTGCTCGCCCGCTCAGCCTATCTGCGCTACCGCGAGGCGCTGGGCGAGGCGATCGGCGCCATCCCGGAAGGGCTCTATCCCGGCGACTATCTCATCCCGGTCGGTTGCGCGCTTGCCGAGAGCCACAGTACGAAGCTCGCCGGGCTTCCCGAGGCCGAATGGCTTCCGGTGGTGCGCGCGGCCGCGGTCGAAGCGATGATGGCGATGATTCGCGACGATCTCGCCGCGTTATCAATCCGCCACGAGGTATTCTTCTTCGAGCGCTCGTTGTCGGAGGGCAAGAGCGACCGGGTCGCCGGCACGATCGAGGCGCTGCGCAAGGCCGGCCATATCTACGAGGGCAGGCTCCCGCCCCCCAAGGGCGCTCCGATCGAGGATTGGGAGGACCGCAAGCAGACGCTCTTCCGAGCCACCGCCTTCGGCGACGACGTCGACCGGCCGCTCCGCAAATCGGACGGCAGCTACACCTATTTCGCCGCCGATATGGCTTATCACCGCGACAAGATCGAACGCGGATTTACCACGCTGATCGATGTCTGGGGCGCCGACCACGGCGGCTATGTTAAGCGCATGCAGGCGGCGGTCGCCGCGCTCAGCGGTGGCAAGGTTTTGCTTGACGTGAAGCTCTGCCAGCTCGTGCGCCTGTTGCGCGCGGGCGAGCCGGTCAAGATGTCGAAACGGGCGGGGGATTTCGTCACGTTGCGGGAGGTGGTCGACGAGGTCGGGCCCGATCCTGTGCGATTCATGATGCTTTTCCGCAACAACGATGCGGCGCTCGACTTCGACCTCGCCAAGGTGATCGAGCAGTCTCGGGAGAACCCGGTGTTCTACGTGCAATATGCGCACGCGCGCGCGAAATCCGTGTTACGAAACGCGCTCGAAGCGCTGCCGGGTCTCGATTCGGGGGAGGCGAGCCTACAGGCGGCTCCGCTCGGCCGGCTGACCGACGAAGGCGAGCTCAAGCTCGTCAAGCACATCGCCCAATGGCCGCGCCTGATGGAGGCGGCGGCGACCTCGCACGAGCCGCACCGGATCGCGTTCCACCTGCATGAACTGGCGAGCGAGTTCCATAGCCATTGGAACCGCGGTAACGAAATGCCACATTTACGCTTCATTATCCGGGATGATCCAGAATTGACCTTGGCCCGTCTGACCCTGGTCTATGGGGTAATTACGGTGTTAGCCTTGGGTCTTGCGATCCTCGGAGTGGGGGCCCCCGAGGAGATGCGATGACGCCCTTCAGTACGTTGGCGCGGCGTTCGTCGGAGAATGGTCCGAATTCATGACCGACGAGAGCAGATTCAGGTCCCGACGGGGCCAGGAATATCCACAGCCACATCAATCGGGGGCTGTCGCGCGCGCTCGTCGCGGCGAGGATCCGCTCGCTGAGCTCGCTCGGCTGATCGGTCAAGAGGATCCGTTCGCTGGATTCGCGCCTTACAATCGCAGCGCCGACTACAACTTCGATCCGCGGTCACGCGGCAATGGCGGCCAGCCCCGCCAGGCCTACGGCTATGACGGCCGCGCCGAGGGTCGCCGGCGGGCGGCCGAGCCTGTCCGCAAGCGCGAGACGGATTACTATGAGGCTCACGATCCGCGTTACGCCGAGGAGGCCCCGCGCGGCAATGGACGCGGTGCCTATTCCTACGGAGGCAGCCGCGACGCCTACGAAGACGCCGACGAACAAGAACCTCGGCCCGCGCCGGCGCGCGGCAATCGCGATAGGGCCCCCGTCTATACGGAACGGACGCAAGCTCCAGACCCACAAGCCCACTACGCACGAGACCAAGAGGCCTATTCCGAACAAGATCAGGAAGCCTATTCGGATCCCCGCTACGCCCGCCGCGCCCCCGCCGAACCGGCCTATGACGACAGAGGCCACGATCAATACCGGGGCACCCAATACGATCCCCAATATGCCGCCGACGGTTAC
>JAHFPO010000199.1 GCA_023266695.1 Hyphomicrobiales bacterium | reverse complement strand
TGACACAAAGCCTCGGCAAACCGGTGATCATCGAAAACAAGCCGGGCGCGTCTCTCATGCTGGCGGCCACGGCGGTCGCCACCGCTCCCCCCGACGGCCATACGCTTCTGGTATCGACCAGCTCCGCGATGGCGATCAATCCGGCGCTGTTCAAGAAAATCAATTACGATCCCGTGAACGACTTCGTGCCGGTCTCCTTCTACGTGAAGTCGCCGTTCATCCTGGTCGTCAATCCGGCACTGCCGATCCGATCGGTTCCGGAACTGATCAAATACGCCAAGGAATCTCCAACTCCGCTGACGTACAGTTCGCCGGGGGCCGGCGTGGCGCAGCACCTGTCCATCGAATTTATGAAGCAGAGGTTCGGGCTTGACATGGATCACATCCCGTATCGCAGCACTCCTCAGTCGCTGTTGGATATCGTCTCGGGCCAAGTGCATCTTGCTTTTGCTGAAGCGGGCGCTTCCTTACCGCTGATCCGGGACGGCAGGCTGCGCGCTCTCGCCGTATCATCCTCCACACGGCTGTCTGTGCTTCCCGATATCCCGCCATTTTCAGAGGCGGCGGGCGTTCCCGACTTCGAGGCTGTATCGTGGCATATGCTCTTCGCGCCTGCGAAGACTCCGAAGGACATCGTCAACAAGCTGCATGAGGAGATGAAACGGATCATGAGCGACAAAGAACTTCTGCAGAAGGTCGCGCAAACCGGTTTGTTGCCTCTGGACCCGCCCTCGATTCCGGAAACCGAGCGCTATCTCAGGTCCGAGAGAGAGAAGTGGGGCTCGCTCGTGAAGAAACTCGGACTGGAGGGCTCGCAATGAAGGCCGGCAGGCGAGCAGTCTGGAACCGTTGAAGAACGACAAATATCGCTTCTGCGTCGCGCCGATGATGGAATGGACCGACCGGCACTGCCGGTTCTTCCATCGCCTGCTCACGCGTCGCGTGCGCCTCTATACCGAGATGCTGACCACCGGCGCCGTCCTGCATGGCGACCGTCGGCGCCTCATGGGCTTCAATCCCGAGGAGCATCCGGTGGCACTTCAGCTCGGTGGAAGCGTGCCGCGCTCGCTCGCCGTGGCGGCGCGGATCGCCGCGGATATGGGCTATGACGAGGTGAACCTCAATGTCGGTTGCCCGTCCGACCGGGTGCAGGAAGGCCGCTTCGGCGCCTGCCTGATGGCGGAGCCGCAGCGCGTCGGTGATTGCGTCGCCGCCATGAAGGCCGCGGTCGCGCTGCCGGTCACGGTGAAATGCCGGCTCGGCATCGATCGCCAGGACACCGAAGCCGCCCTCGACCGTTTCGCCGACGCGGTCGTGGCCGCGGGCGCCGATGCCCTCGTCGTCCATGCGCGCAAGGCCTGGCTCGCGGGTCTCTCCCCGCGCGAGAACCGCGACATTCCGCCCCTCGACCACGGCCGGGTGCACCGCTTGAAGCGGCGCCTGCCGCACTTTCCGATCGTGATCAACGGCGGCATCCGCACGCTCGCGGAAGTCGAGCATCACCTCGATCGGGTCGACGGCGTGATGCTCGGGCGTGCCGCCTACGAGAATCCGGAGATTCTGCTCGCCGTCGATCCGCGGCTGTTCGGCGAGCCGGCCCCCTTCGACGATGCGCGCGCGGCGGTCGAGGCGTTCATTCCCTATATCGAGCGCGCGCTCGAGAACGGTGCGCGGCTCCACGACGTCACCCGCCATCTCCTCGGCCTCTTCCGCGGCGCTCCCGGCGCGCGCGCCTGGCGCCGCCATCTCGCCTCGGAAGCGGTGCGGCCGGGCGCGGGCCCCGAGGTATTGCGTGCGGCCCTCGCGCGGTTGCTGGACAAGGCCACGGAATTCACGCACACCGCCGCGGCCTGACTGTCCGACCATTCCGATCATCCGGAGCACGGCATGCTCAGCGCTGTTCCCGTCGGCGAGCTCGTTTTTCTCCTGATCGCGGTTCTGTTCGCCGGCGCCTTGGCCGGACTTCTCTCCGGCCTGTTTGGCATCGGCGGGTCGACCGTCGTCATTCCGGTCCTTTACGAGTTCTTCCGCATCCTTGGCGTGCCCGACGAAGTGCGCATGCAACTCTGCATCGGAACGGCGCTTACTATCGCGGTACCGACGATCCTGCGCGCCTATTACGCTCACCGCGCCGAAAGCGCGGTGCTCGGCGATGTTCTGCGCATCTGGGCGCTGCCCGCCGTACTCGGCGTGGTGGCGGGAAGCGTCATCGCCTACGTCGCCCCCGGCGTGCTCTTCAAGGTCGTGTTCGTGCTGTTCGCGATCTTCATGGCCGTGAAATTGCTATTCGGCCGCGACACTTGGCGTATCGCCGAGAATCTCCCGGGGCCGGCCACCATGGTCGCCGGCGGCTTCGCCATCGGTTGCCTGTCCACGCTGGTCGGCGTCGCCGGCGGCTCGCTATCGACCTTGTTCCTTGCGTTATATGGCCGGCCGTTCCACGCGGCGGTTGCGACCTCCACCGGTCTTGGCGTGTTGGTCGGGATTCCGGCCACCATCGGCTACATGATCGCCGGCTGGCCTCATCAGGCACTGATGCCGCCCTTCACGGTCGGCTATGTCTCGTTTCTCGGTCTCCTGCTGTTCGCGCCGGCGAGCATGTTGACCGCGCCCTACGGCGCGCGGCTCGCGCACAGACTCTCGAAGCGCCGGCTGGAAGTGGCGTTCGGACTGTTTCTGGTCCTGATCGCGGTGCGCTTCGGCGCGAGTCTCGTGGGCTAGCGCGCCTGCTTCGCCCGCATCACCAGCTGGCCGCCGCGGACCTCGAAGGACTCCAGGCGGTTGAGGAAGCTCATGCCGAGGAGGCTCGTCTTCAACACGCCGGGCGCGGAGACGAGCGCCGGGACGCGCCGCTCGGCGATATTTCCGATCGCGACGCGGTCGAGCACCACCGCCGCCGCCTGCGCCCGCCCGCTCGCGGTCTCGATCGGTACGTCGTATTTCAAGAGATCGACCGGCAAGCCCGCCGTCCGCGCCGCCTCGGCGGTGAGCACGACACTGGAGGCGCCGGTATCGACCAGCATCGGCACCCGCGCGCCATTCACCTCGACCCGCACGCTGAAATCGCCGCCGCGCGCGCGCGCGACCTGAACCGTGGCATTGGCACCCGGGCGGTTCCCCGGCCGGCTGATCAATAGCTCCGACAGCACCCGCTCGCTCATCGCCTCGAGCTCGAAGCGATGGCTGTAGCCGAGCGCCAGCAGCAACGCGATCATCATCCAGAACATCAGCGCGC
>JAHFPO010000198.1 GCA_023266695.1 Hyphomicrobiales bacterium | reverse complement strand
GCCATCACGCGCCCGGCGAAGCCGCCGATCCGCATCTTGAGGCCCTTGAGATCGGAAACCTCCTTGATCTCCTTGCGGAACCAGCCGCCCATCTGCGTGCCGGTGTTGCCGGCCGGCAGGCCGATGACGTTGAACTTCTTGTAGAAGTCGTTCATCAGCTCGATGCCGCCGCCGAAGAACATCCAGGCGTCGAGCATGCGCTGGTTCATGCCGAACGGGATGGCGGTGCCGAAGGCGAAGGTCGGGTCCTTGCCGAAATAGTAATAGGACGCGGTGTGGCACATCTCGACCGTGGCGTTCGAAGTGGCGTCGAGGGCTTGCAGTCCGGGCACGATCTCGCCGCCAGCAAAGACCTGGATTTGGAATCTGTTATCGGTGGCTTCGGCGACCGCCTTGGCGAAAACCTCCGCGGCGCCGTAGAGCGTATCGAGCGACTTCGGAAAGCTCGAGGTGAGGCGCCACTTGAGTTCCGGCATCGACTGGGCGATGGCGGGTTTGGCGATCGCGGTCGCGGCGAGGCCGGCGCCAACGGCCCGCAGGAATTGACGACGCTGCATGGCTTCAACTCCGTCGGATGGTGGCGGGAACAATCGTTTCCGATCCCCGCTCTATGGGCCGGTAGCACGAAAATCCGGCTAGAGGTACTCGCTGGGATTCAACCTTCGATCACGATCTTCGGCGCGGCGCGGCCGACTTGCTTCTTTTCGAGTCCGGCGCGCACACGCTCCGCGATCCCGCGATAGATCGCGGCGTGCGGGCTGTCGGGCTTGGTTGCCACCACCGGCAGGCCGGCATCGGAGGTCTCGCGGATTTCGGGCTCCAGCGGCACCTCTCCGAGGAAGGGCACGCCTAATCGCTCGGACTCCTTCTTCGCGCCGCCGTGGCTGAAGATTTCCGTACGCTTGCCGCAATGGGGACAGAGAAAATAACTCATGTTCTCGACGAGCCCGAGCACCGGCACGTCGACGCGGCGGAACATGGCGACGCCGCGCCGCGCGTCGATCAACGCCAGGTCCTGCGGCGTCGAGACGATGACGGCGCCGGCCAGCGGCACCTGCTGGGCGAGCGTCAATTGCGCGTCGCCGGTGCCGGGCGGCATGTCGACCACCAGGATATCGAGCTTGCCCCATTCGACCTCGCGCAGCATCTGGGTGATCGCCGACATCACCATGGGGCCCCGCCAGATCATCGGCGTCTCCTCTTCCACGAGGAAGCCGATCGACATGACTCTCAGCCCATAACTCTCCATCGGCCTGAGCGTGCGCCCGCCGATGGTCTCGGGCCGGCCCTTGATGGCGAGGAGCCGCGGCACCGACGGACCATAGATGTCGGCGTCGAGCAGGCCGACCTTCATTCCGAGATCGCGCAGACCCAAGGCGAGATTGACGGCGGTGGTCGACTTGCCGACGCCGCCCTTGCCGGAGGCGACCGCGATCACCTTGTCGATCCCGGGAACGCCGGGCACGGTGCGTGCATCGGCGCCGGCCTGCGGAGGCCGCACCGGCGACTGCCCCGGCGCCTGTGCGCCCGCGCGCTCGGCGGTCAAGGCGATCAACACCGAGGCGACGCCCGGAAGCGCGCGCACCGCTTCCTCGGCCGCCTTGCGCACCGGCTCCCAGGCCTTCGCCACATTGGCGTCCACGGTGAGCGAGCAGAACACCTTGCCGCCGGTCACCGCGATGTCGGAAAGCTTGCCCGAGGCGACGAGATCGGCCCCGTCGGGGCCCTTCACCGCCTTCAGCCGCTCGCGCACCTCTTCCGCCGTGACCGTCATCTAGCTCTCTCCTGACACAACTCTATCTAAGCACGCGGCGGCTTTCATCCAAGCGCCGCACCCATGGGCTTCAGGCCGCAGCGCTCGGCCGCGCCGCGACCTCGGCATGCCAACGGCGAACGTGTTCGAGCGTTTCGGGGATCGCGAGCTTCGCCGGTTTCATGAAATCGACGCTGACGAGGCCGGTGATATCGGCGACGGTGAAGCGGTCCGCGGCCAGGAATTTCCGGTTTGCCAGTTCGCGATCGAGCATCGCCAGGAAATTCATCGCCCGCGGCCTGTTGGCTTCGGCCCATTGCGGCACCTGCGGCACTTCCATCGCCGCCATGGCGGGGTGGGTATGGCGGAATACGGCCTGCACCGCCGCATAGAGGCCGAGTTCGACGCGCCGGTTCCACATCTCGACCTTCGCGATCTCGATCGCGGCGCGGCCGAACAGGTTCGGTTCGGGATGGAGCGCCTCGAAATAGCGGCAGATCGCCATGGTCTCCGTGATCACGGTCCCGTCGTCGAGGACGAGCGCGGGCACCCGCTGCATCGGGTTGAGCGCGGTGAAGCTCCGGCTTTTCTGCTCGAGCTTGCCGAGATCGACCGGAACCTTAGGAACTTCGATCCCTTTCTCGGCCAGAAAAATGCGCACGCGCCGCGGGCTCGGCGCGCGGCCGCCGTCGTAAAGCTGCATGGGCGCCACCTCTGCCGCTCAGTCGAACATGGGCATGGCCCGGCGGCAAGACGCGGACCCCGCGACAATCGGCCGGACGCGGCTCCAGCGCATGAATCAAGCGTTCATTAACCATGCCGGTCAGGCAATCATTAACCATTCTCTGGCGATCGTCGCGAAGGCGAGCGAGCAGGCGGACAAAGCGATGACGGGGCACGATGCCCGCGGAGACGAATACGCGGCGGACGCGGCGCGGGCCGCGCACGAACGGCGCCTGCGTCTCACCCGAAGCGTGCGCGAGACCCGCGATCTTCTGACCTCGACCGGCGGCGTCAAGTCGGCCTTCGACCACGAGCTCTTGCGCGTCTATGCCGAGCACCGGATCGGCGCCGGGCTCGCGCTGTTCCTGCTGATCACGCTCGTCGGCATCTCTTCGAGCCTGTGGACGGGCGGGCATGCGGCGATCGTATGGACGCTGCTCGCGCTCACCATTCACTCGATGAACATGGCGGCCTGCCGGCGTTTTCTCTCGGCGCCGTCGAACCCGGTTACCCATCGCCGCTTTCGTATTCTGTTCACGTTGTTCGACTTTATGTTCGGCGTCTCCTGGGTGCTCAACATCAATATTCTGGTCGATGTCGGCGCGCAGGGCGCGGGCGATTTTTCGCTGTTCGCGATGCTCTTGGTGGTCGCCGTGTTCTCCATGCTGGCCGCGAGCATTCCGAGCGCGGCCTATGCCGCCACCTTGCCGGTGGCCGGAATGGTCTCGCTCCATTATCTCCTGCGCGGGATGCCGCAGGACCTCGTG
>JAHFPO010000090.1 GCA_023266695.1 Hyphomicrobiales bacterium | reverse complement strand
AGCGGATCGAGCGTGCCGGCATGGCCGGCTTTCCTGGCGCGATAAAGCCGCTTCACCGCCGTGACCGCGGCGGTCGAGGTTTGACCCTCCAGCTTGTCGAGGGCGATCCAGCCGTGGACATCGCGCTTTTCAGTCCGCGTTTGGCTCATCGCGGGCCTTCATCTTTGTCCTTGGAGAGATCGCGAGCGACCTCGGGCGATCGCAGCAAGCGCTCGATGCGCTCCGCCTCGTCGAATCGCTCGTCGATGTGGAAGCGGAGCTCCGGCGCGAATTTGAGATTGACCCGCCGCGCGACCTCGCCGCGCAGGAATTTTTTATTGCGTTCAAGTGCCGCGAGCACCTCGGCCTGGTCGCGGCCGCCCAGCGGCATCACATAGATGGTGGCGAGCCGCAGATCCGGACTCATCCGTACTTCCGGCACGGTGACGAGATGCCCTTCGATGATCGGATCATGCACCTCGCCACGCACAAGCATTTCGGCGAGCGCATGACGGATGATCTCGCCGACGCGCAATTGCCGCTTGCCCTGGCCGGGAATGGGTTGGTTGCGATGATGCGCCATTTGCGAACGTCTCCCCGGAATCGGACCGAGCCGAAGACGTCAATCGATATCGAAAGTTCTCACAGCGACCGTTGCACGGATTCGACGCGGTAGCATTCGATCACGTCGCCCTGGCGCATGTCTTCGTAATTTTCGAACGACATGCCGCACTCCTGGCCGGCGAGCACTTCGCGGGCGTCGTCCTTGAACCGTTTGAGGGTCGCGAGTTTGCCCTCGTGAATCACGACATTATCGCGAATGAGGCGGACATTGGCGCCGCGCTCGACCTTGCCTTCGGTGACCCGGCAGCCCGCGACCTTGCCGACCTTGGAGACGTCGAAGATTTCGAGCACTTCCGCGCTGCCCAGCGCCGTTTCGCGCAAGGTCGGCGAGAGCAGTCCGGACATCGCTTTTTTCACGTCGTCGACGAGATCGTAGATGATGTTGTAGTAGCGGATCTCGACGCCCGCGCGCTCGGCTTCCACGCGTGCTTCCTTGTGCGCGCGCACATTGAAGCCGATGATGGCCGCGCCCGATGTTTCGGCGAGCGTCACGTCGGATTCGGTGATACCGCCGACGCCGGCATGGATCAGCCGCGCGATCACCTCGTCGGTGCCGAGATTCTCGAGCGAGCTGACGATCGCCTCGACCGAGCCCTGCACGTCACCCTTGATCACCAGCGGGAATTCCTTGCGGCCGGCGCTCTTGAGCTGGCTCATCATCTGTTCGAGCGAGCCGCTCATCTTCATGCCGCGCGCCGCGCTATCGCGCCGCTGGCGCTGGCGATAATCGGTGATTTCTCGCGCGCGCGCCTCGTTTTCGACGATGGCAAGCCGGTCGCCGGCTTCGGGCGTGCCGTTGAAGCCGAGCACCTCGACCGGCATGGAAGGGCCCGCCGCCTCGACCTGAGTGCCCTGGTCGTTCACCAGAGCGCGCACACGGCCCCACTCGGCGCCGGCGACGACGATGTCGCCGACACGGAGCGTGCCGCGCTGCACCAGCACGGTCGCGACCGGACCGCGACCGCGGTCGAGCTTCGCTTCGATCACGGTGCCTTCGGCGGCCCGGGTGGGATTGGCCTTGAGATCGAGGATTTCGGCCTGCAGGCTGATCATGTCCAAGAGCTTGTCGAGATTGGTCTTCTTGGTGGCGGAAACCTCGACCTCGAGCGTTTCGCCGCCGAGCGATTCGACCTGGATCTCGTGCTGCAGGAGTTCGGTACGCACCCGTTCGGGTTTGGCGTCGGCCTTGTCGATCTTGTTGATGGCGATGATGAGCGGCACCTTGGCCGCACGGGCATGATTGATCGCCTCGACCGTCTGCGGCTTGACGCCGTCATCGGCGGCGACCACCAACACCACCACGTCGGTGACCTTGGCGCCGCGCGCGCGCATGGCGGTGAAAGCGGCATGACCCGGCGTGTCGATGAAGGTGATCTTCGCGCCCGCGCGCGCGCTCACCTGATAGGCCCCGATATGCTGGGTGATGCCGCCGGCCTCGCCCGAGACCACGTCGGTTTGACGGATGGCATCGAGCAGCGAAGTCTTGCCGTGGTCGACATGGCCCATGATGGTCACGACCGGCGGCCGCGGCATGAGATACGCGGCATCATCCGGAGTGTCGAACAGGCCTTCCACGACGTCGGCCTCGGAGATGCGCTTCACCGTGTGGCCCAATTCCTCGGCGATGAGCTGGGCGGTGTCGGCATCGATCGCGTCGGTGATCTTCAGCATCTGACCCTGCTGCATCAGCATCCGAATGACATCGACCGCGCGCTCGGCCATGCGGTTGGCGAGCTCCTGGATGGTGATCGTCTCCGGGATCACCACCTCGCGGGCGATCTTTTCCTTCGGCTCGTCGGAGGGACGATGCCCGGTCATGCGCTGGACGCGGCGGCGGAATGACGCGACCGAGCGCTGGCGTTCCTCCCCGCTCGATAGCGCGGTCACGACGGTGAGCCGGCCGCGGCGCTTCTCCCCGGTGGGCGCGCGTACGGGTTTGGGCGCCGCCGCCGCCGTCTTGCCTCCGCGGCGGGACGTGCGCGGGCCGTCCTCTTCATCCTCGAGGACAAGGGTGCGGCCGGAGATTGCCAGCCCCGCGGATTTCGCCGCGGCATCGTCACCGAAGCGCTTGCGCGCTTCCAACTCGGCCTTGCGCTTGGTTTCTTCCTCGGACGCGCGCCGGGCTTCCTCTTCGCGCTTGCGCGCTTCCGCGGCTTCGCGTTCGGAGCGGTCGGTGGCATCGCGTGCGTCGCGCCGGCGCGCCTCTTGTTCCGCGACCCGGCGTTCTTCCGCCTCGCGTACGCGCGCGTGGACGAGCGCCTTGCCGCGGGCCTCGCGTTCTTCTTCGGTGAGTGTGGGGAGTACTACCCCTGATGGCTTCGGAGCCGTGAGCGCTTCCTTCGGCGCAGCCGTTTTCGCGGCCGCGCGGGATTTCGGCGCGGGTTCGGGCGCGGCGGCGGCTTTTTTGGCAGCGGCAGGCTTGGGGGCAGGCGCGGCTTCGGCCTTACCCTCGCCGCCCGGCCCGACGACGCGGCGCTTGACCTTCTCCACCACCACCGCCTTGGAGCGACCGTGGCTGAAGCTCTGGCGCACCACGCCTTGCTCCACGGATCGCTTGATCGTGAGCGTCTTCGACGGCGCCACGCTCAGTGTCTTCTCGCCGGGGTCCTTGGTGTTCGCCATGCTCTTCCCAATTCCTAAGCTCGTCCCTCGCCAAGCCCCGACGCTGCCGCCCCACCGGCGGGCCCACCATTGCGCCAGCGCTCAAGTCTCAGACAACGCGCGAGAAAACCCTGGCTTGCCGGATGCGAGAGCAAGGCTGCATGTATCACATTTGACCGCCCGAGCGCCAAGTCCAATTGCGCCCCGGCGAAGGCGGAAACCCGCTCGGGCATGGGTTTGCCCGCACCGGCGGCCCGTGCCGACGCAGTTTCGAGCTTGCGAATTCCATCGCTCGCCGCCTCGCGGGCATGGAGGAGGATGCCGACCTCACGTTCGCCCAGCGCGTTCTCGACCTTGGTAAAGCCGGTGATGACCAGCCCCGCCTTGTTGGCGAGCGACAGCGCCTCGAGTGCCGACCGCTCCAGCAGGCGCTCGACCAGATCAGGCAGATCCGCCCCGGCGAGCCCCTTGCCTCGGAACGCGCGTGCGAAGCCTTTTTCGCGCATGGCGGCCTCGAGCGCCGTCCTCTTCGCGGTCACCCAGGCGCCGCGGCCGGGAAGCTTGCGATCGAGATCCGGCACGATGCGATCGTCCGGAGCGACGACGTAGCGGATCATCTCCTCCACCGGCTTCACTTCGCGCGTCGCCAGGCAAAGCCGTGCCAGACCGTCGCGCGCCGCCGCCAGTCCCTCGTCGACCTCGTCACTTTCCATATGCGCGAGCAGAGTCCTCTCCCTCAGTTCTGCGGCTCCGTCTCGGCCGGTTGGGAACCCTCGGCCTCGGCCGCGGGCTCCTCGGGCGGAGTGAGAGCAGTCTCGTCGACCCAGCCGACCTTGACGCGCGCCTGCATGATGATGGCTTCGGCCTCGTCGCGGTCGAGTTCGAAGCCTTCGAGAATACCGGCATGGCGCGTGGTATCGCCCTCCTTGCGTTCGACCCAGCCGACGAGATCATCGGTGGCGCAGCCGGCAAGATCCTCGACCGTCTTGATGCCGTTCTCGCCGAAGGCGACGAGCATGCGGCTGGTGACACCGGGGACTTCCTTGAGCGCGTCTTCGACGCCCAGCTCCTTACGCTTGGCGTCGAGTTCGGCCTCCAGCCCGGCGAGATAATTCTGCGCGCGGGTCTGCAGTTCGCCGGCGGTGTCGGGATCGAAACCCTCGATGGAGGCAAGCTCCTCGGTGGGCACGAAGGCTAGTTCCTCGATCGAACCGAAGCCCTCGGAGGTGAGGAGCTGGGCAACCATCTCGTCGACGTCGAGAGCCTCCATGAACATCTTGGAACGTTCGGCGAATTCCTTCTGCCGGCGCTCGCTCTCCTCCTGTTCGGTCAGGATATCGATGTCCCAGCCGGTGAGCTGAGAGGCGAGTCGGACGTTCTGGCCGCGCCGACCGATCGCGAGCGAGAGTTGCGCGTCGGGAACGACCACCTCGATCCGCTCGCGGGTCTCGTCGAGCACGACCTTCACCACCTCGGCCGGGGCGAGCGCATTGACGACGAAGGTCGCGACATCCGGCGACCACAAGATGATGTCGATCTTCTCGCCCGCCAGCTCGTTGACTACGGCCTGGACGCGCGATCCGCGCATGCCGACGCAGGCGCCGACCGGATCGACCGAGGAATCGCGCGAGATCACCGCGATCTTGGCACGCGAACCCGGATCGCGTGCGACCGCCTTGATCTCGACGATGCCGTCGTAGATTTCGGGCACTTCCTGCGCGAACAGCTTGGCCATGAACTGCGGATGCGTGCGCGAGAGAAAGATTTGCGGGCCCCGCGGCTCGCGGCGCACGTCGTAAACATAGGCGCGGACGCGGTCGCCGTTGCGGAAGATTTCGCGCGGAAGCAGCTCATCGCGCCGCACGATCGCCTCGCCGCGGCCGAGGTCGACGACGACATTGCCGTATTCCACGCGCTTGACCACGCCGCTGACGATCTCGCCGATACGGTCCTTGTATTCCTGATACTGGCGGTCGCGCTCGGCCTCGCGCACTTTCTGCACGATCACTTGCTTCGCCGACTGGGCGGCGATGCGGCCATATTCGAGCGGCGGCAGCGACTCGGCGATGTAATCGCCGACCTGCGCCGCCGGGTTCTTGCGCCGCGCATCCTCGAGGCTGATCTGGATGGCGTCGTTCTCGACGGTTTCGACGACGAGGAGAAGGCGCGAGAGGCGCAATTCGCCGGTCTTCGGATTGATCTCGGCGCGTACCTCGGTCTCGCTGCCGTAGCGCGAACGCGCGGCCTTCTGGATCGCATCCTCCATGGCGGCGATCACGATTCCCCTGTCGATAGATTTCTCGCGCGCGACCGCCTCGGCGATCTGCAGGAGTTCGAGTCGGTTTGCGCTGACGACTGCCATCGGGCGTCTCCTTGGCCTGGCGAATCTAAATACGGGGTCGGCCGCTTGCGGCCGGAGTGAAAGTCTGCGTACGGCGGTCACCTTTGCCTCGGGTCTCTGTTTCCGCCGCGTGCGATGCCATCTTGCCGCGTTTCAGGGATTGCGCGACCAAGGCTTCGTTGAGCACGAGCTTCGCCTCCGCCATGTCGGCGATCTTGAGGCGGACGACCTGCGGCTTGCCATCTGCGGCCTCGAGACGGATGCAAGCCTCGCCACCCTCGGTGTCGAGGAGCACGCCGCGGAAGCGCTTGCGGCCTTCGACCGCGATCTCCATCTCGATCTTCACCTCATGACCGGCGAAGCGCTCGAAGTCGGAGCGGCGCACCAGCAGGCGGTCGATGCCGGGCGAAGACAATTCCAACCGGTAGGCGCCGGGGATCGGATCCTCGACGTCGAGGGCGGGTGAAAGCGCGCGGCTCGCCGTCTCGCAGTCTTCGATCGTGAAGGTTCCATCCAATCGTTCGGCCATGATCTGGACCGTGCAGCCGTCACGCCCCGAGATCCGCGCGCGCACGAGCCGATAGCCCAGACCGAGAAGCACGGGCTCGGATAGAGCCGCGACCCGCGCAGCCAAGCCGGTCTCGCCGATGAGCCGGGGCTCGTCGAGCGTTGCCGATTCGAGTTGCGCGGTCTCTGTCATCTGATCCCGAACCGCGCTTGCAAGCGCGGCCTAACAAAAAAGAGCGGGTCCCGGGCGGGGCCCACTCTCATCGTTCGATCCCAGCGGATCGCTATGAGATGTCGTTGTTGGCGGGATATATAGCGTCGGCGGGGAAAGGTGCAAGCAAAAAAGTTGCAAGCACTGGCGAAAAGGGATCGCAATCGCGGGCAATATCCTTCGTTTCCCGGCCGTTCTAACCGATTTTTCAGCATTCGGCCGTAATCGTTACCTTGAGCCTATTCGTCACCGGCCGGGCCAAATTCACGACCCCGGGGACTGCAAATGGTCGCCCGCCAATCCCTGATCCTTGAGCTCGAGGACGCGATCGAGCGCGGCTCGAGCGACAAATGCGTCGAGACGCTCCGCCGCGTCACCGATCTGTTCATCAAGCGGGCGGATGGGCTCAACGACGGACATATCGAGCTGTTCGACGATGTCATCGGACGGTTGGCGGTCGAGATCGAGATCAAGGCACGCGCGGAACTCGCCCGCCGGCTCGCACCGATCGACAATGCGCCAGTCAAGGTGATCCACGGTCTCGCCCGCGACGATGAAATCGACGTCGCGGCCCCCGTCCTCGTCCGCTCCAATAGGCTCAACGAGACCGACCTCGTCGATATCGCCAAGACCAAGAGCCAGGCGCATCTGCTCGCCATCTCGAGCCGTCGCCGGCTCGGCGAGGCCGTGACCGATGTGCTGGTCAATCGCGGCGACAACGACGTATTGCTCAACGTCGCGTCGAACTCCAGCGCCAACTTTACCGAAGGGAGCCTCACTACCCTGGTGGAGCGCGCGAAAAAGAATGGGACTCTCGCCTCCCGGATCAGCGAGCGACCCGATATCCCGCCGCATCTGTTTCACAAGCTGGTGGTTCAGGCGAGCGAGCTGGTACAGCGCCGTATGCTCGTCTCGGCGGCGCCCGAAACGCGAGCCGAGATCCAGCGGGCACTCGCCAAGGTTTCCGACGAAATCAGTCCGGACATCTCCCCGCCCCACAATTTTGTGGCGGCGCAGCGATTGATGCTCATGCTGCACAATGCCGGCGCGCTCGGCGAAGCGGAGTTGCACGATCTCGCAAAATCCAAACGATACGAAGAGACTGTTGCCGCTCTTTCCCTGCTCTGTATGGTGCCGATCGATATCGTCGATTGGCTGATGACCGGCGATCGAATCGAGCCGTTGCTGATTCTTTTCAAAGCCGCCGGCTACGATTGGTTGACCGCGCGCGCCGTCATCATGGTCCGCCAGGGCGTCCGCCGCACCTCGGCCAAGGAACTCGAAGACTCCTGTGATGATTTCAACAGGCTGTCGTATGCGACCGCACGCCGCGTCGTCCGCTTCTGGCAGAACCGCGATGCGGAATTACGAGCGGCAAGCTGATCTCGCGCGCCGACCTTGCTAGGGCGTGATCCCGAAAAAGCCTGCCCCGGACTTGATCCGGGGTGGGAACCGGTTTTCGGATAAGATCACGCCCAAAATTATTAGAGCATGATCCCGAAAAAGCCTGCCCCGGACTTGATCCTGGGTGGGAACCGATTTTCGGATAAGATCACGCCCAAAATTATTAGAGCATGATCCCGAAAAAACCTGCCCCGGACTTGATCCGGGGTGGGAACCGGGTTCGGATAAGATCACGCCCAAAATAAAAATGTTAGCGGGGAAGGCCGATTCAATTCGAACGAATCAGACTCTAAATGCGCCGGAAGGTCAGATAGCAAGGCGTCCGACCCTCTCGCGCCGCTTTGGTCTCGTAGCGCGTCCCGGAAAATCCCGGCCACGGTCGTCGCCAGTCCTCGGCTCGCTCCGCGATCCATTCGAAAGCGGACGAGCGCAGAATGCGCAACAGCGACCATTCGGCATAATCCGGTATGTCGGTCGCGAACCGCAATGTTCCTCCCTTCGCGATCACGCGGGCAAATCGCGCGACCATTTCGTCCGAGACGAAGCGGCGCTTCCAGTGCCTGCGCTTCGGCCAGGGGTCGGGATAGAACAGGTCGATGCGGACGACCGCGCCGCCGGGGAGCCATTCCAGCAGGTCGAGCGCGTCGCCGTGATGGAGACGCACGTTGCGGAGCTTGGTCGCCTCGATCAAGGCGAGGGCCTTGGCCATGCCGTTGACGAATGGCTCGCAACCAAAATAGCCGATTCCCGGATTGGCCTGCGCCTCGAGCACGAAGTGCTCGCCGCCGCCGAAGCCGATTTCGAGCGCGGCGCACTCAACCGGCACGGAAAACAGCGTTCGTACATCCGCCGGCGGTGGTCGGGAAAGATCGAGTGCGAGTTTCGGCAGCAGATTCGATATGAGTTCGGCTTGCCGCGGCCGCAGCTTGTGGCCCTTGCGCCGGCCATAGAAGGCGCTGCGGCGATGCTCGCGCCTATCGCGGGTCGTGGACATGACGGCTCGCCTCGAACTGCGCGCGTACCTCGTCCCTCGCGTCGTCGCTCGGGTCACAAGGCAGCCGGCGTCGACTTCTCGCAAGAGCAATCGGCCACGGTCAAGTTGATCGGGAAGGGAAGCCGGCGTCGCGACGGCGAGTCAGGTCAGCGCTTGGGGGTCTCTTCAGCGGCGACCGCCTCTACCAGATCGACGATGCGCCGACGCACCTTGGGGTCGCGTACCTTCATGAACGCCTTGGTCAAAGCAAGTCCGTCGGAGGTGGCGAGGAAATCCGAGACATAAGCCGGCGAAGGCGACTCGCCGAGACCCTTTGGAAAGCCTTCGGGAACGGGCGCGCCCTCGAAGAAAAACGCCACCGGAACGCCGAGCACGATCGCGATCTGCTGCAGACGGCTCGCGCCGATGCGGTTCGTCCCCTTCTCGTATTTCTGGATTTGCTGAAACGTGATCCCGAGCTGATCGCCGAGCTTCTCTTGGCTCATGCTGATCATCATACGACGCATGCGCACGCGACTGCCGACGTGCCTGTCGATTGGGTTCGGCGATTTTTTGTTCATTTTGTTCATACTGAACTCCACTTATACCACAAAAAAACTTACTCCGAATCACAACTGCGTAGAAAGCGGTCGATCCTGCGGCCAGCTGCGACGTGTGCGCGCATTGCGACCTTGGTTAAGGGACGGGATCAGCTGGAACGTTTGTTCGAGCGGCGA
>JAHFPO010000010.1 GCA_023266695.1 Hyphomicrobiales bacterium | reverse complement strand
TCGAGAATTTTCTTGCGCAGGCGGATCGACCGGGGGGTCACCTCCACGAGCTCGTCGTCGTCGATATAGGCAAGCGCCTTCTCCAGGGTCATGCGAATGGGAGGGGTGAGCCGCACCGCCTCGTCCTTGGCGGTGGTGCGGATATTGGTGAGCTTCTTGCCCTTGAGCACGTTCACCGCGAGATCATGGCCGCGGGTGTGCTCGCCCACGATCATGCCGCGATAGACCTTCCAGCCCGGCTCGATCATCATCGGCCCGCGCGCCTCCAGGTTCCATAGCGCATAGGCGACCGCCTCTCCGTTGTCGGTGGAAATCAAGACGCCGTTGCGCCGGCCCGGGATCTCGCCCTTGTAGGGCGCGTAGGCATGGAATAGCCGGTTCATCACGGCGGTGCCGCGGGTGTCGGTGAGGAGTTCGCTCTGGTAGCCGAGGAGGCCGCGCGTCGGCACGTGGAAAACGAGCCGCAACCGCCCGCCGCCCGAAGGCCGCATCTCCATCATCTCGCCGCGCCGCTCGGAGAGCTTCTGCACCACGATGCCGGAATGCTCCTCGTCGACGTCGATTACCACTTCCTCGATCGGCTCCTTGATCTCGCCGGTGTTCGGATTTTCCCGGAACAGCACCTTCGGGCGCGACACGGATAGCTCGAAGCCCTCGCGCCGCATGGTCTCGATCAGGATGCCGAGCTGCAATTCGCCGCGGCCGGCGACCTCCATCGAATCCTTCTCCATCGACTCGGTAACGCGCAGCGCTACATTGCCCTCGGCCTCGCGCAGCAAGCGGTCGCGGATCATGCGGCCGGTCACCTTGTCGCCCTCGGTGCCGGCAAGAGGGGAATCGTTGACGCGGAAGGTCATGGCGAGCGTCGGTGGATCGATCGGCTGGGCCGGCAGCGGCGTCTCCACCTCCGGCGCGCAAATGGTGTGGGCGACGGTCGCGTTCGGCAGCCCGGCGATGGCGACGATGTCGCCGGCCTCCGCTTCCTCGATCGCCATGCGTTCGAGGCCGCGGAAGGCGAGCACCTTGGTGACGCGGCCCTCCTCAACCAGATTGCCGTCGTGGTCGAGCACCTTGACCGTCTGGTTGAATTTGATCGTGCCCGAGGTGATGCGGCCGGTGACGACGCGGCCGAGATAGGGATTGGCTTCGAGGATGGTGCCGAGCATGCGGAACGGCCCATCCTCGACCTGCGGCGGCTTGACGTGCCGCCGCACGAGATCGAACAGCGGCTTCATGCCGGCGTTCTTCGGGCCCTCGGCGCTCGCGGCCATCCAGCCTTCCTTGGCGGAGCCGTAGAGGATCGGAAAATCGAGCTGCTCCTCGCTCGCGTCGAGCGCAGCGAACAGATCGAACACCTCGTTGACCACCTGCGTTGGCCGCGCGTCAGAGCGGTCGACCTTGTTGATGACGACGATGGGCTTCAACCCCCGCTTCAGTGCCTTGCCGACCACGAATTTGGTCTGCGGCAGCGGGCCCTCGGCGGCATCGACCAGCACTAGCGCGCCGTCGACCATGCCGAGAATACGCTCCACCTCGCCGCCGAAATCGGCGTGACCGGGCGTGTCGACGATATTGATGCGAGTGTCCTGCCACAGGATCGAGGTCACCTTGGACAGGATGGTGATGCCGCGCTCGCGCTCGAGATCGCTGGAATCCATCGCGCGCTCGGCGACGCGCTGGTTGTCGCGGAACGAGCCCGATTGCTGCAATAGCCGATCCACCAGCGTGGTCTTGCCGTGGTCGACGTGGGCGATGATGGCGACGTTGCGAAGCGGCATGGAAAAGTTATCCGACCCGGCCGGAGCCGGAAATGACACGGTTCGAGGGGGTTGTGGCAACGGTCTAGCAGGCGCGGGGTCGATTCCTCAAGCGCCGGCCGTGCGACGACCCCAGGGACCGTGTGAGCGGTTGGCGCGGGCCGAGCGCACCATCATCATCTCGCCGAGGTTCTCGGCGGTGAGCAGTCCGACCAGGCGGCCGAGCGTATCGGTCACGCCGATCGCGGACGGGCGCTTCTCGGTCAACAATTTCAGCGCGGATTCGAGCTTGGCGCGGGCGGCGATCGTCGGCACGTCGGCCTCCATCACCTCGAGCACGGGAGCCTCGGAGCCGCGCTCCTTCAACGCCTTGATCATGGCGTCGCGGGTGAGTACGCCACGCAGCCGCCCGCCGCCGTCGACGATGGGGAATTCCTTTTGTGTCGTATGGATCAACGCGTCGACCGCGTCGCTCACGGTCGCCTGGGTGCCGAGCGCCTGGAATTTCGTGATCATGGCGTCGGCGACCAGCGCGCCACGCGCGACCTCGCGCAGCTGCACGTGGCCCACCTCGCCGGAAGCGGCGAGGAAGACGAACACCGCGATCACGATCAGCATCGGGTTGGTGAAAATGCCGAGGATGCCGAACGCGATCGCAAGACCCTGGCCGATCGTGGCCGCGATCTCGGTCGCGCGCGCAAAGCCGAGCTTGATCGCCAAGAGCGCGCGCAGCACGCGGCCGCCGTCCATCGGGAAGGCCGGGATCATGTTGAAGAGCACGAGGAAGATATTGGCGCCGGCGATCTTCACGGCCATTCCGACGGCCGGGTCCTCGATCTTCATGAGCTCCTCCGGATCGACGGTAAAACCGATGTAGACCATCAATGCCGCCGCGATGATCACATTGACCGCGGGACCCGCGATCGCGACCACCAGTTCCTCGAGCGGTTTCTCCGGAATGCGCTCGAGATTGGCGATGCCGCCGAACGGCCAGAGCGTGATGTCGGACGTCCTCACGCCGTAGCGGCGCGCGGCGAAGACATGGCCGAATTCGTGCAGGAGCACGCACAGGAACAGGAGCGCGACGAAGGCGACGCCTTCCCAGGCCGCCGCCGCGCCGCCCAGGCGGTAATAGGCGGCCCAGATCCACACCAGGAACAGCAGGAAAGTGACATGGATGCGGACCGCCGTGCCGACGACCGATCCGAGCGTGAGCGACCAGGGCATCGGAATCTCCTGCGGCCGGAAAGCTGCTTACAGCTAGTTAGGTGCTCGCGGCGCCATACGCCAGCAGGCGCGACGAATTTGGCAATTCAGCGTTTCTCGAGCTTGCGCTTGCGCTGCCCGAGCGTGCGCAGCCGGAGCGCGTTGAGCCTGATGAATCCCTCGGCGTCGCGGTGGTCATAGGCGACGGCGCCCTCCTCGAAGGTGACGAGGTCCTGGCTGTAGAGCGAATAGGGGCTGTCCCGGCCGACGACCGCGACATTGCCCTTGTAGAGCTTCAGCCGCACCCGGCCGGTCGCGAATTCCTGGCTCTTGTCCACGAGCGCCTGCAGCATCTCGCGCTCGGGCGAGAACCAGAAGCCGTAATAGATCAGCTCGGCGTAGCGCGGCATCAGCGAATCCTTGAGATGCGCCGCCTCGCGGTCGAGCGTGATCGATTCGATGCCGCGATGGGCGGCGATGAGGATGGTGCCGCCCGGCGTCTCGTAGATGCCGCGCGACTTCATGCCGACGAAGCGGTTCTCCACCAGATCGAGCCGGCCGATGCCGTTCGCCTTGCCCAAGTCGTTGAGCTTCGCGAGCAGCGCCGCGGGCGACAGCTTCTTGCCGTCGATCGCGACAGCGTCGCCCTTCTCGAAATCGATGGTGATCTCGGTCGCCTTGTCGGGCGCGTCCTCGGGCGCGATGGTGCGCTGATAGACGTAATCCGGCGGCGCGACATTCGGGTCCTCCAGCACCTTGCCCTCGGATGACGAGTGCAACAGGTTGGCGTCGACCGAGAACGGCGCTTCGCCCTTGTTGTCCTTGGCGATCGGGATCTGGTGCTTCTCGGCGAATTCGAGAAGCTTCTTGCGCGAGGTCAGATCCCATTCGCGCCAGGGCGCGATCACCCGGATGTTGGGCTCGAGCGCGTAATAGGCGAGCTCGAAGCGCACCTGGTCGTTGCCCTTGCCGGTGGCGCCGTGGGCGACCGCGTCGGCGCCGACCTTCTTCGCGATCTCGATCTGCTTCTTCGCGATCAGCGGCCGCGCGATCGAGGTGCCGAGGAGATACTGGCCCTCATAGAGCGCGTTCGCCCGGAACATGGGGAAGACGTAATCGCGGACGAATTCCTCGCGCAGGTCCTCGATGAAGATGTTCTCCGGCTTGATGCCGAGCGTCACCGCCTTCTTCCGCGCCGGCTCCAGCTCCTCGCCCTGGCCGAGGTCGGCCGTGAAGGTCACGACTTCGCAGCCGTAGGTCGTCTGCAGCCATTTCAGGATCACAGACGTGTCGAGCCCGCCGGAATAGGCGAGCACCACCTTCTTCACGTTCTTGGCCATGGAAATTCCCTGCGAAAGTCGCGCCCTTATAGGCGGACGCGGGGCGGGCGCAAAGTGCCGGCAGTCAGGGCCGCGTTTGGGAAGCAGGCACGCTTCGCCAAGCGCCGGCATTGCGTCCGGCAACCAGCCAGTAGACGATGCCGGCGGCAATCCCGGCGCCCGCCATCAATTCCGCGTTGCCGTCGAGCGAGACGTCGAGGCGCGGGCCCGGGCTCCAGTCGAGGAAGCCGTAGGTGACGCCGCAGAACAGCCCGATCGCGCCCCCGGCGACGGCATAAATCACCACCGAGCGCCAGCCGAAGCTCTCGGTGAGCAAGATGACGACGATCGACGGGGCGAACGAGTAGAAGGCGACGAAGGTGCCCGTGGTCAGCACGAGAATCCAGAGCACGGGCGCGACGTGGCCGCCGGTCGGAACATCGGCCGCGGGTGCGACCGCGCCGAAAACGAGCACGGCGCCCGCCGCCAGGGCCGCCAGCCAGTAGGCGAAAATCACCACGAAGAAACGAATGAAAAGAGCCAAGCGATCCTCAGTCCGTCATCGCCATTGCACGCAGAGCCATGCGCTCGCGGGCGGAAAGTTTCTGGGTTTCCGATTTCAATTGGCCGCAGGCGGCCAGGATGTCGCGCCCGCGCGGGCGGCGTACCGGCGAAGCGTAGCCGGCGCGAAAAACGATCTCGGAGAATTGCTCGATCGTCTTCCAGTCGGAACACTCGTAGCAGGTGCCCGGCCACGGATTGAACGGGATGAGATTGATCTTGGCCGGAATGCCCTTGAGGAGCCGCACCAGTTCCCTGGCGTCGGCAGCCGTGTCGTTCACGCCCTTCAGCATCACATATTCGAAGGTGATGCGCCTGGCATTGGAGACGCCGGGATAGCCCCGGCAGGCCGCGAGCAAATCCTTGATCGGATATTTCTTGTTGAGCGGAATGATCTCGTCGCGCAAGTCGTCGCGCGTCGCATGGAGCGAGACCGCGAGCATGGTGCCGACTTCGGCGCCCAGCCGCTCGATCATCGGCACCACGCCCGAGGTCGAGACCGTGATGCGGCGCTTGCCGACCGCGAGCCCGTCGCCGTCGGCGATCACCTCGATCGCGCTCTTCACCCCATCGAAATTATAGAGCGGCTCGCCCATGCCCATGAACACGATATTGGAGATGAAACGCTCGCCCGCGGGCACGATCGTTCCACCGAACTCGGGCTTGCCCGAGTTCGGGTCTTGAGTGCGCAAGTCGGGCAGGCCCGACTTGCGTGGCGGGATTGCCCCCGGCCAATCGCCGAGCCGGTCGCGGGCGATCACGAGCTGGCCGACGATCTCTCCGGCGGTGAGGTTTCGCACCAGCCGCTGGGTGCCGGTGTGGCAGAACGTGCAGGACAAGGTGCAGCCGACCTGGGAGGAGACGCAGAGCGTGCCGCGCTCGGCCTCCGGGATATAGACGGTCTCGATCTCGTGCGGCTTCTCGCCGGGCGTATCGGCCGCAAGCCGGATCAGCCATTTGCGGGTGCCGTCGCTCGATACCTGCTCGGCCGCGACCTCGGGCCGCGCGAGCGTGAAATGCTCCGCGAGTGCGGCGCGCCGCCGCTTGGAGACGTTGGTCATCTCCTCGAATTCGCGAATCCCGCGGAAATAGATCCAGTGCCAGAGCTGGGAGACGCGCATCTTCCACTCGCCCGCCGGCACGCCGATCTCGGCAAGCGCCGCCGCCAGGCCCACGCGGTCGCGGCCGACGAGCGAAAGCTTCGGCCCAGCGCCGACCGGCAGCGATATCGGAGATGCGAAATCGAGCGTCGCGCTCATGGTGGCGAACCTCGCCGCAGCCCGGCTCTCTCAGGGGGTCGGCGGATTACGATCTCTTTCTCAGCTTCTACGGCGCGCCCTCAACGGCATTCTTGCGCCGCCCGGTCGAGCGCTTGGGCCGCGCCCGACAGCGAGTAGCGGTCGGTCGTCACATTGCCGCGCAGCGACGTGCTCTTGACGGTGAGGTAGCGACCCTTGCGCAGGGATTCGACGAGGCGCGCCTCCTCGGCGACGTTGCGCACCCAGGCGCCGTCCTTGCGGGCGTAGAGCGAATAGGAGTCGCTGCCGACCTGGAGCGAGGTTTCGACGTCCTCCTTGAGCGGAAAGCCGACGAGGATGCTCACCTCGTTCTTCACGTTCTCGCCCGGGCGTGTGCTGACGAAGAAATAGGCGGGGTCGCGTTTGAGGTTCGCCGGCAGCCGCTCCTTCGGCTGGCTGAGCGCGAAGCAGATCTTGGTCTTCGCATTCTGGCTCATATAGACGCCCCAGTCTCCGTACTGGCCGAGAAGGGAGGGACTGGCGGCGGCCGGCTGCGCGGGAGCGGCTTTCTGCGGCGCCGGCTTTGCAGGCTGCGGCGCTTGCGCCATGGCGAGGCTCGAACTCGCCGCGACAAGGATCGCTCCGGCGAGAGCGGCATATAGCGAGCGATCGGTCATGGTCGTTTCCTTCCCTGGCCGCGGAACCATTTCGGCGATAATGCCTCCCGCCCGGCATGATGAATAGCTGCGATCGGCCCCTTCTGCCAAGCCGAGCGCGGAAAAAATGGCGCAAACGCGCCAAAGGATCGGAAAAACGGGCCGCACGAGGCGTTCAATGGCGCGGAATGGTCCGATCCGATGCCGGGTCCAGGCGAGGCGGGGTCACAAGGCTTGATCAAGACTTCTCGTGCGAGGCGGCGAGTTGCGCCAACGCGCGGCACGCGACCTCGCGGTGCTCGGGCAGGATGTGCGCCGCGACGAGCTGAAGCGTGGCGGCGAGCACGGCGGCATCGTCGGTATAGCCGAGGCCGGGGAGGAAATCCGGCACCAGGTCGGTCGGCAGCACGAAATAGGCGAGCGCGCCCAGGAGCGCCGCCCGCACGCGCACCGGCGTTGCGCGGTCGAGGGAGCAGTAATAGGCGGCGATGGCGTCCTCGGCGAAGGGAATCTCAGCCGCCACGCGCCGGATCTTGCGCCAGAAGCCGCGCGCGACGCCGGTAGCGTCGTCGGCCATCTGATTCGAAAAACCGCCGGCATTGCCGAATGCGAACATCAGGACCTCCATGGCGCGATCTTATCCGAGGTCAAATGGCCATTTGAAGGCATGGATGCAACGGCCGGTCAGGCGCCGGCAAGCCGGTTCATGGCTTCGGCGAGCTTGACGTCGAGCTCGGTGACGCCGCCGGCATCGTGAGTCGAAAGCGTCACCTCGACCGTCTTGTAGACATTGAACCATTCGGGATGGTGGTCGAGCTTCTCCGCCACCAGCGCGGCCCTCGTCATGAATCCGAATGCCTCGCTGAAGTTCTTGAACACGAATTTCTTGACGATGGCATCGCGCCCCTCGGCCTCGCGCCAGCCGGCTAGTTTCGCCAGCGCCTGCTTGCGCGCTTCGCCCGATAGTTTCTCCCGCATCGGCAGCTCCTTCCACGGCTAAGGGAACCGCGTGTTGTGCTCATCCATCGAGCGGATAGGCGGCCTCCACCACATAGGGCCCGCCGCCGGTCGCCGCCCGTGCCGAAAACAGCACGAAGCGCGCGACATGGAAAGGCGGGCTACGGTAGGGGCCGCGGCTCGCGAGATAATCGGCGACCCGGTGGGTCGAGACATCCCGGAGCCGCGCCAGGGTGATGTGCGGCGTGTATTTGCGCGGTTCGGGAGGGAGACCGATTCGCTGCAACAGCCGTTCGTGCTCGGCCTGCAGCTCGATGAGCAGGGGACGCGGGCTCGCGGCGACGAAAACCGCGCGCGGTTTGCGTCCGCCGAACTGGCCGAGCCCCTCGAGCGTGAGCTCGAAGCCGCGCCGGCGCACCAGGCCGAGCAGCTGGATGATTTCGCGTCCGATGGCGCCGTCGACGTCGCCGATGAAGCGCAAGCTCAGATGATAATTCTCCGGTTCGACCCAGCGGGCGCCCGGAATGCCGCCGCGCAGGGCGGCAAGCTCGAGCGCGATCGCGGGAGAAATCTCGATGCCGGTGAAGAGCCGCGGCATGGTCAGTGCGTCCGTCGTGCGCCCAACCGGGCGATCAGCGCCTCGACCGAAGGCAGGATGCGCTCGACGATGACATCGATGCCGGCGGCGGTCGGATGCATGCCGTCAGGCTGGATGAGCCGGGAATTGACGGTGATTCCATCGAGGAAATAGGGATAAAGGATCAGATCGTGGGCCTTGGCGAGATTCGGATAGATCCGGTCGAAGGTCGCCACATAGTCGCGGCCGAGATTGCGCGGCGCGCGCATGCCGGCAATCAGCACCTCGATCTTGCGCTCCTTCAAGCGGCGAATCATCGCATCGAGCGCCATGCGGGTGACGGCGGGAGAAATCCCGCGCAAGGCGTCGTTGGCGCCGAGCTCGAGGATCACCGCTTGACTGCCCGCGGGGATCGACCAGTCGAGACGGGAAAATCCGCCGGTCGCGGTATCGCCCGAGACGCCGGCATCGGCGACCCGCACGTCGTAGCCCCTGACCTTCAGCGCCGCTTCGAGCTTGACCGGGAAGGCGTCCTTGGCTTCGAGGCCCGGACCCGCCATCAGGCTGTCGCCGAAAGCCACGATGCGGACCGGGTCGGCTGTCGCCGGAGCGGCCAGTGCCGAGCCGAGCGCACACAACCCCGCGAGCAGTGCTAGGAGTGTCCCCCTCCGTCGCGACAGCGCCCCATTTGTAACGGAGCCCGTTTTCTCGTCGCCCAATCCCGAACGGACCCACCCCATGGATTTATCCTCGATCGAGCGCCGGCCCGAGCCCGACGCCGTGCGCATCGACGGTGTCGATCTTTCGCTCGGCTCGGGTGCCGCCCGGGTACATATCCTCAAGGCAGTAACGCTTCAAATCGCGCGCGGCGAAGCGGTCGGCCTGGTGGGGCCGTCGGGCTCGGGCAAATCGACGCTCTTGATGGTGATGGCCGGGCTCGAGCGGCCGAATGCGGGCCGCGTCATCGTCGCCGGCGAAGATCTCGGCCGGCTCGACGAGGACGCGCTCGCCAGCTTTCGCGGAAGCAAAGTCGGAATCGTGTTCCAGTCCTTCCATCTGATCCCGACCATGACCGCGATCGAGAACGTGGCGGTGCCGCTCGAACTCGCCGGCCGTAGCGATGCATTGTCCCGGGCGAGGCAGGAGCTCGAAAGCATGAGCTTGGGCGATCGGCTCGGCCATTATCCGGCGCAGCTTTCCGGCGGCGAGCAGCAGCGCGTGGCGCTCGCCCGCGCGCTCGCGCCCGCTCCCGCGATCGTGCTCGCCGACGAGCCGACCGGCAATCTCGACGAGGCGACCGGCAAGGAAATCATGGACTTCCTGTTTGCCAAGCGGGTCGATCGCCAATCCACCCTCGTCATCGTCACCCACGATCCCGCTTTGGTGCGGCGCTGCGATCGCATCGTGCGCATGCACTCGGGCTGGGTCGAGGAAGCGTCCGCGCGGAAAGACGCCAAGGCAGGCCCGACATGACCGCGTTCGTTCCCGCGCGCCCGACTTTCGCCCAGCGGCTCGTCCTGGCGCTTCGCCTGGCGCTCAGGGAGCTGCGCGGCGGCGTGCGCGGGTTCGGGGTTTTTCTCACCTGCCTCGCCTTGGGCGTCGCCGCGATCGCGGGCGTGGGCTCGGTCACGCGCGCGCTTTCGGATGGGCTCGCGCGCGAAGGCGGCGTCATCCTCGGCGGCGATGTTTCCTTCTCGCTCGTGCATCGCGAGACGAGACCGGTCGAAGACTCTTTTCTTGCAAGCCGCGGCACGGTTTCCAAAGTGGCGACGCTCAGGGCGATGGCGCGGACGGCGGCGGGCGAGACCACGCTTATCGAACTCAAGGCCGTCGATCACCGCTATCCGCTCACCGGCGCGATCAAGATCAAACCGGACGGTCCGCTCGTGGCGGCACTCGCCCGGCGCGGCGACGCCTTCGGCGCGGTCGCCGATCCCGCGCTCTTGGTCCGGCTCGGGATTGCTGCGGGCGATAGCATCATGCTCGGCGAGGCGAAGCTCATGATTTCCGCGACGCTCGCCGCCGAGCCCGACCGGCTCGCGGTCGGCGTGGGCTTCGGGCCGCGCCTCATCGTTTCCGAGGATGCGCTGCGCGCAACCGGCCTGTTGCAACCCGGGAGTCTGGTGCGTTGGATCTATCGCGTGCGGCTCGCCGATCCAAGCGATGCCTCGCTCGCCAACTTCACCGGCGAAGCACGCACGCGCTTTCCCGAGGCCGGCTGGGAAGTGCGCACGCGCACCGGCGCCTCGCCCCAGCTCGAACGCAATGTTCGCCGGTTCGCCGAATTCCTCACGCTGGTCGGGCTCACCGCGCTCCTCATCGGCGGCGTCGGCGTGGCCAACGCTGTGAAGTTCTATCTCGAGCGCAAGCGCGGCGCCGTCGCCACGCTGAAGGCGCTGGGCGCGACCGGCGGCATGGTGTTCTCGATCTATCTCGCCGAGATCGGCATCATCGCGCTCCTCGGCATCGCCATCGGGCTCCTCACGGGGCTCGCGCTGCCGTTCCTGATCGCCTGGAGCTTCGGCAAAATCATCCCGATTCCGCTGGTGCCGGCGGTCCATGGCGACGTGCTGGCGCTGGCGCTCGCCTACGGTTTGCTGGTCGCGCTCGCCTTCGCGGTGTGGCCGCTCGGGCGGGCGCACGATGTTCCGGTCTCAGCCTTGTTCCGCGACCGGATCGAGCCCGACCGCCGCTTGCCGCGACGGCGCTATATGGCGCTCGCGGTCGCCGCGGTCGCCGCGCTCGTCGCGCTCGCCATCGGCACGGCCGAGGTCCGGCGCATCGCCCTCTTCTATGTGGCTTCGGCGGCCGCTGTCTTCATCGTTCTGCGCCTGCTCGCCTCCGGGCTGATGGCGGCCGCACGGCGGCTGCCGCGGCCGCGCGCGATCACGCTCAAGCTCGCGCTTGCCAATATGCACCGGCCGGGCGCGCTCACGCCGAGCGTCGTGCTCTCGCTCGGCTTGGGCCTCTCGCTTCTGGTGGCACTCGTGCTGATCGAGGGCAATCTCCGCCGCCAGCTCACCGCGACGCTTCCGGAGCGGGCGCCGAGCTTTTTTTTCCTCGATATTCCATCGTCGGATGCGGATCGCTTCGCCGCTTTCATCCGGGAGCGGGCGCCCGACGCCCGGCTCATCGAGGTGCCGATGCTGCGCGGGCGCGTCGTGCGGCTCAAGGGCGTCCCGGCCGACGAGGTGATACCTGATCCCGATGCCGCCTGGGTATTGCGGTCGGACCGCGGCATCACCTTTGCCGATGAAATTCCCGAGGGCTCGGTGCTGGCCGAAGGTGCCTGGTGGCCGAAAGGTTATGAAGGGCGTGCGCTCGTCTCCTTCGAGCAGAAGCTCGCCGAAGGACTGGGCTTGAAACTCGGCGACACCATCGCCGTCAACGTGCTCGGACGCACCATCGAGGCGACGATCGCCAATCTGCGCGCGGTCGAATGGGAGAGCCTCGGCATCAATTTCGTCATGTTGTTCTCGCCCAATGCGTTTCGCGACGCGCCGCATACGCTGCTCGCGACCCTCACCTATTCCGACGGCGGCCGGTCCGAGACCGAACTCGCCCTGCTCAAGGAAATTGCCGGTGCTTTTCCGGCGGTCACCAGCGTGCGGGTCAAGGAGGCGCTCGAGACGATCTATGCGCTCGTCTCCGATCTCGCGCTGGCGATGCGGGGGGCGAGCTTGATCACTCTCATCGCGAGCGTGCTGGTGCTCGCGGGCGCGCTTGCCGCCGGTCACCACGCCCGCGTCTATGACGCGGTGATCCTGAAGACGCTCGGAGCGACCCGGCACCGGCTGGTGCTCGCCTATGGACTTGAATACGCGATCCTCGGTCTTTCGACCGCGTTGGTGGCCACGGCGGCGGGGGGCCTGGCCGCGGCCTATGTGGTGGAGAAGGTCATGCACTTTCGATTCTCCTTCGATCCCGCGGCGGCGGCGCTGGCGGCGGGGGTCGCGGTCGCTCTTACCGTCCTGTTCGGGCTCATCGGCACCTGGCGGGCACTAGGGGAGAAACCCGCGCGGATATTGAGGAATCTGTAGCCATAGCAGGGGCCAGGAAGACGGCGTTCACGCTTCACGGAACCTTGCAGTTTATTCACTTGCCGCCACAATTCGTGATCCCCATATTAGGGCCGAACCCACGACCGGCCCCCGTTTGTACGAGGAGGACACGGTCGGGAGGGAAGAGAGAGGTCCCAAGATGTCTGAATACGACACCAAACCGGCTGCCCGTTACGGCACGACTGCCCGCGCGCGGGTCGAAGTCGACGCCGGCCTGCGGGCCTACATGCTGCGGGTCTACAATTACATGGCCCTCGGCCTCGCCATCACCGGCCTTGCCGCGCTCGGCGCCTATATGCTTTCGGTGACCGATACGCTCGCAAGCGCCGCGTATGTTCTACGCGGCAATCAACTCTTCACGGCGTCAGCGGGCATGGTGTTGCAGTCGCGCGACATCCTGTTGACGAGCTTCGGCTACAGCGTGTTCTTCAGCCCGCTCAAGTGGGTGGTCGTCCTCGCGCCACTCGCTCTGGTGTTCTTCCTGAGCTTCCGTGTCGACCGCATGAGCCCGACGGCGGCCCAGGCCGCCTTCTGGATTTTCGCGGCGATGGTCGGCCTGTCGCTCGGCATCATCTTCCTGGTGTTCACTCACACCTCCATCGTGCGGGTGTTCTTCATCACCGCCGCCTCGTTCGGTGCGTTGAGCTTGTGGGGCTACACCACCCAGCGCGACATCTCGGGCTGGGGCTCGTTCCTGTTCATGGGCCTGATCGGCGTCATCATCGCCTCGCTCGTGAACATCTTCCTGGTCTCGTCGATGCTGCAATGGATCATCTCGGTCGTGGGCGTGATCGTCTTCGCCGGGCTCACGGCCTATGACACGCAGCGCATCAAGGAGATGTATTTCGCGGGCGATGACGATGTAGTGGCCGGCCGCAAGGCCATCATGGGAGCGCTCGCGCTCTATCTCGACTTCATCAACCTCTTCACCATGCTGTTGCAGCTGTTCGGCCAGCGCAACGAGTAGTGAACGCCATCCATCAACGACAAGGCCCCGGCCTTACGCCGGGGCCTTTTGTTTTGGCGAATCAGGGCCGGGTCAGTTGACGAGCCTGAGCGCGGGGTCGATCACCCGCAGCACGCGCTCCAAGTCGGGTCCGCGTTTCAACACTCTCCCCGAGGCCGCCACCACCGCATAGGCGCCCTGGCGGCGGGCAAGGCTCAAATCCTTCTCGATGCGATAGAGCGGGAATTCGGTGGCGCGGCGGAACACCGAGAACACGGCGCGATCCCGCAAGAATGCGATGGCATAATCGCGCCATTCGCCGGCGGCGACCTTGCGGCCATAGAGGTCGAGTATCCGGTCTAGTTCGCGCCGGTCGAAAGTCACCGGTCGACCGGGGGGCTTGAGGCGCCGACGGCGTCCTCCGCCCCCCGGAAAAACTATCGGATCGAGATCGCCCATGGCGCCTCCCCGAAGATCTGCCGGATCGTCATTTCATATTCATGATCGCGCCGCCGAGCGCCCCGGGCAAGCCCCTGAACCCCCCGGAAATGCCCGCTCCGGCGGCTTCACGGGTTCGTTAAGAAAATCATAATGTCGCCCAATTTCGGCCCCGGCCACGCCCAAGCATACGGCGATGTTCGGCTTACGTAGCCTCCGGGTCGGTCAGCGCGAAGCACCGGATATTCCCAGCCCCCCAGCCCCCCGGGGCTTCCGCCGACCGACCCTACGGTTCCGCGTACGGTTCAATCCCCCAACGCTCTTCGGGCCGGTAACCCCGGCCCGATTTTTTTGATCATCCGTGCGGGTTGAACGGGTTTGCGCTGGCTCAGTGCAAGGCGAGCATGGCAGCGCCGCTGATCCGTCCTGGCTCCTCGACCGAGCCCGCTTCCTGGATCAGAATCACGGCCGCGTCGGCGCCGGTGAGGGCCGCGACCGGTAACGAGGTTCGCACCGGCTTGCCGGTCCATTCGCCGACGCGGGTCCAGCTGCGCACCACATTGTGATAGGTGACAGTCTTGCCGCGATTCTCGCCGCGCGCGATGGCAACCGACGTCGCTCGCGTGACCGCCAGCACCCAGACCGATGCCGGGGTGCCGGCAGCGGCCCCGACCTCGATCTCGACATTGCCGCCGCTGCGCTTGACCGAAACGGGGACCGTGAGCTTGCTCTTGACCTCGGCTCCCGCGACCGCGCGCTCGATCGCGTTACGGTCGCTGCCGATCGCCTGGGCCACGCCGTTGATCACGACTTGCGGCGTATAGACCTGACGATCGCCGCGCGTCTCGGCATAGACCTTCTGGCGGACCGAGTGAGTATGGAGTGCAAGCGTGTCGCGCCAGCCGAGATAGTCCCAATAATCGACCGGCAGGCTGAGCGCGAGCAGACGCTCGTCCATTGCGAGCTCGCCGAGCAGATGATCGGCCGCCGGACATGACGAGCAGCCCTGGCTGGTGAAGAGCTCGATGACGGCCTTGGTGTCGCCGGCCGAAGCCGGGAACGGTCCGGCCAAGAACGCAAGCACCGCAAGGAGGCGAAACGGCCGACCAGAAGCTCTCATAAGGCACCCGGAGCGAGATCGGAACGCATAGAACGGTGCGCGCTTCACCGCCAGTCAATTCAAGGTGAGAGCTTCGTTTTTCCCGGACCGTGTCACCTGCACGGCTCACGCCGCGAGATGGCGCAGCACGTAGTGGAGAATCCCACCGTTCTTGAAATAGTCGAGCTCGTCGAGCGTCTCGATCCGGCACGTGAGCGGCACCTTCTTCACGCCACCGTCAGCAAAAGTGATCTCGGCGTTGAGCGTCTGGCGCGGCCTGATCTCGCCCGCCAATCCGCGGATGGTGACCGTTTCATCGCCCTTGAGGCCGAGCGTCTGCCAGGACGTGCCGTTCTCGAAGGTCAGCGGCATCACGCCCATGCCCACGAGATTCGAACGATGGATGCGCTCGAAGCTCTGGGCAATCACGGCCCGGATACCCAGTAGTTTCGCGCCTTTGGCCGCCCAGTCGCGCGAGGAGCCGGTGCCGTATTCCTTGCCGGCGAAGACCACGAGCGGCACGCCTTCCGACCTGTAACGCATGGCGGCGTCGTAGATCGGCAGCCGTTCGCCGGAGGGATACTGCACGGTCACGCCGCCTTCGATCCCCGGCACCATCTGGTTCTTGATGCGGATATTGGCGAAGGTGCCCCGCATCATCACTTCGTGGTTACCGCGCCGCGTGCCGTACTGGTTGAAGTCGATGACGTTGACGCCGTGGTCGATGAGATACTTCCCGGCCGGCGAGGCGGCCTTGATCGAACCCGCCGGCGAAATGTGATCGGTTGTGATCGAGTCGAGGAAGAGCCCGAGGATGCGCGCATTGACAATGTCGGTGATTGCTTCGGGTTTCTTGCCCATGCGCACGAAATAGGGCGGGTTCTGCACATAGGTCGAGCGGGGATCCCACGCATAGGTATCGCCCTTCGCGACCCTGGTCCTGCGCCAGTGGGCGTCGCCCTTGAACACGTCGGCATATTTCTTCTGGAACAGCTTCCTCGAGATCGAGCGGCGCATGAAGGAGGCGATCTCCTTCGAGCTCGGCCAGATGTCCTTGAGATAGACCTTCCTCCCCCTGCGGTCGCGGCCGACCGGCTCGCGCGCAAGGTCGATCTGCATGGAGCCCGCGAGCGCGTAGGCGACCACCAGCGGCGGCGAGGCGAGATAATTCGCGCGCACGTCGGCATTGACCCGGCCCTCGAAATTGCGGTTTCCCGAAAGCACGGCGGCGGCGACGAGATCGTGCGTCTGGATCGTCTTCGAGATCGGATCGGCCAGCGGGCCGGAGTTGCCGATGCAAGTGGTGCAGCCGAAGCCGACCAGGTTGAATCCGAGCGCGTTCAAATCCTTCTGCAGCCCGGCCTTGGCGAGATATTCGGCGACCACTTGCGATCCCGGCGCGAGCGAGGTCTTCACCCACGGCTTCACCTTCAATCCCTTGGCGCGCGCCTTGCGGGCGAGCAGCCCGGCGCCGATCATCACGCTCGGGTTCGAGGTATTGGTGCACGAGGTGATGGCCGCGATAACGATGTCGCCGTGCCCGATGTCGAATTTCTTGCCCTTGACCTTGAAGCGCTTGGTGAGCTCGGCCGCTTTGCGAAATTCCTTGTCCATGGCCTCGGCGAAGCTGTTCTTGACATTGGAGAGCGGCACGCGGTCCTGCGGACGCTTGGGGCCAGCGAGCGAAGGCTCGACCGTGCGCAGATCGAGCGCGAGCGTTTCGGTGAACGCCGGGTCGGATGCCGTGCCGGTGTGAAACAGCCCTTGCGCCTTGGCATAGGCTTCGACCAGAGCAAGGAGATCCGCGGGGCGTCCGGTATCGGCGAGATAGCGCAAGGTCTCCGCGTCGATCGGGAAGAAGCCGCAGGTGGCACCGTATTCGGGCGCCATGTTGCCGATGGTGGCGCGATCCTCGAGCGAGAGCGAGCCTACTCCGGCGCCGTAGAATTCGACGAATTTGCCGACCACGCCTTGCTTGCGCAGCATCTCGGTGACGGTGAGCACGAGGTCGGTGGCGGTCACTCCTTCGCGCAGCTTGCCGGTGAGCTGGAAGCCGACAACCTCGGGGATCAACATCGAAATCGGCTGGCCGAGCATGGCGGCTTCCGCCTCGATGCCGCCGACGCCCCATCCGAGCACGGAGAGGCCATTGACCATGGTGGTGTGGCTGTCGGTGCCGACGAGGGTGTCGGGATAGGCGACTTCGACCTTGGCGCCCTTTCCGTTTCGCTCGGTGCGGGTCCAGACCGTCTGCGACAGATATTCAAGATTGACCTGGTGGCAGATGCCGGTGCCGGGCGGCACCACGCGAAAATTCGCGAACGCTGCCTGACCCCACTTCAAGAAGCGATAGCGTTCGCCGTTGCGCTTGTATTCGAGTGCGACGTTCTGCTTGAATGCCGCCGGGGATCCGAAACGATCGACGATGACCGAATGGTCGATGACGAGATCGACCGGCACCAGCGGATTGATCCGATTCGGATCGCCGCCCAGCATCTTCATGGCGTCGCGCATGGCGGCAAGATCGACGACCGCCGGCACGCCGGTGAAATCCTGCATCAGCACCCGCGCCGGGCGGAACGCGATCTCGCGGTCGCTCTTGCGCTTATTCAGCCATTCGATGACGGCCTTGATGTCGGCCTTGGTGACCGTGCGTCCGTCCTCGTGACGGATGAGGTTCTCGATCAGCACCTTGAGCGAGAACGGAAGCTTGGAGATGCCCTTCAAGCCCTGCTGCTCGGCCGCCTTGAGACTGTAATAGTCGTAGGTCTTGGAGCCGACGTTCAGGGTCTTGCGGCACTTATAGCTGTCGAGCGAGGTCACGGTGGTCATTCCCAACGGTCACCGCAGCCCGTAAACCCGGCAGCCGGGGGCAGCGGGAAGCCGACTCGGCCGGTACGACAACGGCAGTTGCGCGCTTTATAGAGCGAATTAAAAGCGCGGTCACCGGAACGAAAACGGAGGGCCGGTCTTGGGCACCATTGGGCTGGCGCGCGGGCTCCGCGAAGCGGGCGAAGGCCCTGATTCATTTTGGTTTTCCGGTCTAGCGAGGAACCGGCGGCGGGGCCGGAATTCCCTCCCGGCACGTCGGGGCGAAGCCCGCCCGCACCACACGCCCAGGTAGGCAGGAGGCTCGATGCGGCTGGTGGCCGAAGACCTTGCCTGCGTCCGGGGCGGGCGGAGCCTGTTTGCGGGGCTCGGATTCGCCGTTCACGCGGGCGAGGCGCTGATCGTCACCGGGCCGAACGGGGCGGGCAAATCCTCGCTGTTGCGCCTGTTGGCGGGGCTGTTGCCGCCGGCGGCGGGGCGAATCGCGCTCGAAGACGGCGATCCGGAGCGGTCGGTCGGCACTGCGGCTCATTTCGTCGGTCATCTCGATGCGCTGAAGGGAGCGCTCACCGTCGCCGAGAACCTCGGCTTCGCACGGGCTTTGCTCGGCGCGGGCGGAATGGAAATCGAAGCGGCTCTGGCCGCGCTCGGGCTCGAACGGCTGGCGGAGTTTTCCGCCCGCATGCTCTCGGCCGGGCAGCGGCGTCGGCTCGCGCTCGCGCGCTTGCTCATCTCGCCGCGTCCGCTTTGGCTGCTCGACGAGCCGGCAACGGCGCTCGATGCGGACGGACAGGAAACGCTCGCGCGCCTGATGGCGCAGCATCTCTCGGGCGGCGGCCTGGCGGTGATCGCCACCCACGCGGCGCTCAAGATCGAGCGCGTCGTGGAGATCCGGCTCGGCGTTGGTGGCATCGCATGATCGCCGCGCTCAGAGCCGTTCTCGCGCGGGATGTCACCCTCGCCTTCCGAGTCGGCGGCGGCGGCGGCATCGGCGTGGTGTTCTTCCTTGCCGTCGTCACCATCGTGCCGTTCGCGGTCGGTCCCGATCTACCGCTCATCGCCCGCATCGGACCGGCGGTGCTCTGGATCGGAGCGCTGCTCGCGAGCTTGCTCGGCCTCGACCGTATATTCGCGGCCGACCACGAGGACGGCAGCCTCGACCTCCTGCTGATCACGCCGATACCGCTGGAAGCGATCGCGGCGGCGAAGGGGGTAGCGCACTGGATCACCACCGGGCTCCCGCTCGTGGTGGCGGCGCCGCTGCTTGGCCTGCTGCTCGGGTTGGAGCCCCAGGCGCTCGCCGCCGCGACCGCGACGCTCTTGGTCGGAACCCCGGCGCTCACCTTTCTCGGCTTGATCGGCGCCGCCCTCGGCGTGGCGATGCCGCGCGGCGGGCTGCTCGTCGCCGTCCTCATCCTGCCGCTGACGATTCCGATCCTGATTTTCGGCGTGGCGGCGACCACGGCGGCGGTCACGGACCCGCTGCCATTCGGCACGCCGTTCAAGCTCATCGCGGCGCTTTCGCTCGCAAGCTTCGTGCTCGGGCCGATCGCCGCCGCGGCGGCGCTCAGGCAATTGCGCGATTGAGGCACGCCCCCCGCATTGCGGCGGGTGGAACCGGAGACTAGAAGGACCCCGATGGCTCTCCTCGATCTCGCCAATCCGCACCGGTTCCTCGCCTTGGCGCGCGCGTTCATACCAACGCTCGCGCTGATCGCGGCGGTGCTGTTGGCGCTTGGTCTCGTACTCGGCTTCCGCGCGCCGCCCGATTATCAGCAGGGCGAGACGGTGCGGATCATGTTCATCCATGTGCCGGCGGCCTGGATCGCGCTCGGCGCCTATAGCCTGATGGCGATCTCCACGCTCGGCACCCTGGTGTGGCGCCATCCGCTCGCCGATGTCGCGGCCAAAGCGGCGGCCCCCATCGGCGCCGCCTTCTGTCTTCTATGCCTCGTCACCGGCGCGCTGTGGGGGAGACCGATGTGGGGCGCCTATTGGGTGTGGGACGCCCGTCTCACCTCGGTGCTGGTGCTGTTTCTCATTTATCTCGGCATCCTCGCGCTGTGGCGGGCGATCGAGGATCCTGGCCAGGCCGGGCGCGCGGTCGCGATCTTGACCCTCGTCGGCTTTCTCAACGTGCCGATCATCAAATTCTCGGTCGACTGGTGGAACACCTTGCACCAGCCCGCCTCGGTGTTTCGGGCCGGCGGGCCGACCATCCATCCGGCCCTGCTCACGCCGCTTGTGATCACCGCCGCGGGATTCGGCGCGCTGTTTCTCGCGCTCCATCTCGCCGCCATGCGCAACGAAATCCTGCGCCGCCGCGTGCGCAGCTTGCGCCTCATCGCCGCGGCCGACGTCGAGGCGCGCTGAACCATGGATTTTGGCGCTCACGCCGGATTTATCCTCGCCGCCTATGGGGCGGCGGCGATCATCCTCGGCTTGCTCGTGCTGTGGGTGCTGCTCGATCACCGGGCGCAGCGGCGCGCGCTCGCCGCGCTCGAGGCGCGCGGAATCGGCCGTCGCTCGGGGCCGAGAGCGGACGGGACATGAACGCCCTCGAAAAACCCGCGACCTCGCGGCGGAACCTTCTCGTCGCGCTGCCCTTGCTGGCGTTCGCGGCACTTGCCGCGCTGTTCTTCCTGCGCCTCGGATCGGGCGATCCATCGCGCCTGCCCTCGGCGCTGATCGGCAAGCCGGCGCCCGCGCTCGCATTGCCGCCGCTCGAAGGACTGGTGCATGAAGGCCGGCCGGTGCCGGGCCTCGATCCCGCCGCCTTCACCGGGCGCGTCACGCTCGTCAATGTGTGGGCGTCCTGGTGCGTGCCCTGCCGCGACGAGCATCCCTATCTCGAAAAGCTCGCCCGCGACCGCCGCTTCACCCTCCTCGGCATCAATTACAAGGACTCGGCCGAGAACGCGCGGCGCTTCCTCGGCCGTTACGGCAATCCCTTCGCCGCCGTCGGCGTCGATCGAGACGGGCGGGCGGCGATCGAGTGGGGCGTCTATGGGGTGCCGGAGACCTTCCTCATCGGCCGCGACGGCAAGATCGCCTACAAGCAGATCGGCCCGATCAACGAACAGGCGTTCGCTTTGCTCCTGGCCGAGATCGAGAAAGCGCTCGCCGGCTGAGGCGGTTCAAGCGCCCGGTTTATCGCTTACCGCGTGACGGGAAATCAGCGGCGCCTGCGCGAGCGCGAACGCGATCGTGATCGGCAGGAAGCCGAAAGTCTTGAACGCGACCCAGGTATCGGTCGAGACCGAGCGCCAGATGATCTCGTTCAAGATCGCCATGGCGATGAAGAAAATACCCCAGCGCAGCGTGAGCTTGCGCCAGCCCTCTTCGGAGAGCTGGAACAGGCTGTCGAGCACGAGCGCGAGAAACGAGCGCCCGATCGCGAGGCCGCCGAGCAGGACCGCGGCGAACGAGGCGTAGATGATGGTCGGCTTGAGCTTGATGAAGACTTCGTCGTGCAGCCACAGCGTGAGCCCGCCGAAGATCATCACCACCCCCGCGGTGACCAATGGCATGACCGCGATCCGGCGCGTCAGTGCGTAGGTGACAACGAGCGACACGATCGTCGCCGCCATGAACACGCCGGTGGCGACGAAGATCTTGTAGTACGCATTGGCGAGAAAAAACAGGATCAAGGGGCCGAGGTCGAGCGCGAACTTCAGGAGCGGACCGAGTTCGGTGCGTTCGGCGGCCTTGGCGGGCGTGGTCATGGACCGTTGATGCCCTTTCATCCGGATGCGATCAAGCGGGATCGTCTGCGAGGCCGACGAGCGCGCGGGCGAAGCTGCCGGCATCGAACGGCGCCAGATCGTCCACCCCCTCGCCGATGCCGATGAAATGCACCGGCAGGCCGAAGCGCGCGGCGACCGCGACCAGGATGCCGCCCTTGGCGGTGCCGTCGAGCTTGGTCATCACGAGGCCGGTGACGCCCGCGATCTTGGCGAAGATCTCGACCTGGCCGAGGGCGTTCTGGCCGACGGTGGCATCGAGCACCAGCAACACGGCATGGGGTGCGCCGTCATCGAGCTTCTTCACCACCCGGGCGATCTTCTCGAGCTCGGCCATCAAGGCCGCCTTGTTCTGCAGGCGGCCGGCGGTGTCGACGAGAAGAATATCCGCCTCCCCGGCGCGGGCGCGCTCCAGTGCCTCATAGGCGACGCCGGCCGGGTCGGCGCCGGGCTCGCGCGCGATGACGCTCGCGCCCGCGCGTTCGCCCCATTTCGCCAGCTGCTCGATCGCCGCCGCGCGGAAAGTATCCGCCGCGGCGAGCACGATCTTGCGGCCCTCGGAGGAAAAGCGCGCCGCGAGCTTGCCGATGGTGGTGGTCTTGCCCGAGCCGTTGACGCCCGCGATCAGCACGACGAAGGGCTTCCTGGCGGGATCGATCGTGAAGGGTTTCGCGACCGGCGCGAGAATCTTCTCGATTTCGGCGGCGATGAGCGCCTTGATCTCGTCGCCGCCCATTTCCCGGTCGTGCCTGGCTTTGCCGACCGCCGCGACGATCAACGCCGCCGTCTCGACTCCAAGATCGGCTTCGATCAGCAGATCCTCGATCGCCGCGAGCGTTTCGGCGTCGAGTTTGCGGTGGGAGAGCGCCGCCAAGCCATCGCCGAGCTTGGAGGCGGTGCGGGCAAGGCCGCTCGCAAGCCGGCGCCACAGACCGGCGCGCGGCGCATCCTTGCTCATGCGGCGAGGAGCCGCCGGCCGTCGTGGCCGGTGATGAGAAGGTCGAGGATGGCGCCGGGCGCGGCGGCGCGGGCGAGCATGACCCGCGTGTAATGCTCGCTCCTCCCCTCCGCGCCTTCGGCGAGCACGCGCCGGCGATGGCCGATTTCGGCGGCGAGATGGCGGCGGAGTGCCAACTCGCCCTTCTCGCGCAGGCGGCGGGCGCGCTCCTTCACGATCGCGCGCGCGACCTGCGGCATCTTCGCGGCGGGCGTGCGCTCGCGCGGCGAGAACGGGAAAACGTGCAGGAAAGCGAGGCCGCAATCGTCGACGAGGGCGAGCGTATTCCTGAATTGCGCCTCGGTCTCGGTCGGGAAGCCGGCGATGAGATCGGCGCCGAGCACGAGGTCGGGGCGCATTCGCCGCGCCTGTTGACAGAATTCGATCGCATCGCCGCGTAGATGCCGGCGCTTCATGCGCTTCAGCACCAGATCATCGCCCGCCTGCAGCGAAAGATGGAGATGCGGCATCAGCCGCTCCTCTTCCGCGAGGGCGCGGAGAAGGTCGCGATCGACCTCGACCGGATCGAGCGAGGAAAGCCGCAGGCGCGCGAGTTCCGGCACATGGCGCAGGATCGCGCGCACCAGCGCGCCGAGGCGCGGCGCGCCGGGAAGGTCGGCGCCCCAGGCGGTCAAATCGACGCCGGTGAGCACGATCTCGCGATAGCCGTTCTCGGCGAGACGGCGCACTTGGCCGACCACCTCGCCCATCGCCACCGAGCGTGAGGGCCCGCGGCCATAGGGAATGATGCAGAAGGTGCAGCGGTGATCGCAGCCGTTCTGCACCTGCACGAAGGCGCGCACGCGGCCCTCGAAGCCGTCGACGAGATGGAGCGCGGTCTCGCGCACCGAGGCGAGATCGTCGACCAGCACCTTTTCCTCGGCGCCGACGCCGAAATCGAGCGCACGCCTGGCCGCGAGCCAGGTTTCCGGCGCGGTCTTCGCGCCGTTACCGAGCACGCGGTCGACCTCGTCCATCGCGGCGAAAGTCCCGGGCTCGGTCTGGGCGGCGCAGCCGGTGACGACGATGCGCGCGGCCGGCCGCGCGCGCTTGATCTTGCGGATGGTCTGGCGCGCTTGGCGCACGGCTTCCGCCGTCACCGCGCAGCTGTTGATGATGACGGCGTTCGCGAGCCCCGCGGTCTCCGCGTGCCGGCGCACGAGCTCGGACTCGGCGGCGTTCAGCCGGCAACCGAAGGTGACAACCTCGACGGACATGATGGTTTCTCAGGCCGCGTCCGCGGCGGCGAGGATTTCCGGATCGAGCCGGCCCTCGAACTCGGTCTCGACTGGCCCGGTCATCAGCACGTGATCGTCCGACGCCCGCCATTCGACCTTAAGGTCGCCGCCCGGCAGCGTCACCCGCACGCTGCGGCCGACGCGCTTCAGGCGTGCGGCGGCGACGGCGGCGGCGCAGGCGGCCGATCCGCATGCGCGCGTCAGCCCGGCGCCGCGTTCCCAGGTGCGCACCACCAGATGATCGGGCTTGTGCACCTCGACCAACGAGATATTGGCGCGCTCGGGAAAGATCGGATGATTTTCCAGGAGCGGCCCGAAGCGGGCTAGATCGTAAGCATCGACGTCATCGACCCAGAAGATCGCGTGCGGATTGCCGACGTTCACCACCGACGGCGAATGCAGCACCGGCTTGTCGATCGGCCCGATCTGCAATTCGATCGCGCGAGTGTCCTGGAATTCCTCGGCGAGCGGGATTTCGTTCCAGCGGAAACGCGGCGCGCCCATGTCGACGGTGACCCAATCGGGCCGATCTCCGATCCGGCAGGCCACGAGCCCGGCGATGGTCTCGAAATTGAACGTCTTCTTGCCGCTCGCGCGCGCACCGAGCACGGCGATGCAGCGCATGCCGTTGCCGCAAGCGTTCGCCTCCGAGCCGTCGGAATTGTAGATGCGCACGAATGCCTCGGTGCCGGCCGTGCGCGGCGGATAGAGCGCCATCAGCTGGTCGAAGGAGAGCGCCCCCGGCCGCGCGATGGCGCGCACTTCCGCGGCTTTCACCGGCACCGGATCGGCACGCAGGTCGAGGACGAGGATCTCGTTGCCGAGGCCGTTCATCTTGACGAAGGGGCGGTGGGCGAGCGCGCTCATCGGAAATCCGTCGGATTTCGGCGACTTATAAGGCGAACCGGGGGTCGTTTGCGAGTCCGGCATTCTTGACTTGAGTAGGCATGGAGCGTAGTCGTCCGGCACTTTCGACCGACGAGCAAACCTCGCGGCCGACCGGGCCAAATGAACCGAGAGCCCGGAGGTCACCGCCCGACAGCGCGTTGCGCCCTCGGGCGCGTTTGGCGTTGAGCGTGTGAGGAAAGAAAAAGTTCGATGTTCGACACCCTGACCAGCCGCCTCGGCGGCATTCTGGAGCGCCTCACCAAGCGCGGCGCGCTCACCGAGAGCGACGTGGCGGAAGCGCTCCGCGAGGTGAGGAAGGTGCTGCTCGAAGCCGACGTAGCGCTCGAGGTCGCGCGCGGATTCGTCGAGCGCGTGCGCGAGCGCGCGGTCGGCGTCGAAGTAATCCGTTCGGTCACCCCCGGCCAGATGGTGGTGAAGATCGTGCACGACGAGCTCGTCGCGGTGCTTGGCTCCGACGCGCGGCCGGTCGATCTCGAAGCGCCGGCGCCGGTGCCGCTGCTCCTCGTAGGCCTGCAAGGCTCGGGCAAGACCACCACCGCCGCCAAGATCGCCAAGCGGCTTACCGAGCGGATGAAGAAGAAGGCGCTGATGGCCTCGCTCGACACCCGCCGCCCGGCGGCGATGGAGCAGCTCGCGGTGCTGGGCAAGGAGATCAAAGTGGAGACGCTGCCGATCGTCGCCGGCCAATCGGCGGCGGGGATCGCCAAGCGCGCGCTCGAAGCGGCCCGCCTCGGCGGCCACGATGTGGTGATTCTCGACAGCGCCGGCCGCACTACCATCGACGAAGCCTTGATGAACGAGCTCGCGGAGATCAAGGACGCGACCAGGCCGCATGAAATCCTGCTCGTCGCCGACGCGCTCACCGGTCAGGACGCGGTCGCGACCGCCCGCGCCTTCGATCAGCGCCTAGGCCTCACCGGCATCGTGCTCACCCGCGTCGATGGCGACGGCCGCGGCGGCGCGGCCCTCTCCATGCGCGCGGTCACCGGCAAGCCGATCAAGCTCATCGGCACCGGCGAGAAACTGGACGCGCTGGAGGATTTCGATCCACGCCGCATCGCCGGCCGCATCCTCGGCATGGGCGACGTGATCGCGCTGGTGGAGAAGGCGGCGGAGACGATCGACGTCGAGAAGGCGAAGGCCGCCGCCGAGAAAATGCGCAAGGGCGCTTTTGATCTCGCGGATCTGCGCGAGCAGCTCGCCCAGATGGAGAAGATCGGCGGCATCGGCGGCATGCTCGGCATGCTGCCGGGCGTCGCCAAGATGAAGGATCAAATCGCCGCCGCCAATCTCGACGACAAGGTGGTCAAGCGCCAGAAGGCGATCATCGATTCCATGACCCGCGCCGAGCGTCGCAATCCCGATCTCCTCAAGGCTTCGCGCAAGAAACGGATCGCGGCGGGCTCCGGCACCAAGGTCGAAGAGATCAACCGGTTGCTCAAGATGCACCGCCAGATGGCGGACATGATGAAGGGCATGGCCGGCGGCAAGCGCGGCGCGCTCGGCGGCCTCGGCAACCTCTTCGGCCTGGGTCCGGCGCCCAGCCCCGATGCGATCCGCCAGATGGCGGAGAAGCTGCCCCATCTCGCCGGCGGCGTGGCGCCGAATTTGCCGGGCCTCGGCGGGAAATTGCCGGGACTCGGCGGAGCGCTCCCTCTCGATCCGAAGAATTTGGGAAAGAAGAAGTAACGAGCTCATCCACGAAAGGAAACAGAATGGCCCTGAAAATCCGTCTTGCCCGTGCGGGGGCGAAGAAGCGTCCGCAATTCCGCGTGGTCGTCGCCGACTCGCGCTTTCCCCGCGACGGCCGCTTCATCGAGAAGCTCGGCACCTATAATCCGCTATTGCCGAAGGACTCCAAGGAGCGCGTCAGCCTCGACCTCGAACGGGTCAAGCATTGGCTCTCGAAAGGCGCGCAGCCGACCGACCGCGTGATGCGCTTCCTCGATGCCGCCGGCCTGATGAAACGCAAGCCGCGCAACAATCCGCAGAAGGCGAAGCCTAAACTGAAGAAAGACGAGGCGGCCACGGCCGCGGCGGCTGCGGCCGGCGAGGCCGCCGCCAGCTGACCTTGAGATCGGCGAGCGATGGCATCGGATCGAATCTGCGTGGCCAAGATCGGCGCCGCCCACGGGCTCGGCGGCGAAGTGCGGCTCTTTGCCTTCACCGACGATCCGCTCGCCTTGCGCTCGTTGGGACCGCTCGAGGACGAGGTGGGGAGGCAAAGCTTCCACATCCTCTCGCTCAGGCCGGCGAAAGATCATCTGATCGCACGGCTCGAAGGGATCGCGGATCGCGGCGCTGCCGGGCGGCTGACGAACGTTTCCCTGTTCGTTCACCGCGAGCAACTGCCGGCGCTCGA
>JAHFPO010000089.1 GCA_023266695.1 Hyphomicrobiales bacterium | reverse complement strand
GTCGGCGAGATGCGGAACTCGAGCACGTCCTTGCGCGCGCGCAGAACCGCGGCCAGCCGCTCGAGGTTGCGCTGATCGATGGTCTGGATCGAGGTGCGGTATTCGAACACGCGGCCGTTGTCGTCGAGCCGGTAACTCATGCTGGCGGCGGAGAAGCCCTGCGCGGTGATGAGTTTCTTCACCTTCGCCTCCGGGAGCGTGCGCCGCTTGGCGAAACGGAGCACCAGGAGGGCGTAATATTGGCTCGGCATCCAGGCCTCGATCCAGCGGAAGACGGCGAGCGTGCCGAGCGTCGCGAGCGTTCCCAGGATCGCCGGATAGAAGAAGCCGACGCCATAGAGGATGCCGAGTGCCGCGGTGATCCAGATCGAGGCGGCGGTGGTGAGCCCGCGCACCGAGAGGCCCTCCTTGAAGATCACGCCGGCGCCGAGGAAGCCGATGCCGGTCATGATGCCCTGAGCCATGCGTTGCGGGTCGGTGCGGATGGTCTCGGGCACGGCCTCTTTGAACCAATCCGCCTGATAGGTTGTGATCAGCATGAGCAACGCCGAGGCGAGGCAGACGAGTGCGTGGGTGCGGAAGCCGGCCGGACGGCCGTGGAAGCTGCGCTCCAACCCGATCAGGCTGCCGGCGAGCCAGGCGGCGCCGAGATAGATGGCGATGTCGAGATAATGCGATCCGGTCATGCCCATACCCTTCGCATGAAAAATTTGGAGAACGGAATAAACCTCGCGCCCGCATGCGTCCAGCGAAACCGAGGCTATCGCCACGAGCACGGCCTATGCATTTCGTATAAGTTCGGCCCATGAACACCGTCGTCGCACCCAAGATTCCCACCGCCGCCGACGTGGAGGACGCGGCGCGTCTGCTCGCGGGCGTCGCGGTGCGCACGCCGCTGATGCCTGCGCCGGTGCTCGAGCGCGCGAGCGGCGGCCGCGTCTTTCTCAAAGCCGAGATTTTCCAGCACACCGGATCGTTCAAGTTCCGCGGCGCCTATAACTGCATCGCCCGCATTCCCGCAGGCCGCCGCGCGGGCGCGGTGGTGGCTTATTCCTCGGGCAATCACGCCCAGGGCGTGGCGGCGGCGGCGAAGCTCCTCGGCCTCAAGGCCACGATCGTGATGCCCTCCGACGCGCCGGCGTTGAAGCGCGAGCGCACTCTCGCCCATGGCGCCGAGGTCGTGCTCTATGACCGCGACACCGAGAGCCGGGAGGGCATCGCCCGCCGCATCGCGGAGGAGCGCGGCGCCATTCTGGTGCCGCCCTTCAACCATCCGCAGGTGATCGCGGGGCAGGGCACCATCGGGCGCGAGATCAATGAGGATCTCGCCGCCCAGGGCCTTTCGCCCGATCTGGTGCTGGTGCCGACCTCGGGCGGCGGTCTCATCGCCGGCATCGCGCTCGCGGTGAAAGAACGTCACCCGGCGGCGCGGGTCATCGCGGTCGAGCCCGCGGGCTTCGACGACACCATCCGTTCATTCCGCTCGGGAAAGCGCGAGCGCAATGCGAGAATGTCGGGCTCGATCTGCGACGCGCTGCTCGCCGCCGAGCCCGGCGAGATCACCTTCGAGATCACGCGCCGGCTGGTGGGCGAGGGGCTCACCGTCACCGACGAGGAAGTGCGCGCGGCGATCGCCTTCGCCTTCCGCGAGGCGAAGCTGGTGGTGGAGCCGGGGGGCGCCGCCGCGCTCGCCGCCCTGCTCGCGGGCGGGCTCGCGCTCGAGGACAAGGTCGTGGTGGTGGTGCTGTCGGGAGGAAACGTCGACCCCGAACTGTTCGCCTCGGTGATCGGCGGCCGCTAGGGCGTGATCCCGAAAAAGCCCGCCCCGGACTTGATCCGGGGTGGGAACCGGTTTTCGGATAAGATCGCGCCCAAAATCAAAATGTTAGCGGGGCAGGCCGATTCAACGTTGCCTCAGGAGAACAGCGCCTGCCGTTCCGCGGGCGTGAGCGATTGCGCGCCCTCGTCCGCCGCCGCCATGGAATCCGCGGCCTTGCCAGCTCCCGGGCCTTGCGGCGGTTCGTGCGGCGCGGCCAGCGGAGTTCTCGCGCGCCCGTCCGGCACCGCCGGCGCCGGCTTCTCGTCGCCTGCGGGCTCCAATACTTCGAGGTCGTCGAGATCGAAATCAGCAAGACTGCGAGAGTCGTGGCTTCCGTGTTTTTCGCTATCGCACCAAAAGACGTCCTCGGTGCGCTGGACAGCGAGGAGGTCGTCGATCGCCTGCTGTTCGAGGCCCTCGCCGGGCTTGGCCGGACCATTGGTGAGCGAGCGCGCTGCGGCGGTATCGTCCACAGCCACCATCTCGAGGTCGTCGAGCCGCCAGATCTTGATCATGGCGTCGATGCGCGCTTCCAGGAAGCGCATGACGTTGATGACCTTGCGGATGCGCTGGCCGGTCAAATCCTGGAACGAGCAGGCGGTGTAGACTTCGGTCGTATGCGCATCGATGAGGTCGCAGACGGAAGCATCGATTCCCTGTTCGCGCATGGTCCAGGCGATCTCCTGGATGCGCTCGGCGGCGGCGAGGATGTCGGAAGTGGCCTTCTCGGTGGTTCCGACGATGGCATCGAGCTCGCTGGAGGCGTCCTCGATCTTGCCGCCGGTATCGCCGGAGGGTTTGAGCACGGCGATCTCGGCCTTGGTGCGCGTGATCGCTTTCATCATGTCGATGAGATTGAGATGCATGCGATCGGCTTCCAGCGCGTTTGCCCGTTGTGCGATCGCATGCTCCAACCGCTCGATCGCCTGCAGCACCAGGCGGGTGTCGGCATGGCGGTTGCGCCGGGCATGCTCGGACAAGAACCATCGCCCGCGCGCCGTCTCCAGGACGGCGGTGGCGATCAACTCGTAATCTGCGTCCGTGAAGGGCGCAGGAGCGGGGGGTAGCGACATGGGGGCCCCGGGTGCCGGATGCTAGAAACGCGGGTACCAACCTGCCGTACGAATCTTCAATGAACAGTTTACCTTTTTGCCGCCCCCGACTCCAACGCAGGTCTGCCCATGGGTGGTGACCGCTGGGCACGTCCATGGCTGGCGGCGGCCTATGCCGCGCTATTCGTGACGATCGGCGTCTATATGCCGTTTTTCCCGCTATTCCTCGCGGCGCGCGGGTTTGGCCCGGAGGCGATCGGGCTCGCGATCGCAGTCCCGGTGGTGGTTCGGCTGGTGGCCCTGCCGGCGGCCGGCATCTTGTCCGATCGCAGCGGGCGGCCGCGCGCTTTCCTCGCTGGACTGGGGCTCGCTTCCGCCGCCGGTTTCGCCCTCGTCGGTGTCGCATCGGGCGAGCTTGCCATTCTCGCAAGTCTCGCCTTGGTCTCCCTGTTCTGGCACCCGGCCTTTCCGCTGCTCGAATCCCATGCCATCCGCCTCGCCGCGGTCGGGCGGGTCGACTATGGGCGCATGCGGTTGTGGGGCTCGATCGCCTTCGTCGCCGCCAATCTGGCGGCGGGGCTGGCGCTCGACCGCCTGCCGGCGGGCGCGGTGGTGTGGATGGTGGCTGGGCCGTTCCTGTTGTTCGCGCTTACGGCTGCGATGATCCCCGAGCTTCCTCCCGCGCTTGAGGCATCGCCCGATCAGCCGGCCGCCTCACCGCCGATGCGACTGGCGCTCGGCGTCGCCGCGGCCGCGTTCGTCCAAGCGAGCCACGCCATGCTCTATGCTTTCGCCTCGCTCCATTGGGAGGCGGCCGGGCTCGGGCCGGCGACCATCGGCGCGCTGTGGGCGGTGAGCGTCGTCGCCGAGATCGTGATGTTCATCTTCGGCACCCGCGCGCTCGGCTCCTTCTCGCCGCTGATGATGCTGGTGATCGGGGGCGTGGCGGCGGCCGTGCGGTTCGGCTCACTCGCGCTCGATCCGCCGGCGGCGCTCCTGTTCCCGCTCCAGCTGCTGCATGGACTTTCATTCGCGGCGAGTCATCTCGGGCTGATGGCGCTGATCGCGCGCGATACGCCGGTGCAGATGGCGGGGCGCGCCCAGACCTTCGCCTCGACCGCGATCGGCCTGGCGCTTGCGCTCGCGACCGTCGCGGCCGGCCCGCTTTATGTCGCTTTCGGGGCGGCGGGATTCGCCGCGTCGGCGATGCTCGGTGCGATCGGGACCGTGCTCGCCTTCCTCGCCCGGGCTCAACCCCACAGGGCGGGATCGGGAGGGAACAGGCGCGCACCCTCGTAGCGCAAGCCTTTGGGCCGGTCGCGCGCGAGCAACAACGGCCCGTCGAGATCGACGAAACGGGCGCGGGCGCACAGCAGGAGCGCGGGCGCCACGCCGAGCGAGGTCGAAACCATCGAGCCGACCATGATCGCGAAACCGAGGCGCGCCGCCGCCTCGGCGAGCGCCAGCGCCTCGGTGAGGCCGCCGGCCTTGTCGAGCTTGATGTTGACGGCGTCGTATTTGCCGGCGAGCCGAGCGAGGCTCGCGCGGTCATGCACGCTCTCATCGGCGCAGACCGGGACCGGCCGCGCGATCGCGGCGAGGGCCGCGTCGTCATCGGCGGGGAGCGGCTGCTCGATCCACTCTACGCCCGCCGCGGCGCAGGCGGAAAGATTCTCGGCTAAATTGCCGGCCCGCCAGCCCTCGTTGGCATCGACGATGAGGGTGGCGGCGGGTGTCGCCGCGCGCACCGCGGCGAGCCGCTCCGGATCGCCGGTCGCGCCGAGCTTCAGTTTCAGGATCGGAAGCTTGGCCTTGCGCGCGGCCTCCGCCATCGCCGCGGGCGCATCGAGGCTGATCGTAAAAGCGGTGATGACCGGCTTCGGCGGTGTGATGCCGGCGATTTCCCACGCACGCTTGCCCGCGCGCTTGGCTTCGAGGTCCCAGAGCGCGCAGTCGAGGGCGTTGCGCGCCGCGCCCGCTGGCAAGGCCGTTTGCAACTCGGTCCGGTCGAGACCCCGGCCGATCTTCGCCGCCAGCTCCTCGATCGCGGCGGCGGCGCCTTCCACCGTCTCGCCGTAGCGCTGATACGGCACGCATTCGCCGCGGCCCATGAACTCGCCGTCGGCGATCTCGGCGACGACCACCGTCGCCTCGGTCTTCTCCCCGCGGCTGATCGCGAAGCGGCCGGCGATCGGCCAGAGTTCGGTGCGGACTTCCAGGCGAGGCTTCGATGGCGGCATGAGCAGAGTTCCTTTTGGTCGACCCATGCGCGCGATTGAGAACCGCGGGCGGGCGCCATAATTAAGGTTAACCAAGTATGAATGAAACGCTCGACGGGCGGGGGGTAGCTTCAGTATGACCAACGAGCTGGTCCTCCCCCCAAGGGCCGGCCCCGAGGGGTTTGTAGGGGTCCCCTAGGAGTGCGTCCGTGGCCGCCGAAATCTCGTTGCTCAGCGCCAGGATCGACGGCAGCCGGCTGGTGCTCGACGCCGGCGGCCGCTGGGTCGCGGACCAGGCGAACGAAATCGAGGCGTTGCTCGACATCGTCTGCCGCAAAGGCCTCAGGTTCGATCAGATCGAGATCAATCTCGCGCAACTGGAGCGGCTGGATACCGTCGGCGCCTGGTTGATCGAGCGCATGCGCCGCATCGCCACCGGGGCCAATATCAAAGCCCAGATCGTCGGGCTCAATCCACGCTACAAAATTCTGCTCGACGAGGTGGCGATCTCCAACAAGGAGCCGCCGCATCCGCACCCGAAGAAGGGCGCGCTGCAGGACACCCTCGAACATGTCGGCATGGCGGTGGCGTCCTCGGGCGACGACTTCGTCGCCATCGTGCGCTTCCTCGGCTTGGTCATCACTTCGGCCGGGCGCGTGGTGCTGCATCCCACGCGGCTGCGCTTCACCTCGATCGTGCACCATCTCGATCTGGTGGGCTTCCGCGCGGTGCCGATCATACTGCTGATCAATTTCCTGATCGGCGCGATCCTGGCCCAACAGGGCATCTTTCATTTCCGCAAGTTCGGCGCCGAGACTTTCGTGGTTGACATGGTCGGAATCCTTGTCTTGCGCGAAGTGGGCGTGCTGATCGTATCGATCATGATCGCCGGCCGTTCCGGCAGCGCCTATACCGCCGAGCTCGGTTCGATGAAGATGCGCGAGGAGATCGACGCGCTGCGCGTCATGGGCTTCGATCCGGTCGAGGTCCTGATCCTGCCGCGGCTGATCGCGCTCATCATCGCGCTGCCGCTCTTGACCTTCATCGGCAGCATGGCCGCGCTGTTCGGCGGCGGACTCGTCTCCTGGCTCTATGGCGGCTTCCTGCCGGAAGTGTTCATCGACCGGCTGCGCGATGCGATCACGATGGACACGTTCAAGGTCGGCATGATCAAGGCGCCTTTCATGGCGACGATCATCGGGCTGGTCGCCTGCGTCGAAGGCCTGCGCGTCGAGGGCAGCGCCGAGTCGCTCGGCAGTCACACCACGTTGTCGGTGGTGAAGGCGATCTTCCTCGTCATCGTGCTCGATGGCCTGTTCGCCATGTTCTTCGCCGCGATTGGGATGTGAGCCATGGTCGAGATCGGAACCTCTAGCGGCGGCCCGACCAACGGATTTGGCCGATCCGGCGCCTCCAATGTCGAATATGCGATCCGGGTGCGCGACCTCGTGGTCGGCTTTCACGAAACGCCGGTGCTCAATGGACTCAATCTCGACGTCAGGCGCGGCGAGGTGCTCGGGTTCGTCGGCGGCTCCGGCATGGGCAAGTCGGTGCTTACGCGCACTATCATCGGGCTGTTGCCGAAATGGCAAGGCACGATCGAGGTATTCGGCCGCGACCTCGATCAAGCCGACGAGGAGGAAATGGAGAGGATCGAGCGCCACTGGGGCGTCTTGTTCCAGGGCGGCGCGCTGTTTTCCTCGCTCACAGTGCGGCAGAACGTGCAGTTCCCGATGCGGGAAAACCTCGAGCTGTCCCGTCAGCTGATGGAGGAAATCTCGCTCGCCAAGCTCGAGATGGTGGGCCTCCATCGCGACGTCTTGAACAAAATGCCGTCGGAACTCTCGGGCGGCATGATCAAGCGCGTGGCGCTCGCCCGCGCGCTCGCGCTCGATCCGGAAATATTGTTTCTGGACGAGCCGACCTCCGGCCTCGACCCCATCAGCGCCGGCGAATTCGACACGCTGATCAGGGCCTTACAACAGACTTTGGGCCTCACGGTTTTCATGGTAACCCATGACCTCGACAGTCTCTATTCGGTGTGCGACCGGATCGCGGCGCTGGCCGACGGCAAGGTGATCGCCGAAGGGCCGATTGAGACGATGCTCCAGTCCCAGCATCCCTGGTTGAAAGCCTACTTCCACGGTGAGCGGGCGCGAGCGAGAACCAAGACCAAGACAGGCGCAAGAGCGTAGGCGGCGTAACGGTAGTAGCGATGGAAACGCGTGCAAATTATGTGTTGATCGGCGTCTTCACCCTGGCGGTGATCCTCGGCGCCTTCGGCTTCGTCTGGTGGTTCCAGCGGGCGGGGGACGCGGGCTCGCGGGCCTCCTATGAAGTGGTGTTCGACGGGTCGGTTTCCGGCCTGCGCACGGGTTCGGCGGTGAACTTCAACGGCGTTCGCGTCGGCGAGGTGTACGACATCCAGCTCGACGCCACTGATCCGCGCCGCGTGTACGTGCAGATCGGCGTCGCCAGCCATATCCCGGTGCGCGCGGATACCAAGGCCGGACTCGAGACCCAGGGCCTGACTGGTATCGCCGTCGTCGCCCTGATCGGAGGAAAGTTGGATGCGCCGCCGATCGTCGCGGAGAGCGGCAAGCTTCCGCGCATCACCGCTGAGACGAGTCAGATGCAGGATCTGATGCAGGCGGCGAGAACGGTCATGAGCCGCGTCGACAAGATGCTGGTCGAGAACGAGCAGCAGATCAAGGAAATGATCGTGGAGATCGGCGCGGCGGGGAAATCGGTGAAGGAAGCCGCCGATACCCTCGGTAATGAGATCGGCGCGGCGGGGAAATCGGTGAAGGAAGCCGCCGATACCCTCGGTAATTCAGCGGAGCCAACGCTCAAGGAATATCGGCTGCTCGCGCAAGACGCGCGGCGGGCGGTCGGCGATATCGCGCGCTTCTTCCGCGAACTCGAGAAGAATCCGAGCCAGCTCGTATTCGGCAAGAAAAATACCGAAGCACCGGCGCAGCAACGCCGCTAGAGAAGCCCCGGGCGTTCAGCGCGCGTCCAGATAAGGCCGGGGCGCTAGGCGGCCGCTCCCGCCCTTGTGAGCGGGCGTTCCGCCGATGCCGGGCCGCTCGCGGCCAACGAGATACTCAAGATGAAGCTTTCGCTCGTGACCCTCGGCTTCGGCAATGCGGTGCTGTTCCGCGCGCTGTGGAGATCGAAGCTGGACCACTGGGACCACGCCGGGTCCGGTTTCGGACGGGCGCAGGCCATGCTCTCGGTCGCGATCTGGCTGAGGTGCCGGCGCTCGGCCGGCTGATCGCCTATTTCTGAAACGTCATCCCGGATGCGGTGCAGCACGAAGTGGTGCACCACTGATCCGGGATCGTGTGAAATACACGAAAATCGGAATGCGATCCCGGGTCTGCAGCGCACCGCTACGCGCTGCGCTTGCGTCCGGGATGACAACCTTGCGGTTGTCAGCCGAGCCGGCCGGCGGCGTGGGCGAGGAGCGTATAGACCTTGCCGGTATCGGAGGTGAGGTAGGTCTTCGACAGCACCTGGCCGCGGTCGTCGCGCGAGACCTGATCCAGGAGGCGCTCGAATTCCTCGATATAGCGGTCGACGGTGCCGCGGAACTCGGCGCTCTTGCGGTACCTCTTGCGAATTTCCTCGAACGTCTTCTGGCCCCGATTGGTGTAGAGCCGGCGCGTGATTACGTTGCGCTCGCCGCGCTTGTAGCGGTTCCACAGCTCGACAGCGGCGTCGTGGTCGATCATGCGGGCGATGTCGATCGACAGCGAGTCGAGCGATTCGAACGCAGGCGACGGCGAACGTTCACCGCGCGAATTCGCTTCCTCTTGCGTGGCGCGGACGAGGAGTTCGTTGAGCCAGCCCGCGCGCTCGCCGTCTTCGCGCGCTTCACGCTCGGGACGGCGCGGCTCGACCGGCTCGCGTTCGAAGCGGCGCGGCGCGGCCGGCTCGCCCCGCGGCCCCACCACGCGCGGCATGCGGGGAGGAGGCAGCTCGGCGAACGGCACCGGTTCGTCCCGCGAAGTCGCAAGCCTCGGTCCGCCGCCGGCGGCGACGGCCATGGTCTCCTCGCGCATGACGACGTGGCGCGGCTCGCCCAGGTCGGTGCTGCGGGCGTGGCGGGCGACGACTTCATTGAGCTCGGTGAGCGCCTTGATCTGGTCGGCGACGACGCGGCGCATGGCCGCCATGCTCTCCTGCGTCTCGTGCGGCAATTCGAGCACGCCGCGCTTCAGCTCCTGACGAGTCTGTTCGAGCGAGCGCTGCACTTCGCCGGCAACCTCGCGCAATTCGTTGGAAGCTTCGGCGAAGCGCTGATTGGCGTCGCGGA
>JAHFPO010000197.1 GCA_023266695.1 Hyphomicrobiales bacterium | reverse complement strand
ATCAGCGCGGAGGGCCCGGCCCAGGTCGCCAAGGCCGAGAACGCGCTCTCCGGCGCGCTGAAAAGTCTGTTCGCGCTCGCCGAGGCCTATCCCGACCTCAAGGCCAATACCAATTTTCAGCAGCTGCAGGCCGAGCTCACCGACATCGAGAACAAGATCGCCGCCGCCCGCCGCTTCTTCAACAACGCGGTGCAGGAATACAACACCGGCATCCAGCAGTTTCCGGCGGCGCTGTTCGCCGGCGCGCTCGGCTTCGGCCAGCGCGAGTTTTTCGATCTCGGCGGCGAGCGCCCGCAGCTCGAAAAGGCGCCGAAAGTGAAATTCTGAATCCGGTCCGGCCGGCGAGGGGCGTGCGCTGATGGCAACCGCCTACGGTCTCTACAGCCATATCCGCGCCAACCGCGTGCGCTCGATCATGCTGCTGATCGGGCTCTTTTTCCTGGTCTATGTGCTGGTCTATGCCGGCGCGCTCATCGCCGCGGCCGTGCGCTTTCCAAACGCCCCGCTGCAATCTCTGATCAACCGGGCGCTCTACGACCTCATCCTCGCTGTTCCCTTCGCCACCCTCGGCACGCTCGTGTGGCTCGTCATCGCCTATTTCTTCCATCAGTCGATGATCGACGCGGTGACCGGCGGCGAGGAGGTGACGCGCAAGGATCAGCCGCGGCTCTTCAACATCCTCGAGAACCTCTGCATCTCGCGCGGCATCCCGATGCCGAAGCTGAAGGTGATGGAGAGCGACGCCCTCAATGCCTTCGCCACCGGGCTCAACCGGAAACAATATTCCATCACGGTCACCAGCGGATTGCTGAATCGCCTCGACGATCCGGAAGTCGAGTCCGTGCTCGGCCACGAGCTCACCCACATCCGCAACGGCGACGTGCGCATGCTGGTGGTCGCGGTGATCATCGCGGGCGTCATCTCCTTCTTCGGCGAGATGGTGTTCCGGCTGATCTTCCAGTCCGGCTTCCGCTGGGGCGGCGGCCGTTCCTCGGGCGACCGCAAGGGCGGGGCGATCGGTGCCATCCTGATCGCCTTCGCCTTTATCGCGGTCGCCTGGGTGCTTTCGATCGTGATCCGCTTTTCGCTGTCGCGCTCGCGCGAATATCTCGCCGACGCGGGCTCGGTCGATCTCACCAAGAACCCGGACGCCATGATCTCGGCGCTGCGCAAGATCGAGGGCCGCGGCGAGTTGCCGGGCTCGACTTCCGCGGTGATGGAAATGTGCGTCGACAATCCGCGCTCGGGCTTCGCCGATCTCTTCGCCACCCATCCGCCGGTCGAGAAGCGGATCGAGGCGCTGGTGAAATTCGCCGGCGGCCGCGATCCCGGTCCGATCGCGATTCCGGACTGGCGCGATCCGCAGGCGGCGGACGAAGAGGGTGACACGGAGGAAGGCGAGGAGAAGGATGACGGCGGCGAGCGGGCACCCGCTGAACCGGCTTCGGATCGCCCCAACCCCTGGAAACAGGCCACGCCGCCGAAAACAGGCGGCCCATGGGGCCGGCTGCGGGGCTAGTGGTCCGACTCCGACGGTCCGTACCCGGACCGTCGGCCCGGACCACTAGCAAACTCAATACTTTGTGGTGCGACGCCAACACAATGAGTGGGACTCAAGCGTTGGCGTCGCACCACTAGCGCCTCAGCCTTCCCACGCCTTCGGGCGGTAGAAAGTGTGCACGCCGATGCGGTGGATCTTGCGCATTTCCTTGATCCAGTCCGGCTTCACCCAATAGGCGTGGTAGTGCGTCGCCTTGCCGACCTCGGCGAGCCACAGCTTGCCGTCGAGCATCTCGCGCGCGATCCGTTGCGCCTGCTCCCACATGTCGGGCTCGGTGACGACGAGCTTCTTGCCTTCGCAGGCGAAGGTGAACTGGCAGGCGAGGTGGCGGTGCGCGTTCTGATAGACCGTGCCGCACACGTTCTCGGGATAGAAGCCGGAGAACGTGCGGTTGATCACCACCTGCGCGACCGCGATCTGGCCGCGCTCGGCCTCGCCGCGGCTCTCGTAATAGATCGCGTCGGCCAGGCACTTCTCGGCCTTGGCGCGCGCGGCGCCCGTGAGCCCCAGCCGCTCGGCCGGGCTCTTGGGCTTTGCCTCCTCGCCCGTCACCAGGCCCTTGGACGCAACGGTGGTCGAGCCTTCCGCGGGAGCGGCGGCGCCGCCGAGCGAGGCGAGCTTCACGTTCGGTTCGGGGGCGGCGTGGTGCTCGAACAGGACCGGCGGCAGTTCGAGGTCGTCGATGCTGAAGAACAGGCGCGAGACGCGGGTGAGCGCGCCCGCATGGGGCATGGTGTCGACCGTGCGCGCGAGCGTGCCGGCGTCATCGGCGCGCGGTTCTTTCGAGGTAAGGTCCGCGGCCGCGACGTCGACAGTGGCGGGGTTCGTCGTCTCGCCGGGGGCGGCCTCGGGCTCGCTCTTCTCGGCCGCGCGCGCCATCGCCGCGGCGCCGAGCGCCAGCCGGTCGCCCTTGGCGGAACGATTGACCACCTGGATCGCCGTCTCGTCGGGCTCCGCCTCCTCGCGTGCGCCGCCGGCGGCGGGCGGGATCGAGCCGGTGACGTCGAAATGCGCGGGTATGGCTGTCGGCGGAATCGCCGCCACCAGCGGGCGCGGCAGCGAGAAGGTCGCGGTCTTCAGCGCCGCGAACGGAGTGGACAGGATGAAGCTGCGGGCGCGCTCGGCGACGCCGGGCTGATTGACGAGAAGGCTCGCCAGATCCTGATAGGCGATGCGGTCGGTGCTCGCGAGGAGGAGCGTGAAACCGAACGCGAAACGGGCGGCGAAAGGAGCTCGCCGAATACGCGACGCAACCATCGAACGCCACCCCTACGCAACGCTACACGACGACAGCCTATCCCGGGCTTCTTGCCGAAGACCGAAGGCATTTGAATGACTAAGTTTTGTTCCGCTTAAGCTTGATAACCCGTTAACGGCCGCAATCTCGCCTCCGGCGCGCCCGCGCGGGCGAGGCACCTTAACGATTCCCGTGGAGCAGGCCTGGGCGCTCCCTCAAATCGCCGCCGGAAATGTGGCGGGTCGCGGCGGCCGCTCGCGCTTGCTCAAGATTTCCGGCGGCGGGAGGGCTTCTTCGTCTTGCCCGGAGCTTTCTTGCCGCTCTTGCTCCCGCCGATCGCGCTCTTGGCGAGCGCGGCCTGGGCGGCGGCGAGCCGCGCGATCGGCACCCGGAACGGCGAGCAGGAGACGTAATCGAGCCCGACCTCCTCGCAGAAGGCAACCGAGGCGGGATCGCCGCCGTGCTCGCCGCAGATGCCGAGCTTGATCCTGGGCCGCGTCGCCCGACCGC
>JAHFPO010000088.1 GCA_023266695.1 Hyphomicrobiales bacterium | reverse complement strand
GGCTCGTCCAGCACATACAAGACGCCGGTGAGGCCGGAGCCGATCTGGGAGGCGAGACGGATGCGCTGGCTCTCGCCGCCCGAGAGCGTGCCGGAGGCGCGCGCGAGCGTGAGATATTCGAGCCCGACGTCGACCAGGAACTTGAGCCGCTCGCGGATCTCCTTCAGCACGCGCACGCCGATCTCGTTCTGCTTCTTCGAGAGCCGCTTCGGCAAGTCCTCGAACCAGCCGCGCGCCGCCCGCACCGACAGCTCCGCCGCCTCGCCGATATGCTTGCCGCCGATCCTGACGCACAAGGCCTCGGGCTTGAGGCGATGGCCGGTGCAGGCCTTGCAGGGGATGGTGGAGAAATAGCGCTCCATGTCCTCGCGCGCGAGATTGCTTTCGGTCTCGCGCCAGCGCCGCTCCAGATTGACCATCACGCCCTCGAACGGCTTTTTGGTCTCGAAGCTCCGCATGCCGTCGTCGTAGATGAAGCGCACGTCCTCCTCGCCGGAACCGTGGAGGATCACGTCGCGCGCGCGCTTGGGCAGTTCCTTCCACGGCACGGTGAGCGAGAATTTGTATTTCTTGGCGAGCGTCTCCAGCGTCTGGGTGTAATAGGGCGAGGTCGAGCGCGACCATGGCGCGATCGCGCCCTGGCGCAAGGTCTTGGTCTGATCGGGCACGACGAGATCGGCGTCGATCTCCTGCTCGACGCCCAACCCGTCGCAGGCCGGGCAGGCCCCGTGCGGGCTGTTGAACGAAAACAGCCTCGGCTCGATCTCCTCGATGGTGAAGCCCGACACCGGGCAGGCGAACTTCGAGGAGAAGATGATGCGGTTCGGATCGTCGAGATGCCCGCGCTTCATGCCGTCGTCCTTCGAGACGGCGCTACGCGCCTCCTCAGGACGACGGGATTTCTTGCCGTCATCCTGAGGAGCGGCCACCGATCCCGGGTTTACCCGAGATCGGCGCTCTTGGTCGCCCAAGTCGGCTAGAGCCGACTTGGGGGGCCGCGTCTCGAAGGATGACGGCCGATCGGCGATCTCCGCCACCGCGATCCCGTCGGCGAGCTTGAGCGCGGTCTCGAAGCTCTCGGCGAGCCGCTGCTTGATGTCGGCCCGCACCACCACCCGGTCCACCACCACGTCGATGTCGTGCTTGAATTTCTTGTCGAGCTGCGGCGCCTCCGCGATCTCGTAGAATTTCCCGTCGATCTTCACCCGCTGGAAGCCGCGCTTCTGGAACTCGGCGAGGTCGCGGCGGTACTCGCCCTTTCTCCCGCGCACCACCGGCGCCAATAGATAGAGCCGCGTGCCCTCTTTCAGCGCGAGCACGCGGTCGACCATTTGGCTGACCGTCTGGCTCTCGATCGGCAGGCCGGTCGCGGGCGAATAGGGCACGCCGATGCGGGCCCACAGCAGGCGCATATAGTCGTAGATCTCGGTGACGGTGCCGACGGTCGAGCGCGGATTGCGGCTCGTCGTCTTCTGCTCGATCGAGATCGCCGGCGACAGGCCGTCGATGCGGTCGACGTCCGGCTTCTGCATCATCTCCAGGAACTGGCGCGCGTAGGCGGAGAGCGACTCCACATAGCGCCGCTGGCCTTCCGCATAGATGGTGTCGAAGGCGAGCGACGATTTCCCGGAGCCCGAGAGCCCGGTGAACACGACCAAGCGATCACGAGGAATATCGAGATCGACGCCCTTCAGATTGTGCTCGCGCGCGCCGCGGATCGCGATCACGCGGGCGTCGGGGCGGCGGGGGCTGTCTTTGCTCATGGTCGGGGGCGGAGCGATCTCATGCGGGCGAAACGCCCATCATATGCGCTCTCTCCGTTCCCATCCCAAGCCGGGCGGTTTTTCCCGCTTTCGTCCCCCAAAATGCTCGCCGACTGGGCCGGCAAAGGTTAAAACCTTCTGGACAAAGGGCGAACATCTAAAATCTGTGGGTATTTAGGTTGATTGATCGGCAAATCCCCTCCGAGCCCCTTGCCGCTTGCCCGGAGGGGGGTGAGGGTGCTAGAACATACCAAGAACATGCCCTGGAACGGAGGGAGTCCGGAGCCTCCGCCTGTGGAAAACCTCTTAACGCCGGTCGCGGCTGTGAATGCGGGGGCTAGGGTTCGAATTCGGCCCGCGCGGGCGCGGCTACTCGATGAGGAGTGCGAAACAATGGCGGGTTCAGTCAACAAGGTGATCCTCATTGGCAATCTCGGCGCCGATCCCGAAATCCGGCGCACCGGCGACGGGCGGCCGGTGGCGAATTTGCGCCTCGCCACCAACGAGAGCTGGAAGGACAAGGCCACCGGCGAGCGGCGCGAGCGCGTCGAATGGCACCGCGTGGTCATTTTCAACGAGGGACTGTGCCGGATCGCCGAGCAATATCTGAAGAAGGGCGCCAAGGTCTATCTCGAGGGCCAGCTGCAGACCCGCAAGTGGCAGGACAAGGACGGCCAGGACCGCTACTCGACCGAGGTGGTGCTGCAGGGCTTCAACTCGCAGCTCACCATGCTCGACAGCCGCGGCGGCGGCGGGGGCGGCGAGGCGCTCGAGGACGCGGGCGGCGAGTTCGGCTCGCCCGGCCCGCTGGCGCGCGAGAAGAAGCCCGCGATCGCCGGGGCCAAGCGCGGCGAGATGGACGACGAAATTCCGTTCTGAACGGCCGTTTGGCGGCCGGCGAGGGGATGCCGCCTTGAAGCTCACGGCGGAATGTGAGCTCTGATGAGCCTCATCGATCCGGCGCTGCTCGCGCTGATCGCGGCCGTCTCCTTCGGCGCCGCCATGGTCGCCACCAAGATCGGCCTGCGCGACATGCCGGCGGCGGCCGGCGCCTCCGTCAGCATCCCGGCCACGACCGTTCTGTTCTGGTGTCTCGCGCCCTTGCTGTTCGATGGCGGCGGCTGGAACGGTGAGGCCGCCGTCGTCTTTGCCGCCATCGGTCTGTTCTTCCCGGCGCTCGTCACCTTGCTGATCTTCGAATCCAACCGCCGCATGGGCCCGACCGTCGCGAGCACGGTGTCGAGCACAACTCCCCTGTTCGCGGTCGCGGGCGCGCTGGTTTTTCTGGGCGAAACCCTGAGCCCGCCCGTGGCGGCGGGAATCCTCGCGGTCATCCTCGGTGTGATCGCGCTCACCGGGTCGGGCTCCGGCGGCCCGCGCCATTGGCCGCTCTGGGTCCTCATCATCCCCCTCGGCGCAGCAGCCTTCCGGGGCTCCGCCCAGGCCGCGATCAAGCCCGGCCTGGCGCTGTGGCCCGATCCCTTCGCCGCCGCGCTCATCGGATACACGGTCTCCTCGGCCGCGATCCTGCTTGCGGCCTATGGTCTCCACCGCCGGCGGCCCTTGGTCTACCGCGCCCGGGCGCTGCCCTGGTTCGCGCTCGCGGGCTCGTTCAACGGCTTCGCCGTCCTCGTCATGTATGCGGCGCTCGGCCGCGGCGAGGTCACGATCGTCTCCCCCATCGTCGCCAGCTACCCGGTGTTCACCTTCCTGATCGGCGCCCTCGTTCTGCGGGACGAGCGATTGACCGCGCGAGTGGCGTTCGGGGTCGCGCTCACGGTCGCGGGCGTGCTCGTGATGGCCGCCCGCTGAGGAAGCGGCGGGACGCAAACGCCCGCTCATTCCCCGACACATTTTGCCCGCAAAGGGCGCGGAAGCTTTCGCGCGAGCGATCGGCCGCTCATCGTGATCGCCGCGGGAGCATGCATGAGGCCTGCTGTGCAAGAACGCTCCGGTGCGCTGCGGGCGCCGCCTGTCAGGCCGCCGGTTGAAACCTGGCGCGACAAGGTCGAGATCAATTCCACCGACAGCTTCCCCGCCAGCGATCCGCCGAGCTGGACGCCGATCACGCGCACCGGAAGGCCGGATCCCCTTACACAACGTTCGTCTGTTCCGGCCGGCCCGCTTCCAGAGCCGGTGCGCAACAAACCGGCTGAATCCACTGCGGGATGATTCCCATTGCGGGCCGCATGGCCTGATCTAATCGCCGCTCGTGATTCTGTGGATGCTTCTCACGAAAGGAAGGCAAGATGGACAGCCAACGCTTGCTCGCTCTGGCCGTGTTGCTGTGCGTGACGGCCGGATTTTCCTTCGCGGCCATGGCGGCGCCCAAGGCCGGCAGCCAGGTCACCATTGTCGGCTGCCCGAAGGCGGGAACGATCCCGACCTGTGTGATGCTGAAAGCGGCCGATGGCACCAACTACAACATCAGTTCCGCCAGCCCGAAGCCGGTGGCCGATGACGTTGTCATTCGCCTGACCGGCAAGGTCACCGACAAATACAGCATCTGCATCCAGGGCTACGTGCTCGACGACATCAAGTGGACCGCGACCAGGCAGAAGTGCCCGAAGTCGTGACCCCATAGCCCGGACGCGCGGCCCCGGCGCGGCGCGGAAAGCGCCCCGCCGGTGTTCGTGTGCGCGGCCGGTGTCATGCGCCCGAGCCTCGCCGCTCGGGCCCGATCACCGGCCGATCCCGACCGCTCGGGGCGGCGCCCGGCCGGCCCGGCCTCCGTCCTCGGAATATTCACATAAGTATATGAATCAATTGAATAATCTTCGCCATTTTCCGGCCGGTTCGGCTGGCCTTGGCGGGCCAAATCAGCTATAGGATTCGCGCTCCTTTTTTCGAGGCCAGAGGCCATTGTCCAAAGTCGAAACTCCGCCGCCCGGAGAGCCGCCGGCACCCTCGGACGTTCGCCCCGTATCGATCACCGACGAGCTCCGGCGCAGCTATCTCGATTACGCCATGAGCGTGATCGTCGCGCGCGCGCTTCCCGACGCCCGCGACGGTTTGAAGCCCGTGCATCGCCGCATCCTCTATTCGATGCACGAGAACGGGCACACGCCCGATAAGAAATACGTCAAATCCGCCCGCGTCGTCGGCGACGTGATGGGCAAGTATCACCCGCACGGCGACCAGGCGATCTACGACGCGCTGGTGCGCATGGCGCAGAATTTCTCCATGCGCCTGCCGCTCATCGACGGGCAGGGCAATTTCGGCTCGATCGACGGCGATCCGCCCGCCGCCATGCGCTACACCGAGTCCCGGCTCGCCAAGCCGGCGATGGCGCTGTTGTCGGACCTCGACAAGGACACCGTCGATTTCCAGGACAACTACGACGGCAACGAAAAAGAGCCGGTCGTCCTGCCGGCGCGCTTCCCGAATTTGCTCGTCAACGGCGCCAGCGGCATCGCCGTCGGCATGGCGACCAATATCCCGCCGCATAATCTCGGCGAGATCATCGACGCCTGCGTCGCGCTGATCGACAAGCCGGAGATCACGCTCGAGGAATTGATCGAGCGGGTGCCGGGCCCCGATTTCCCGACCGCCGGCATCATCCTCGGCAAGGCCGCGATCCGCTCCGCCTATCTCACCGGTCGCGGCTCGATCGTGGTGCGCGGACGCATCGCCCAGGAAAAACTGAAGGGCGATCGCGAGGCCCTCGTCATCACCGAGATCCCCTATCAGGTGAACAAGACCACCATGATCGAGAAGATGGCCGAGCTCGTGCGCGACAAGAGGATCGACGGCATCGGCGAGATCCGCGACGAGTCCGACCGCGACGGCATGCGCGTGGTGCTGGAATTGAAGCGCGAGGCCATGGCCGAGGTGGTGCTGAACCAGCTCTATCGCTTCACGCCCCTGCAATCGACCTTCCCGGCCAACATGGTGGCGCTCGCGGCCGGCCGGCCCGAGGTGATGAACCTCCTCGATCTCGTCGCCGCCTTCGTCGCCTTCCGCGAGGAAGTGATCGGGCGGCGCACCAAGTTCCTGTTGAGAAAAGCGCGCGACCGGGCGCACGTGCTGGTCGGCCTCGCCATCGCGGTCGCCAATATCGACGAGGTGATCAAGCTCATCCGCGCCGCCAAGGACGCCAACGCCGCCCGCGACGCGCTGTTGGGACGCGACTGGCCGGCCAAGGACATGAAGGCGCTGGTGGAATTGATCGACGATCCGCGCCACAAGGTCTCGGCCAAGAACACCTACCGCCTCTCGGAGGAACAGGCCCGCGCCATCCTCGATCTCCGCCTGCAGCGGCTCACCGCGCTCGGCCGTGACGAGATCGGCACCGAGCTCGACGGCCTCGGCAAGGAAATCGCCGACCATCTGGAGACCCTGAAAAGCCGCGTCCGCATCCACAAGATGGTCAAGGACGAACTTCTCGCCATCAAGAACGAGTTCGGCACCAAGCGCCGCACCGAGATCGCCGAGGCCGAGGCCGACGTCGAGGAAGAAGACCTCATCCAGCGCGAGGAGATGGTCGTCACCGTCTCCCACGCCGGCTACGTCAAGCGCGTGCCGCTCTCCACCTATCGCGCGCAGAAACGCGGCGGCAAGGGCCGCGCCGGCATGCAGACCCGCGAGGAGGATTTCGTCACCCGCCTGTTCGTCGCTTCCACCCACGACGAGGTGCTGTTCTTCTCCTCCAAGGGCAGGGCCTACACCATGAAGGTCTGGCGCCTGCCGCTCGCAGCGCCGCAGGCGCGCGGCAAGGCGATCGTGAATATCCTGCCGATCGAGCAGGACGAGCGCATCACCTCGATCATCACGCTGCCCGAGGACGAGAAGGCGCGCGACAAGCTCAACATCATGTTCGCCACCACCGGCGGCACGGTCCGCAGGAACGCGCTCACCGACTTCGTCGATATCCGCCGCTCCGGCATCATCGCCATGAAGCTCGAGAAGAACGACGCCATTGCCTCGGTCGCGCTCTGCACCGAGGCCGACGACGTGCTGCTGTCGACCGCCGAGGGCCAGTGCATCCGCTTCCCGGTCTCCGACGTACGCGTGTTCGCGGGCCGCAATTCCATCGGCGTGCGCGGGATCAGGCTCGAAAAGAAGGATTATCTCATTTCGATGGCGATCATCCGCCATGTGGAGGCGACGAGCGAAGAGCGCGTGGCCTATCTCAAGATGGCCAATGCCGTGCGCCGCGGCGGCGAGGACGACGCCGACGACGAGGAGGAAGAGAAGGTGAAGGCGATCGAGTTGAGCCAGAAGCGCTATGCCGCCATGGGCGCGGCCGAGCAGTTCATTTTGACCTTGACCGAGCGCGGCTACGGCAAGCGCAGCTCTTCGTTCGAGTACCGCATCACCGGCCGCGGCGGCAAAGGCATCGTGGCGATGAAGCTCAGCAAGAAGATCGGCCGCCTGGTCGCCTCCTTCCCGGTCGAGGAGGCCGACCAGATCATGCTCGTCACCAACGCCGGCAAGCTCATCCGCTGCCCGGTCGACGGCATCCGCATCGCCGGGCGCTCGACCCAGGGCGTGATCGTGTTCAACACCGCCGAGAACGAGAAGGTGGTCTCGGTCGAGCGCATCAGCGAGGACGAGGAAGGCGAGGGGGCGTGATCCGAACGTGGATCAGTTCGGCCGGTTTACGCCAAGCCGTTCGCGCTGCACCGGCGGGCACGGCGCCGAGCCGTACGAGCAGAACACGCAGCAGTCGCCGGGCAAGGGTTTCAACTCGATCCCGCAGCCCTTGCAGGCATGGACGATCCGGCAGGCGTCAGGCGGCATGCGCTCCACCGACTGATATCCGCAGCTCGGGCAAGTGATGGTCGAGACTTCGATCAGGGTCATTTCGGTCTCCGCGCGCCCGCGCGCGTGAGGATCGCCGCGATCTCACTGTAACCGCGGCTCTTGGCATGAGCGAGCGGGGTCGTGCCCTGGCGGTCGCCGAGATCGAGCCGGGCTCCCGCTGCCACCAGCGCCTTCACGGTCTCGATGTGATTGCGCCCGCCGTCGCCGAGGATCACCGCCTCGATCAGCGCGGTCCAGCCAAGATTGTTCACGTGATCGAGCGGAGCTTTCGCCGCGATCAGGGTCTTCACCACCTCGAAATGCCCAAGGTGGGCGGCGGCGATCAAGGCGGTGCCGTCATAGGGGCTGGTGACGTTCAGGGCGCTCGCCCCGCCCGCGAGTGCCACCTTCAGCATCTCCACGTCGTTGGCGACCGCCGCGATGGTGACGATGTCATAGCGCTGGCGCTCGAATGCGTTCGCGTCGGCGCCCTTGGCGATGAGGAGCTTTGCCGCCGCGTGCCGGCGGGCAAAGGCCGCGACATGGAGGGGCGTGCGGCCGTGCGGGTCGCGGCCGTTCAAATCGGCGCCGCCGGCGACGAGGCGCTCGATCGCGGCGACATCGCCGGTGGCCGCGGCGGCATGGAGGCCGCCGTAGCGGGCAATCTCGGCGGCGCCGGGCGCGGTCTGGGCGCGCGGCGGCAAGACGGACGCGAGCACGAGCGCGCCGGAAAGGAGAGCGAGTCGGGATAACCGGGAGATCGGCATGGGCGGATCCTTCCGCCGTAGAGTGGCGGATTCCGGGATCAAGCGGAAATCACGCCTCGGCGAGCGAGGTTTGGATTTTTTGCTTGATCGCTTGCGTAAGCGATGCATGATCAGCCCGGGTGCGCTGCATGAACAAGCCGGATACAACGCGTGATACGGAAGTAAGCCGCATGGCGTATCTGGTCGCGGGCGGCATCCTGGTATTGGCCGCGCTGCCGCTCTTCTTTCAGTTTGTCTCGCCGTTTTTTGTGTTCTTGTTCGCCGTGGTGCTGGTTCTTATCGCTGTCGTTGCGCGCCCCTGGCACCGCAAGGTCGGAAGCACCCAGTTCGCTCTCTACTGGATCGTGTTGGCGCTGCTGATCGCCTTTATCGCGGCCCTGTTCATCGCCGAGGACATCATGGTCGCGCACAGGACGAAATTCTACGCTTCCCCGCCGGGAACGCCTCGTCCGGAGAGCGGCCAGCCCGAAAACGATTCCAAGGCGCTTGCATTCGGCATCTGCGCAGCCTTCGTGACCGGCTCTGCGCTCCTGTTTGCGTTCATCCGCCGACGCGTGCTGGGCGGGACGGAGATCGCAATTTACTGGGCCGGCTCGGCGATTGCGATTTCCGTCGCGCTGTTCTGGCTGTTCTATGCCAAGGACTGGAGGTTCATCGACACGGGCCCCAGAGGAACCGAGGGGAACAGCGTACTCGCCGCCGCGGGTTTCACCGTGATCTCGGGCGTACTGCTGGCGCTGTTGCGCGGGCGCGCCGTGAGCGAAGCGGAGCTCTTGATCTACTGGCTGGGGTCGGCCGTGGCGGCAGGATTGGGGGCGGCCGTGCTGGGGTCGGCCGACAGCCCCTTGATCGTCTGCCTGTTTGTGCTGGCGGCGGTCATCGTCACCTTGCCGCTGTGGTGGATCGCCCATGCCCGCAGGTCGAGACTGCCGTCGAGCGCAAGAGGATAAAGCCGTGCACTGCGGCTAAGCCGATCCTTGCCCGCGGCGCGGCTAGCCGCTAACCCTCTCTAGATGCTCCGTACCGCCCTTTACGCCGGCTCCTTCGATCCCCTCACCAACGGTCATCTCGACGTGGTGCGCGGAGCCTGCCGGCTGTGCGACAAGCTGGTGATCGCCATCGGCACCCATCCCGGCAAGGCGCCGCTGTTCTCGGTCGAAGACCGCCTCGCTATGCTGACGGAGACCTGCGCGCCGCTGGCGGCGGCGGAGAAGGTGGTGCTCGAGACCATCACCTTCGACGACCTGGTGGTGGCGACGGCCAAGCGCGTGGGCGCGACCCTCATGATCCGCGGCCTCC
>JAHFPO010000087.1 GCA_023266695.1 Hyphomicrobiales bacterium | reverse complement strand
GTCTCTCCCGGCGAGAGGCCTAGCCCATGGAGTTCGACCCGGCCGACGCGAGCGAGCGTCTTGATGCTCTCATCGCGGCGCCCCGTGCCAGTGCCGCCGATGGCGATGACCGCGTCCACGTCGTCGTCGAGAAGCGCGCGTTCGAGGGAATGACCCGGATCTATCGATGCGCCTCCGCCTTCCGCTTCGAGCGCGGCGGCAATGAGCGGAGCCACTGCGTCCTCGTTCTTTTTCAGCGCCGTGCTCGCAAAAAAAATTTTCACCCGCGGCTCCCGCACGCTTACCTTCGCGACGCCCGCTGCGTGCAGAACCGCCGCGTCAACCGCCCGCAGCCGCTCGCCGGCCCGGCAGAGAACCGCTCCCTTGTCAGCGTCGGCTCCGGCGGAGAGCACACCGTCGCCGGGCACGGCGGCGCTCTGCGCCTCAGCGCCAGCCTTGGTGACCGTCACCGCATCGGGCGTGAGCACCGCATCGGCACCCTTGGGCATCGCCTCCCCGATCTCGACCCAGGCGGGCGATGCGAGCGGCACCGGGGCATAGGGACCGGCGTCGGAGACCTCATCAGAGGCGACCGCCCAGCCGTCGCGGAGGGCGACGGCGGCCGCCGGGAAGGCTTCGGTGACCGCCGTGTCGGCCGCGAGCACGCGGCCCACGGCCTCTTCGAGACCGGCCTCCTTCGGCGCCACTGGAACCGCCAAAGCATCGAGCCTGGCCCATACCTCCGAGAGCGGGTGAAGCCGCGAAATGCGTTGCAAGGCCTCGGTCGGCGGGCTCATGGCTTCTTGTCTAGCCGATGCCGGAGCCTGCCGGTAGCGAGGGTCCTCGAGGTACCAATTCTGCTATATCGGCGGCCATGGCGGAGACGGTGCTGAACTTGCGCGGGCTCAAATGCCCGCTCCCCGCACTCAAGACCAAGAAGGCGCTGACGCGGCTTTCGGCGGGCGACGAGCTTGTGGTTGAATGCACCGATCCGCTCGCCGGGATCGACATTCCGAACCTCCTGCGCGAAACCGGCGATACGCTCTTGGACACCCGGAAACGGCAGAAATCGATCGTGTTCCGGATTAGGAAAAAATAACGGGAACACCCCCGGGGAGAATCGTTTTGAGGAAATTGCATCCGGTTTGTCTCGGCGCCGTCCTCTTCTGCGCGCTCGGTGTCTTCGCTGCGCCCGTGCCGGCCGAGGAGCGCCTGCCGATCTTCGACGCCCATCTCCATTACAACTGGGAGCCGACGCCGTTCTATTCGCTGGAGAAGGTGCTGGAGGTCTTCCGCAAGAACGGCGTCACCGGAATTCTGGCGACCAGTCGCCCCAACACGGGCACCCATGCGCTTGTGGAGGCCAAGCCAAAAGACGTCTGGGTCGTGCCCTTTATCCGTCCCTATCGCACGCGTTCCGACATCCCGACCTGGTTCAACGATCCTACCATCTACGACCTCGTCGTGAGCGAGCATAAGCGCGGCTATTACCGCGGCATCGGCGAGTTCCACATCTACGGCAAGTCGGCGGCGGTGGAGATCGCTGGCAAGATCGTCCGCTTCGCGGTGGAGTACGACCTTTATCTGCATGCCCATTGCGACGACGAGGCGCTGGAATTGCTATTCGCCCACGACCGCCGCGCCAAGATCATCTGGGCACATACTGGCTTCCATACCTCGCCCGAGCGCGTGAAGGCGCTGTTCGAGAAATATCCGGCGCTGTGGGGCGAACTTTCCTATCGGAGCGGCATCACCAACTCCTCCGGCAAGCTCACGCCCGAGTGGCAGGACCTGTTCGCGCGCCACGCCGACCGCTTCCTGATCGGGTCGGACACCTGGATCAACGAGCGCTGGTTCGGCTACGATAATCTCATGAGTGAATATCGCGGCTGGCTCGCCCAGCTTCCGCCGGATCAGGCCCGGCGCGTCGCCTATGCCAATGCGGAGCGCCTGTTTGGCCCGCGAAAGGTAGATTGACCGATGTCCAAGCCCGCCTCCATGCCGGCCCCGGCCGCGAATCAAACCGGACAGCCGGAACCCGCGAAACGCCCGCATCGCGAGCGAGCGAAAGGGATCTGGCCGCCGGTCGCGACCCCATTCCGTGTCGATCTTTCCATCGATTTCGACCGGCTGACTGCCCACGCCAAAAAGCTTTTGGACGACGGAGCACACGGCCTCGCCGCGCTTGGCACCACCAGCGAAGCAAACTCGCTCGATCTCGGCGAACGCGAAAAGGTGCTTGAACGGCTGATCAGGGCGGGAATTCCGGGCGATTCCCTGTTGCCGGGCACCGGTACGACCTCGATCGGCGACACGGTGCGGCTCACCCGGCACGCGATTTCGCTGGGCGTGCGCGGTGTGCTGTTGCTGCCGCCTTACTATTATAAAGGCGTATCGGACCAAGGCCTCTATGCCTACGTCGCCGAGGTGATCCGCCGTGTCACCGACAAGCGGCTATTCGTCTATCTCTATAATTTCCCGCAGATGACCACGCTCACCTGGTCGCCGGCGCTGATCGGCCTCTTGATCCAGGATTTTCCGGATGCCGTCGTGGGCCTCAAGGATTCCTCGGGCGACGTCGCCTATGTGGAGACGCTGCTCGAGACCTATCCGGGCTTTGCGGTGTTCCCTTCGAGCGAGTCGCTGCTGCGCGCGGCGATGCAGAAAGGAGCCGCAGGATGCATCTCGGCGACCGCCAATACCCATGTGACCGGCATCCGCCGTCTCTATGACGGCTGGAATGGATCGGAGGCCGAGGCCTTGCACAAGGCGGCTTCCGACATTCGCACCGCCGTACAGCCCTACGGCTGGATTCCCGCGGTGAAGGCGATCCTTGCCGCGCGCGAAGGTTCGCCCGACTGGGCGCGCGTGCGCCCTCCGCTCGATGCGCTCGACGACAAGAAAACGGCGGAGCTGATGCTGGCGCTCTCGGCGCTCGACGCCTGAGAGCTTATTTCTCGTCCTCGATCGGGTTCCTCAAAATCCCGATCCCTTCGATCTCGATCTCGATCGTATCGCCGGCCTTCATCCATACCGGCGGCTTGCGCGCATGACCGACGCCCGCCGGCGTGCCCATCACGACGAGATCGCCCGGTTCCAAGGTAATCCCCTGGGTGATGTCGGCGAGGGTCTCGGCCACCGGAAACATCATGTTCGCGGTATTGTCGGACTGCATCACCTTGCCGTTGAGCCGGCTCTCGATCTTCAGGCCCTTGGCGCCCGCGGGCAGCTCGTCGACGGTCACCATCCACGGCCCGAAGCCGCCGGTGCGGTCGAAGTTCTTGCCCATGTCCCATTGGCTGGTGCGGCGCTGGAACTCGCGGATCGAACCCTCGTTGAAGCAGGCATAGCCGGCAATGCATGAATAAGCATTTGCGACCGTCAGATGCTTTACCCGCTTGCCAATTATGAGCGCGAGCTCGGCTTCGTAATCGAGGGTCTCGGAGACACGCGGACGGATGATTGGGCTTTCGTGCGCAGCCAAGGATGTGCGGCATCGCATGAAGATCGTCGGAACTTTCGGAATGTTGTCCCGCTGGGGCCCCTCTTTCGCATGTTCGAGGTAATTCAAGCCCAGGCAGACGATCTTGCCGGAGCTCGCCACCGGCAGCGCGTATTTCAGGCCCTTGAGGGGGCGGCGCGCGGAATCGGGCGCGCGCTTGGCGAGATCGGCGAGCGGCTTGAGATCGCCCCCGTTCCGGGCGAGCACCAGACCAAGGTCGGCCGGCACGTTTACATCGACCACCTGCACATCGACGACCGCGTCGCCCTCGACGACGCCGATGTGCAATCCGTCCTTCGATTCGAATCCGACGATTTTCAAAGTCTGCCGCTCCCGGTCTTCTCGTTTCTAGGATGCCGGCGGACGGTTGTCACCTGGAGAGGCCAAGCGCGTGGACTGAAAAATATTCCTCCGCATCGGTCCAATGCGCGAGCGGCATCCAGCCGGCTCGCCGCGCGAGCGAGGAGAAGTTCTTGAGCGTGTATTTGCAGCTGTTCTCGGTGTGGATGGTTTCGCCCATTTCGAATTCGATCGTCGTGCCATCGATCGCCACGCTTTGCCGCTTGCGGCTGACGAGATGCATTTCGATCCGGCTGAGCTCGCGATCGAAGACGGCGCGATGCTCGAATTGATCGAGATCGAAGTCGGCGCCGAGTTCGCGATTGATGCGGGCGAGGAGATTGAGATTGAAGCGGGCGGTGACGCCGCTCGCATCGTTATAGGCGGCGTGCAGAATCTGCGTATCCTTGACGAGATCGACTCCCACGATCAGCGTCGCATCGCGGCCGAGCATGCGGGCGGCATGGCAGAGGAATTGTTCGGCCTCGCGCGGCTCGAAATTACCGATAGTCGAGCCCGGGAAGAAGCCGACGCGCGGACGCTTCTGCGCCGAGAGCGGCAAGGAGAACGGCCGGGTGAAATCGGCCGCCACCGGCAGGACCAAAAGACGCGGAAAATCCTTCTGCAAGGAGGCGGCGGCAGCGGCGAGAAAATCCGCCGAAATATCGACCGGCACATAGACTGCGAGCTTGTCGGCGGCGGCGAGCACGATCCGGATCTTGATCGAAGAGCCGCTGCCGAATTCGATCAGCGCGGCACCGGCGGGAAAGTGGTGCACGATCGCCGCGCCGTTATCCTCGAGAATCCGGGTCTCGGTGCGAGTGGGGTAATATTCCGGAAGCTCGGTGATCTTCTCGAACAGCCGCGACCCCTCCGCGTCGTAAAAATATTTCGCGGGTATCCATTTCCGATCAGCCATAAGACCCGCGAGCACGTCGCGGGCGAAGGCTTGGCGCGCATCTTCTTGCGGCTCGGATCGTACGAGGCGTCGTGCGGGCGCGGCCATCGCGGCTCTCCTATTCCGGTCGGATTTCCATTGCCGATGATCGATCAGGTGTCGCAGTCGGCGAGCCTGAGCCCGGTGAACTGCCAGCGCTGCGGCGGATAGAAAAAGTTTCGATAGGTCGCGCGCGCGTGGCCATCGGGGGTGGCGAGCGAGCTTCCGCGCAGCACCATCTGATTGACCATGAACTTGCCGTTGTATTCGCCGAGCGCGCCGGCGGGCGGCCGGTAGCCGGGATAGGGCGAATAGGCGCTGCGCGTCCATTGCCAGACGAAGCCGAAGGCATCGGCGAGTTCGCCCGTCCGTGCGGCGACCTCCCATTCCGCTTCGCTCGGCAGATGCTTGCAGGCCCAACGCGCGAAAGCGTCGGCCTCGTAATAGCTGACGTGGCAGACCGGCGCGGCAGGGTCGACCGGCTTGAGCCCCGCCAGTGTCAGCGTGAGCCATTGCCCGTCGATTTGTTGCCAATAACCCGGCGTCGTCCATCCTTCCGCCTGCACCGCGGCCCAGCCGTCGGAAAGCCAGAGCGAGGGGGTCGCGTATCCGCCATCGGCCATGAACGCGAGCCATTCGCGATTTGTCACCAGCTGACGCGCAATGCGAACCGGCTGCAGCAGCACCTCGTGGCGCGGTCCCTCATTGTCGAAACAGAAACTCTTGCCGTCATGTCCGATCGAATAAATGCCGCCGTCAAGTTGATAAGCCAAGAGTTCGAGGATCGTGATTCCGGGGTCGTGGGCGTTGCGGTTCGTCCATTCGGGATCATAGGCCGGGAAGGTCGGATTTTGCGCGAACGCATGCAGGATGTCGGTGAGGATCAGTTCCTGGTGCTGCTGCTCGTGATGGAGCCCGATCTCGACGATCGGAATGATCTGATCGAGGAGCGTAGGCGGCGCGTTTTCGATCAGCTCTGCGACCGCCCGATCGACATGGGCGCGATAGCAGGCGACTTCCTCGACGCTCGGCCGCGTGATCAGGCCGCGCTTCGGCCGCGCGTGGCGCGGGCCGGCGGCGACGTAATAGGAGTTGAACAGGAAAGCGAAGCGCTCATCGAAAACGCGGTAGTTCGCGCCATGGGGCACGAGCAGGAATTGCTCGAAGAACCAGGTGGTATGCGCCCGATGCCATTTGGTCGGGCTCGCATCGGCCATGGATTGGATCACCTGATCCTCGGGCGAAAGCGGCGCGGCGCGCCGCTCGGTCTCGCCGCGGACCGTGCGATAGGTATCGAGCCAATAACGGCGCGGATCTTCCACGACGGAAGCGGAACGGCGATGGGCGTGGGATGCGGCGGCGCGGGACATCATCCCCTCCGAATTTCGGGTCGATTGATCCGGCGCTGTTGCGGGCCGATTACGGACGACCTTTGTCCTACTTACGCGCCGGAGGCAACCTTCATTACCAAGCTCCCAGGATTGTGACGGATGCGTGATCCGTCAAGGTAAATGATGCGCGGTCATCTGTGATTTCGCATTCCACGGCCAATGCGGGATCGTTCGATGCGCGGGGTATTTGCTGATTTGGAAGCCGCTGCGCCCCGTGCTAATGCAGCGACGGAAATCTAGGACGAACCCGATGCGATCCCGCCGAGGCGCGACCTTGCCGCGCCGGCCGGGGTCGCATTCGACCGCTGCGAGGGGAGAGCGTAGGCATGCGCGGCAGTTATCTGTTCACGAGCGAATCCGTCTCGGAGGGCCACCCCGACAAGGTGTGCGACCGGATTTCGGACGCCGTCGTCGATGCGTTCCTCGCCGCCGATCCGCAGGCCCGCGTCGCCTGCGAAACCCTGGTGACGACCAATACGATCGTGCTGGCGGGCGAATGCCGCCTCGCCAAGGACGCCTGTGGCCCGAAAGCAGTGATGAGCAAGAGCGGCAAGATCAACAAGACCAAGATCGAGACACTCGCTCGCCGGGTGGTGAAGGAGATCGGTTACGAGCAGAAAGGCTTCCATTGGAAGAAGGCGAAATGCACCGTCCTCCTGCACGGCCAGTCGGCCGATATCGCCCGCGGCGTCGACGCCGGCGGCAACAAGGACGAAGGCGCCGGCGACCAGGGCATCATGTTCGGCTATGCCTGCAACGAGACACCCGAGCTGATGCCGGCGCCGATCCAGTTCGCCCACAACATCCTGCGCGCGATGGCCGAGGCGCGGTATGCGGGCAAGGAACTGCTGCTCGGACCCGACGCCAAGAGCCAGGTCACGCTGCAATACGTGGACGGCAAGCCGGTGAAGGCGACCGCCATCGTCGTCTCCACCCAGCACGCGGAGAAGAACGGCAAGCGCGAGCTGGAGTCATCCGACGTCAAGGAAATCGTGCGGCCTTACGTGTTGAAGACGCTGCCGCCGGGATGGATGTGCGAGGACGAGCATTTCTACGTGAACCCGACCGGCCGCTTCGTCATCGGCGGTCCGGACGGCGATTGCGGCCTCACCGGCCGCAAGATCATCGTCGATACCTATGGCGGGGCTTCCCCGCACGGCGGCGGCGCGTTCTCGGGCAAGGACCCGACCAAGGTCGACCGCTCGGCGGCCTATGCCGCGCGTTATCTCGCCAAGAACGTGGTGGCGGCGGGTCTCGCTCAGAAATGCACGATCCAGCTCTCCTACGCGATCGGCGTCGCCCATCCGCTCTCGGTCTATGTGGATACCGGCGGGACCGGAACGGTGGACGAGGAGCGTCTGTCGCGCGTGCTGCAGGAACTCGTCAATTTGAGCCCGCGCGGTATTCGCGAGCATCTCGGCTTGAACAAGCCGATCTACGAGCGCACCGCCGCCTACGGCCATTTCGGCCGCGCCCCCGACAAGGACGGCGGCTTCTCGTGGGAGAAGACCGACCTGGTCGACGGATTGAAGCGCGCGTTCTGACCCGCCGATCCCGAGGGGAGCGTTTCACATGAAGCCGGTCGTCGTTCGCAAGATTGCGCGCATCGAGGCCGCGTTCGCGATGAAGCTCGGGAAGCTCGGCACCGCCACCGTGCACGAGGCGATCGGCCGGCGCGGCCTGATGAAGCCCTATATGCGCCCGATCTGGCCGGGCGCCGCAGTCGCCGGACCGGCCGTCACCGTGCTCGCCCATCCCGGTGACAACTGGATGCTGCACGTGGCGGTCGAGCAGTGCCGGAAGGGCGATGTCATGGTGGTCGCCTGCAGCGCCGACAATAGCGACGGCATGTTCGGCGACGTGCTCGCCACCACCTTCATGGCGCGGGGCATTGTCGGACTGGTGCTCGACGCCGGCTGCCGCGACATCCGCAACCTCGCGGAGATGAAATATCCGGTGTGGTCGAGGGCGATCTCGGCCAAGGGCACGATCAAGGCCACTCTCGGCTCGGTCAATATTCCGGTCGTATGCGCAGGCGTCGCCGTTCATCCCGGCGATGTCATCGTCGCCGACGACGACGGCGTTGTGGTGGTGCCGTATGGCGAGGCCAAGGCCGCGGTGACGGCGGGCGAAGCGCGCGAGGCGATGGAAACCGAGAAGAAAAAGCGGCTGGCCAAGGGCGAGCTCACCCTCGACATCGACAACATGCGCGAGCCCTTGCAAAAGCTCGGGCTTACCTATGTGGACGATTTGAGCGAGGTCAAATAGGTCGTCTGCGTCATCCTGAGGTGGCCGCCAATGGGTCCGGCCTTCGGCCGGCCCGATGACAGGCTCCGCGGCCCTCGAAGGATGACGGCCCGTGCGCACACGTCATCCTTCGAGGCTCGGCGCGTTCCGCGCCTCGCACCTCAGGATGACGCTACACTTCGATGGAGAAACTTACTCCGCCGCCTGGCGGCGGGCTTCGGACGCTTTCTCGACCCGCGCCGCGCAATATTTGAATTCGGGGATCTTGCCGATGGGATCGAGGGCGGCATTGGTCAAGAGATTCGCCGCCGCCTCCACGAACGCGAACGGGATGAATACGACTCCGTCCGGCATTCCGTCGTCCTGGCGCGCGGCGAGTTCGATGGTGCCGCGCCGGGTAGTGACGCGAACGAGATCGCCGGGCTTGATCCCGAGCTTCTCGATCTGACCGCGCGAGAGCGAGCAAACCGCCCCCGGCTCGAGCGCATCGAGGGTGGAGGCGCGCCGGGTCATGGCGCCGGTGTGCCAATGCTCGAGCTGGCGGCCGGTGGTGAGCACCATGGGATATTCCTTGTCGGGCCGCTCGTCGGGCGGCGTCACCTTCGCCGGCACCAGCTTGCCGCGCCCGCCCTCGCGCGGGAAACCGTCGCCGAACACCACGTCGCGGCCAGGCTTGTCCGGCGCATCGGAGGGATAGGTGACGGCGTGCTCGCGCTCGATGCGTTCCCAGGAGATGTTGTCGAGCGCCGGCATCATCGACGCCATCTCGGTGTAGATCTCGCTCGGGTGCTGGTAGTTCCAGGGGAGCCCGATGCGCCGCGCGATTTCCTGGGTGATCCACCAGTCGACCTTGGCCTCGCCCGGAAGAGGCAATGCTTGCCGGCCCATCTGCACCTGGCGATTGGTGTTGGTGACGGTGCCGTCCTTCTCCGGCCAGGCCGAGGCCGGCAGGATCACGTCGGCGTAGAACGCGGTCTCGGTGACGAACAGGTCCTGCACCACCAGATGCTCGAGACGGGCGAGCGCCTCGCGCACGTGGTTGAGATCCGGGTCCGACATCGCCGGGTTCTCGCCCAGGATGTACATGCCCTTGATCTGGCCGGCGAGCACCGCGTTCATGATCTCGACCACGGTGAGGCCGCGCTTGGGATCGAGCTTGATGCCCCAGACCTGCTCGTACTTGGTGCGGATGTCGGCGTTCTCCACCGACTTGTAGTC
>JAHFPO010000086.1 GCA_023266695.1 Hyphomicrobiales bacterium | reverse complement strand
CGCTATTTCCTGGTGACGCCGGTGGAGAAGGTCGGCATTAAGGTTGATGATGTGCCCTTCCTTGCCGTCGCGCTCGAAGTCGAGGGCGAGGAGCCGGGGCGCACGCTCATGTTCCGCACCAATGTGGACGATATCGTGCACTGCGACGCCGAACATCCCTTGCGCTTCGAGCCCGAAGCGGGAACCGAGGGCTTGCGACCCTATCTTCATGTCCGGCGTGATCTGTGGGCGCGCGTGACCCGGGCGATCTTCCTCGATCTTGTTTCTCTCGGCGAGGTGCGCGAGGTCGAGGGGGTACGCATGTTCGGCATTGCTTCGGCCGGGATGTTCTTCCCCATGGCCCCGGCCGAAACGCTGGCAGGCTCCGAATGAGCGACCTTGTTTCCGAGACGGAATTCGACGCGCTGGCGGAGCCGGTGCAGGCTTTCATCCGGCGCGCCCGCGAGCGGCTGCTGCCGGCCGCCCCAGATGTCTCCGACCCCCACGTCCTGCCGCTGCACGGCGATCACGAATTCACGCCTCCGCTTGCGAGCGCGGCCTGGTCGGCACCGGCGAGGCAAGCCGCCGTGCTGGTGCCGGTGGTCGCCCGCCCGACGCCGACGGTGCTCCTTACCCAGCGCTCCGCCGAATTGCCGGACCATGCCGGCCAGATCGCTTTTCCGGGCGGCAAGATCGATCCCGCCGACCCCGATCCACTCGGTACGGCGCTGCGCGAGGCGGAGGAGGAGATCGGGCTCGCGCCGCGTTTTGCCACGCCGCTCGGCTATCTCGACCCGTATCTTTCGCGCACCGGTTTTCGTATCGTGCCCGCAGTCGCGCTGATCGCGCCGATGTTCGATATCCGGCTCAACCGCGATGAGGTGGACGATGCATTCGAGGTGCCGCTGCACTTTCTGATGTCGCCCGAGAACCACGCCCGCCACAGCCGCGAATGGAAGGGCGAATTGCGGACCTTCCATGCGATGCCCTATGGCGAGCGTTATATCTGGGGTGTCACCGCGGGGATTCTCCATAACCTTTACGAACGGCTGTATCGCTGATGGCTCGCACGGTTCTGATCGAAACGCTTCTGTTCCTCGCCCCGTTCGCGATCTATGCGCTCGTGTTGTTCGCGACCCGGCGCGATGCGCGCGACAGCGAACACTGGCCCGCGCGCATGCTGGCCTCGCTCGCGATCGCGGGCTGTCTGCTCGTGATCGCCGGGCTCATCTGGTTCGCGCATTTCGGCGGTGCGCCGCCGACAGGGACCTATGTGCCGGCGCATATCGAGGATGGCCGGTTGGTGCCGGGCCGCATTAAATGAGCGTCGACGAGGACGATCTCGTCTTCACACCCGAACGCGCGCCTTGGCTCGGCTCCGGACCGCTCGCCCGGTTGCTTGCGGTGCTGGACGCCAACGGCGAAGAGGCGCGCGTGGTCGGGGGCGCGGTGCGCAACACGATTCTCGGGCTTCCCCCGGGCGACGTCGATCTGGCGACGACCGCGCTGCCGGAGGTGGTGGTACAGCGCGCGACCGCGGCCGGCTTCCACACGGTGCCGACCGGGATCGAGCACGGCACGGTGACGGTGGTGGTGAACGATCAGCCGTTCGAGGTCACCACGCTTCGCCGGGACATCGAGACCGACGGCCGCCATGCGGTCGTGCGCTTCGGGCGCGACTGGGCGGCCGACGCCGCCCGGCGCGACTTCACCATGAACGCGCTGTTTCTTCGCCGCGACCGGCGGGTGATCGATCTCGTCGGCGGCCTTGCCGACATCCGAGCACGGCGGGTGCGTTTCATCGGCGATCCGGCGACGCGCATCGGCGAGGATCTCTTGCGGGTGCTCCGTTTCTTCCGCTTTCATGCGGCCTATGGTTCGGGCGAACCCGATCCGGCGGGACTATCGGCCTGCATTCGCGCCCGCGGCGGGCTCGAAATCCTCTCGCGCGAGCGCGTGCGCGTGGAAATGCTGAAGCTCATTGTCGCCGCGCGCGCGGCCGAGACCGCCGTCGTCATGGCCGACAGCGGCATCCTCGACCGGGTGCTTGCCGGCGTCGCCGAGCTTGCGGCGTTCGCTCGCCTCGGCGCGGTCGAGACGGCACTCGGGCTCTCTCCCGATCCGATCCGTCGGCTGGCGGCGCTCGCCGTGCGCCACCTCGATGACGCAACGCGGCTGCGCGAGCGGCTGCGGCTTTCGAACGACGAGCATCGCCGGCTGCGCGTGATGGCTGCGAGCTGGTGGCGGATCGACCCAAACGCGCCGGAAGAGGATATGCGCGCGATGCTGTACCGGATCGGGGCGGAGAATTTCCGCGAGCGCGCGCTGATCGCCTTCGCCCACTCCGGCGCCGAAGCCGGCGACCGCGCCTGGCACAAGCTTGTCGCATTGCCGAAACGCTGGACTCCGCCCAAGTTTCCGCTCGCCGCCAAGGATTTTCTCGAGCGCGGCCTGGAGAAGGGGCCGATGCTCGGCATGGCACTTGCCCAAGCCGAGGAGGCCTGGATCGAGGCCGGATTTCCAGGCGAGCGCAGCCGGCTCGATGCGATCGTTCAAACGGCGATCAAGAGCGCGCGAGCGGGGCCCGCAATCAGCGAGAAGTGATCGCGCCAACGGGCGATCTGATCTAACATACCACCCACCCACGGGAGCCCGGCATGGGCGGCATCAGGCGCGCCATCACGATCTTTCTTCTCGGCGGAATCCTCGGGACCGGATTCGGCATCGCGGTCGGTTTTTTCATCTTCCCCTACATATTTCCGCCGCCTGCGGCCATGGAGCAACTCACCGAGGCCGACCGTGCGCCTGCTGTCGCTGCCGGAACACGCGGCCAGACTACCGCTCCGGCTCCGGCCCCGGCTGCGAGCGGCGCCCCGGTCCAAGCCGCTCCCTCCGGCCCGGTCGCGACCGGCACCTTCATCCATGCCAATCCTTCCGACCCGATCCACTACGGCAAGGGCAAGGTCAGCGTGTACGAGAAGACCGTGTTCCTGGAGCCCGATTTCGAGGTCGGGCCGGGACCGGCCTTTCACGTGCTGCTGGTGCCGAAGGCAAACATCCGCAAGTCGTCCGACGTGAAGGACGCGATGTTCGTCGATCTCGGCGGCTTGCGCGCCTTCAAGGGCAGCCAGCGCTACCCGGTGCCGGCGGGCGTCGATCTTGCCAAATATCCGAGCGTGGTGATCTGGTGCGAGCGCTTCAGCGTGCTGATCTCGCCGGCTGATCTGAGATCGGCGCGCTGACGGCGATCACGGCCACTTCACCACCGGCGGCAGCGAGGAAAGGATCGACTCCACGTTGCCGCCGGTTCTGAGGCCGAATACCGTGCCGCGGTCATAGAGCAGATTGAACTCCACGTAGCGCCCGCGGCGCACCAGCTGCTCCTCGCGCTCGGCATCGCCCCACGGCTTGGCGAAATTAGCGCGGACGAGTGCCGGATAGATTTCAAGCAGCGCCAGCCCGACCTCGCGCACGAAGGCGAAGTCGGTGTCCCAATTCCCGCTATCGTGCCAGTCGAAGAAAATACCGCCGATGCCGCGCGGCTCGTTGCGGTGCTTGAGAAAGAAATACTCGTCGCACCAGGTCTTGAATTTCTTGTAATCGGCGACTGCGTGCTTGTCGCAGGCCGCCTTCAGCGCCGCATGGAATGCGATCGCATCCGCATCGCCTTGCTTGCGCCGCCGGTCGAGCAGCGGCGTCAAGTCGGCGCCGCCGCCGAACCAGGCTTTGGTGGTCACCACGTGGCGCGTGTTCATGTGCACCGCCGGCACATGTGGATTGCGTGGATGGACGATCGCCGAGATGCCTGCCGCCCAGAAACGGGGGTCCTCGTCGGCGCCTGGAATCTCCTTGCGGAACTCGGGCGCGAACTCGCCGTGCACTATCGAGACATGGACGCCCGCTTTCTCGAACGCGCGGCCGGAGAGCATCGCCATCACGCCGCCGCCACCCGGGTCGGCTTTAGCCGACCCGGTACTTAAAATGCCGATCTCGGGTAAACCCGAGATCGGTCGCGCGCCGCCATGATCGGCACGGCTCCAGGGCGTGCGTTCGAACCGGCCGGGTGGGCCGGCATAGAGGGCCGTGGGCGCCTCGTCCTCCAGCGTCTCGAGGGCGGCGCAGATGCGATCGCGCAATTCCTTGAACCAGGCGCTCGCGCGTGCCTTGCGCTCGGCGAGTTCAGCCATTTGGAAAACCCTTGGTCTGGCGCAGCGCCTCGCCGAGCACCATGGCGAGGCTGACCGCCACATTCAAGGAGCGCAGCTGCGGGCGCATCGGCACCCGCACGCGCGCATCCGCGGCGGCATGGACCGGGTCGGGAACCCCCGAGGATTCGCGTCCGCACATCAGCACGTCGTCCGGGCGGAATCCGAAGTCCACATAGGACCCTTCCGCCCGCGTCGTGAGCAGCACGAGCCGCCGCCCCTCGGCGCGCCGCCAGTCCTCGAAGGTTGCGAAGGATACATGGTTCACCAGGGTGGCGTGGTCGATGTAGTCAAGCCCGGCGCGGCGGAACGCCTTTTCGTTCGCGGGGAAGCCCGCCGGTCCTACGAAGTGGACGGGAATTCCCAGGCAGGCGCCGAGCCTGAGAATCGTACCGGCATTCTGCGGAATATCCGGCTCGTAAAGAGCGATCACCATGGTCGATTTGACCTCCCGCGAGCCCGGGGAGCGCGGGCGTCGGGCCGTGCGGCGAAGGGCAAAGGGTACATGACGGAGTGACGCAGGGGGTACGCTGGACAATAGGGGGCAACGATGCAATGAAAAGCATTCGTAACGGGCGCTGCGCCCACGGTGGGAATTTTCCGCGGGTGCCGGGCATTCGCCGCGAGCGGGTCCGTCCGGGTGACGTCGACCCGCCTCGCGGCGCCGCGTTTCAAGAGCGCCCGCCGAGGGAAAGGACCGAGCCGTGGCAACGACCTCGATGGCCGAGCCCACCCGTCGTGACTTTCTCTATATCGCGACCGCCACCATGGGTGCCGTCGGCGCGGCCGCGACGGTGTGGCCTTTGATCAGCCAGATGAATCCGGACGCATCGGTGCTGGCGCTCGCCTCGAGCGAAGTCAATCTCGCCCCGATCGAGGAAGGCCAGATCATCACGATCAAGTGGCGCGGCAAGCCGGTGTTTATTTTCCACCGGACCAAGAAAACAATCGACGAAGCGCGCGCGGTGAAGTCCGGCGACCTGCCCGATCCGCAGCCCGACGAGGCGCGAGTGAAGAAGGGCCATGACCAATGGCTGGTGCTGGTGGGCGTATGCACCCATCTCGGCTGCGTGCCGCTCGGGCACCAAGGCGATTACAACGGCTGGTTCTGCCCCTGCCACGGTTCGCACTACGACTCGTCCGGCCGCATCCGGAAGGGGCCGGCACCCACCAATCTCGAAGTACCGCCGTACGAGTTCGTATCGGACACCATGATCCGGATCGGCTGAGCGGGGAGCCTCGTTCGGGGAGGGCGCGAGCGATGAGTGGACAAACCTATCGGCCGCAGAGCCGGTTCATGAAATGGTTCGAGGCCCGGCTGCCGATCGTCGGCTTCGTCTACTCGGACTTTCTCAACTATCCGACACCGCGCAACCTGAATTACTGGTGGGCCTACGGCGGCATCCTCACCTTCATGCTGGTGGCGCAGATCGTGACCGGCGTGGTGCTGGCGATGCATTACACGCCGACCGCGACGGCCGCGTTCGATTCGGTCGAGCACATCATGCGCGACGTGAACTACGGCTGGCTGCTGCGCTATCTCCACGCCAACGGCGGCTCGATGTTCTTCCTTGCCGTCTATATCCACATGTTCCGCGGGCTCTACTATGGCTCCTACAAGGACCCGCGCGAGGTGTTGTGGATTCTCGGCGTGATCATTTACCTGCTCATGATGGCGACGGCCTTCATGGGGTATGTATTGCCCTGGGGCCAGATGAGCTTCTGGGCCGCCACCGTCATCACTAACCTGTTCACGGCCATTCCGCTTGTCGGCAAGTCGATCACGCAATGGCTGTGGGGCGGCTATGCGGTCGACAATCCGACGCTCGTGCGCTTCTTCTCGCTGCACTACCTATTGCCGTTCATGATCTTCGGGGTGGTGATCCTGCACATCTGGGCGCTGCACGTGCCCGGCAACAATAATCCGGCCGGCATCGACGTGAAATCGGACAAGGATACGCTTCCGTTCCATCCCTACATGACGGTGAAGGACAATTTCGCGCTGGTTTGCTTCCTCATCCTGTTCGCCTGGCTGGTGTTCTACATCCCGAATTATCTCGGGCATTCTGACAATTACATCCCGGCCAATCCCCTGCAGACGCCGCCGCACATCGTGCCGGAATGGTACCTGCTGCCGTTCTACGCGATCCTGCGTGCAATCCCGCACAAGCTGCTCGGAGTCATCGCGCTGTTCGCTTCAATCGGGGTGCTCGTCTTCGTGCCCTGGCTCGATACCTCGAAGGTGCGCTCGGCGCGTTTCCGGCCGCTCTACAAGCAGTTCTTCTGGATTCTGGTGATCTGCTGCATCGGTCTCGGCTATCTCGGCTCGAAGCCGCCGGAAGGCGGCTATGTGATCGCCGCCCGCATCCTCACCGCCTATTACTTTTTCCATTTCCTCGTGATCCTGCCGCTGCTCGGCTATGTCGAGAAGCCGCGGCCGCTGCCGGCCTCGATCACCGAGGCGGTGCTCAAGCCCCGGAAGGCATGAGCGGGTAAGATCCATGCGCACGCTCAATTTCGCAACCCTCGCTACCCTCGCCACCCTCGCGTTCGTCGCGGCGACGCCGTCGCTCGCCGCCGAGACGACGGCGAAACCGGAGCGCCAGTCGTGGTCCTTCGCCGGTCCGTTCGGCACCTATGATCGCGGCCAGCTGCAGCGCGGCTTCAAGGTCTATCGCGAGGTCTGCTCGGTCTGCCATGGGCTGAAGCTCGTTGCCTTCCGCAGCCTCGCCGAGCCGGGCGGGCCGGGTTTTACCGCAGCGCAGGCAAAGACCGTCGCCGGCGAATTCCGCATCAATGACGGGCCGAACGATCGCGGCGAGATGTTCGAGCGTCCGGGACGGCTCTCCGACTACATTCCCTCGCCGGATGCCAACGAGCAGGCGGCGCGGGCAATTTACAACGGTGCGCTGCCTCCCGATCTCTCGGTGATCGCCAAGGCGCGCTCCTACGAAGTCGGCTTTCCGGGCTTCATCCTCGACGCCTTCAAGCAATATCAGGAGAGTGGCGTCGATTTTGTATACGCCTATATCACCGGCTACGAAAATCCACCCGCAGGAGTGAGCCTGCCGCCGACGCAGTACTGGAACAGGGTTTTCCCCGGCCACCGCACGGCCATGCGTCCGCCGCTGCAAAAGGATCAGGTCGAATATTCCGACGGCACGCCGCAGACGATCGAGCAATATTCGCGCGACGTCGCCGCCTTCCTGATGTGGGCGGCCGAGCCCCATCTGGAGGCGAGGAAGCGGATCGGCTTCCAGGTGATGATCTTCCTCGTGGTGTTCGCCGGGCTGTTGTATTTCACCAAGAAGAAGATCTGGTCCAAGGTCGAAGGCCACGCCTGAACGGCGCGCCCGTCTTTTCCCGTCATGCCTCGAACGGCCAGCGACCCATCCGGCGCGGGCCGGCGCGCTAGGGCGTGATCCCGAAAAGTGGGAAGCGGTTTTCGGATAAGATCACGCCCAAAATCAAAATGTCAGCGGGGCAGGCCGATTCAATTCGAACTGATCGGACTCTAGTTGTCCTTCTTGAACGGCGCCATCGGTGCGGATGGCGGCATCATCGGCGAGCCGGGCTTGTTCTTGTAGAGTTGCGCGTAGGCGGAAGGGGCCTTGTCCTTTTTCTCCTGCTTGGCTTTCTTCTTTTCCTTGGGGCTTCGCATCTGACCCTTGGCCATCTGGTCCTCCTGGTCCGGTCTTTTGGGGGCGGGCGGGGGCCGAATCCAACAGCGGCCGGTGCGCGACGTTAATCCGGCGAGGTGGCTGGCGCCAAGGGGGGAGGCCAGGATCGAGCAAAAACGCCCTCTCCATGGCCTTCCGCGGGGCTAGAGCCGCATGTTCGACATCATCATTCCGAACCCGATGATGCGGATGGAGCCGATAATCAGCCAAATGATGATGGCGAAAAGGATCGAGGCCGGAATCGCGGCGAGAGCGACCTTGAGTAGCAAGACGATAAGACGCCAGAACGGAATCTGAACATCGACGACGGTTACATGGGTTTCGGGCTCGGCCATGGCTCTGCTCCCTCGTTGCGCCCCCGCTCATGGTCCGACAAATTAGGGCCGCCCGCAACGGACTGGTTCCATCACACCCATGACGCCCCGCCAGACGATCGATCTCAAATCTCTCATCCGCACCATCCCGGACCATCCCAAGCGCGGGATTCTGTTCCGCGACATCACCACGCTCCTCATCGATCCGCGCGGCCTGCGCGCGGCGATCGACGGGCTGGTGCTGCCGTTCCTGAAGACGCCGATCGATCTCGTCGCCGGCATCGAGGCGCGCGGATTCATCCTCGGCGGTGCGGTGGCGCACGAGCTCAACAAGGGCTTCGTGCCGGTGCGCAAGAAAGGCAAGCTCCCGCACAAGACCATCGGGCAGGAATATCAGCTCGAATACGGCGTCGACGCGGTGGAAATCCACGCCGATGCGATCGCGTCGGGCCAGCGCGTGCTCATGGTCGACGATCTCATTGCTACCGGCGGCACGGCGGAAGCGGCCTGCGAACTGGTGCGCCGCTCCGGCGGCGAACTCGTCGCCGCCGCCTTCATCATCGATCTGCCCGATCTCGGCGGTGCCGAGCGGTTGCGCCGCCGCGGCATCAAGGTGCACAGCCTGGTCGCCTTCGAGGGGCATTGACCCTATGGGTCGCCGCGCCGCTCCACGAAGATCGCGCCTTCGAACTCGAACACCAGCGCGCCGTCCTGGTTGGTGCCGGTATTGCGCATGACGAGCATGCCCCAGCCGGGGCGCGAAGCGAGCGGGCGCTTGTCGAGCACTTCGCTGGCAAAGCTGATGGTGTCGCCGGCATAGACCGGCTGCAGCCATTTCAGATTGCGGAATCCGGGCGAGGGACCGATCTTGGCCGCCGGCTCGCCGCGCGCGGCCAGCTCGGCGGCGATATGCCGTTGCGTTTCGATGAATAGCCGCATGCACACCACCGCGGTGTGCCAGCCGGAAGCGATGAGCGCGCCGAAATGCGAGCGCGCCGCCGCCGCCTCGTCGACATGAAACAGCTGCGGGTCATAGCGCAGAGCGTAGCGTTTGATGTCATCGGCGGTGAAACTGTGCCGCCCCAGCTCGCGCCGGTCACCGATGCCGATGTCCTCGAAAAATCTCATCGCTAAGCTTCCGGCGCGCGGCGGCCAAACATGATGAAATTGGTCTGCTCCATCACCGTCTCGCCGTTCTGGTTCACGAGATCGAAACGGAAGCGCACGAAACCCATCTCGGGCCTCGATTTCGAGGCTCGTTTCTCCAGCACGGTGCGGCGCACGGCGAGCCGGTCGCCGGGGCGCACCGGCTTCAGCCATTTCAATTCCTCGACGCCGGGCGAGCCCATGCAGCTCGACTCCAGGATGAATCCGTTAGCGATGAGGCGCATCATGATCGCGCAGGAGTGCCAGCCGGAGGCGGCAAGGCCGCCGAGCGGCGAGCGGCGGGCCGCCGCTTCGTC
>JAHFPO010000196.1 GCA_023266695.1 Hyphomicrobiales bacterium | reverse complement strand
CACCGGGAGGCTCCGGGTAGCCGTCCGTGGGCACTACGACCCGCTGCCTTCAATGGCTGGACGGTATCGGGCTTGCCGGGGCGAAAGCCCCTGCTTGTAGGTTGCGTGTTCGCGCCTTTCCCGATCGCCGGAAGTACGGCCCCGGGGTGCGAAAAACCGCCGTGACGCGAGCGCCGGAAGGCGACGCGCCCTCGCATTCAAGTTACGCAAACTGCGTACACTTGTTTGCGCCGGAGGGCGCAACGGAAGACTGGTGCGCCTTTCGGCGCTCCGTCCCCCTCATCGGAATGAGGGGGAAACGAAACAAAGCTCGGGGCGAAATCCGCCCGCGAGAACGATCAATCACGTCACCCTGAGGCGGCCGAGCGTAGCGAGGCCCTCGAAGGGTGACGAACGGATGCCCCGCCGTCATCCTTCGAGGCTCGCGGCCTTCGGCCGCTCGCACCTCAGGATGACGGATCTCGAGAAAGCGATAGGTGCTGTTTGACAATCGAACAGAAAGAAAAATATCCGCTGCGGCTATCGGTCGCCGCCGGCCGTGTTCGGCGGAATTCGCTCCGACATTCAGCTTCCGACCTTCAGCTCCGACACCAGCCCGCGCAGCGCCGCGATCACGCTGAGCGCGGTGATTTTTCCGGTGCGCGGATTTTCCGACGGCACGTTCTCGATCGTCATGGAGAAGCGGGCGCTGTCGGCATCGACCTCGATCACGTGCACATTGCGCTCGAGGGCGGGATCGGCCCAGATTTCGAGCCGCGTGCGGTCGGGCCCGATGCCGGCAAGCGAAAGTGCCGCGGCGACATTGAGATTGGCCGGAAAGCCGCGCGCGCCTTCGCGCGCCGATCCGTCGAAGACTTTCTTTGGCGCTTTCAGATTCTCGAGCGAAATCCCGTGCTCGGCGAGATAGGGCGCGCCTGCGAGCCCGCGCGGCGGCTTCCTCGTCACCATCCGGACCGAGCGGATCTCGCCTTCGGCGGCGGCGCGCACCGCGTCGAGCCCCACGAGCGCGCCGGTGGGGATCAGGATGCGGGCGCCGGTCGCGCGCGCGCGCTCCACCAGATCGAAATTTTCGAGCAGTTGGCCGACCGAGAGCGGCATGAAAATCTTGCCCGCTTCCACCGCCGGCACCGCCACCGCGCGGAAGAGCGCCGCCGGCAGGCATTCGACCACCACGTCGCATTGGCGGGCGAGATCGGAAAGAGCGGTGACGGCGATGCCGAGGCCGAGCCGGGGCAGGTTGCAGCGGGCCTTTTCCCGATCGCGGACGGCGACCGCAGTCAACACGAGCCCGGCAATGCCCGCCTCCAGGCGGCGGGCGACCTCGCGGCCGACGGCCCCGAGACCGGCAAGGCCGACGCGGAGCGATCGTTCTCCCATGGCCGCACCCCGCCGCTCATCAGGCGGCGATCACCACCGGCTCAGTCCTGCTGCACGCCGCTCTTCCTGATCGGTACCGCCCACTTCTCGATCTCGCTTTTCACGAACTCTCCGAGATATTTCGGCGTCATGCGATCATCGGAAACGACCTCCACGCCCGTGCCCTGCAGCCGCTCGCGCACGGCAGGCGTCTTCAGCGCCTGCACCATCGCATCGTTCAGCTTCTTCACGACCGCTTCGGGCGCGCCCTTGGGCAGGAAGAACGCGGTCCAGGTATAGGCTTCGAGGCCCTTCGTTCCCTGCTCGAGCGCGGTCGGAAGATTCGGCAACACCGGCGAGCGCTCCTTGGTCATGATCGCGAGCGCCCGGATGGAGCCCGCTTCGATGTGCGGCTTCGCCGTGTTGATGATCTCGCACATGAAGTCGATGCGGCCGCCCTGGAGATCCAGCATCGCCGGTCCCGTCCCGCGATAGGGAATGTGGGTGATGTCGGTGCCGAGCACGAGGTTGACCATCACGCAGCCGAGGTGGGTGGCGGAGCCCGGGCCGGCCGAGCCGAACGACATCTTGTCCTGGTTCGCCTTGGCGTAGGCGACGAACTCCTTGAAATCCTTCGCCGGCAGGTCTTTGCGCACGGTGAGCGCGATCGGCGTCTCGCCAAGCAGGCCGACCGGGGTGAAATCGGTGACGGCGTTGTAGGCCGGCTTCTTGTAGAGCGTCTGGCTCTTGGCGTGGGTGCCGACGCTTGCCTGAATGATGGTGTAGCCATCGGGCGCGGCATCGGCGACCCGCTTGGAGCCGGTGGTGCCGCCGGCCCCGCCGACATTCTCGATCACCACCTGCTGGCCGAGAATTTCGCTCATGCGCACCGAGACGATGCGGCCGATCGTATCCTGCGGCCCGCCGGCGGCGAACGGTATGATCAAGGTTATCGGCCGGGCCGGGTATTGCTGGGCGATGGCCGCCAGAGGCAGCGCCGCGAATGCGAAGACCAACAACACCCGGCGCGTAAGACCACTCAGATCGAGCATGAGAACCTCCCCCTATACGGGACTTTTTATCATGACGGTATCATTCGCCGACCAATGCCGTGAGTCAACGCTGCGCTGAGGGGCCGGAATCAGGCTCTGGTCCGGCGCTGGAAGCCAAGCGCATGGGCTAGCGCTGAACGCGACGGGGCCCGCGCGGTCACGGTCGCGTGACGTTGAAGATCGTCTTGAGACGCGTGCCCGATTTCCGGATCACTTGCGATACCGGACAGAACGCGTCGAGCTCGCGTGCAAGGACCGCGACCTCCGCGTCGGACGCGCGGGTGGTGACGTCGACCGTCAGCGTCATCGCGGGGAATGGAATTTCGACGAATTTCGCCAGCATCACGCCATTGCGATCGAACTCCGTCTCGAGCTTGAGCGATAGCGCTTCGATCTCGACGCCGTTCTTGGCCGCGACCTTATGCAGGATGACATTGGTGCATCCGAGCAGCGAGGCCATCAACATCTCGGTCGGGCTTGGCGCGGCGTTGCTGCCGCCGCGCTCGAGCGGCTCATCGACGACGGTCGCAATATCGCGGACGCGAACATCGGTGCGTGAATGGGACGTACAAATGCCCTCCGCGCGCATTTTGACGACCGGCTTCTCGCGGATCGTGACCATGGGTAGTTTCCTCGTGTCGATGAGAAAAAATCGATGCTCACATTCGCCCGAATTTTAGCAATGCCGATAGCAATAGCTACACCCTCGTCGTCAAGGGGTTGATTGAGAGGCCGCGCAACGGGCCGCCAGCGACCAATCCGACAAGGCCGTACGGGTTAGCGGTTTTGATTAAAAATCAGGAAGGCGATGGTAAAAAATCCCTAAGCCTTGCCTGCTTTTGAATTTAGTAATGATCGCAAAGGTATCATGCCACGCAACGGACTACTTAGGAGCCCGCGATGCGTAGCTTGATGGTACTCGCCCTGATGACAATAAGCTCGGCGGCA
>JAHFPO010000195.1 GCA_023266695.1 Hyphomicrobiales bacterium | reverse complement strand
CCTCGATCCTGCCCGCGACTTCGCCGATCGCACCGACTTTCGTTCAATCGTGACCGTCACCATCGATGGCGAACACGCGCGGGATTTCGATGATGCCGTGAGCCTCGAGCGGCTGCCCGACGGCCACTATTGGCTGGGCGTTCACATCGCCGACGTCGCCCACTATGTGGCTGAAAGCAGTCGTCTCGATGGCGAGGCGTACGAACGAGCGACGTCGGTCTATTTCCCGGAACGGGCCGTCCACATGTTTCCGGCAGAGCTCGCAACCGGTCTCTGCAGTCTGAATCCGAGGGTCGATCGTCTGGTCCAATCGTGCCTCATGGAGGTCGATCGTAATGGCCAGGTGGTCCGGTACGAGTTTCACGACGGCATCATCCGGACGGCAGAGCGCATGACATACGTCGATGTCAACGCGATTCTCACGGATCACGACCTTGCGGCGATGCAGCGCTATGAGCGGCTCGTCCCGACGTTTGAGCTGATGCGGGAACTGTTCGAGGTGCTCAACGCGCGCCGCCGTCGCCGCGGGTCCATCGATTTCGACCTCAGCGAATCAGAGGTCGTTCTCGACCAGGCAGGGTTGGTCGAGGCGATCATCGCGACAGAACGCAATGTGGCGCATCGGTTGATCGAGGAGTTCATGCTCCTCGCAAACGAGACGGTCGCCGAATTCCTCGAACAACGGAGCGTGCCGGCCCTGTACCGGGTGCACGAAGAGCCTGATCTGCTCAAGGTAGAGCAGTTCGAAGAGTTCATCTCCGGGCTTGGGTACAGTCTCGCCGCTCCGGCAAAGACCATCCGTCCCCGGCATTTTCAGCGGCTTCTCGATCGAATCCATGACACACCCGAAGAAAAACCGATTGCGTTCTTGATGTTGCGTACGATGCAAAAAGCGCGGTACGCCGCAGAGAACCTGGGGCACTTTGGTCTCGCGGCGAGTTGTTACACGCACTTCACGTCACCGATTCGGCGTTATCCGGATCTCGTCGTACATCGGCTGCTGCGCGCCGCGCGGCGGAACGAGCTTTCGGCCGACCGCACGACCGATCTCGAAGACGAGCTTCCAGAAGTCGCCCGCCACTGCTCGGAAATGGAGCGCCGGGCGGAAGATGCGGAGCGTGAGCTCGTGCAGTGGAAGAAGGTGCGGTTCATGGCCGACAAGATCGGCGACGAATTCTCCGGCTACATCACCGGGGTGGCGCCCTTCGGGCTATTCATCGAGCTCATCGAGCACTTCGTCGAAGGACTCGTCCACGTGTCCAGCATGGCAGACGATTACTACCGGTTTCTCGAGCAGACACACACGCTGCGCGGTGAAAACACAGGGAAGGCCTATCGCCTGGGCGATCAGGTGCAGGTGCAGATCGTCCGTGTGGACATGGAGCGGCGCCAGATCGATCTGGGGCTTGTCGAGATTCTGGAAAGCGTCAGGCAGGAGGGGCGGCCTCGAGGGACGCGCCGGAGCAAGGTGCGTCCGACGCGAGAACACGCCAAGCGGCAAGGCCGCCGGCAGCGGCCACCTCGCCGGGCGGCAGGGGACCGTCACGGCAAGCGTCGATAGCTGTGCAGTGGCCGTTCACTCCGTCTTATGCTCGTTGTCGCGCGTGGCGTCTTTGAAATTGCGGATGCCCCTGCCGATTCCCCTTCCAATTTCAGGCAGCCGGTTGGCCCCGAAAATCAAGATGACGATAAAGAGGATGACGAGCAGTTCCGGCAGACCTATGCGTCCCATGAAAGCTACTCCTTACGTCCTGTCAAACGTCTGAACACAGCGGGACTATCGGCATTGTACCATGCCAGGGCAGTGGTCGTATCTCGCCGTAGCCTTGGCGGAGGGCGGAAGGCTCGATATAGTAAAGCCGACGCCGAGCAAAAGGCGGGGCCCCCAGCGCGGCAGCCGCGCTGGGGTGCTAGCGCGCGTGCGTCGGTCTTTCGGCGCATGGGGGCCCCATACGCACTGAGGAAAGCGGACAACAATGCAGGAAGTCGAGACCGGACGTTTCACCGTTGGTGTCTTTCAGGACACGATTTGGGCCGAGCGCGGCATCAGCGCGCTCAAAGCGGCCGGCTTTCCGGCGGAGTCGTTGACCATACTCGGCAAAGAATCGCCGGCCTTGGTCTCGTTGACCGAACAGGCACTCGGAGCGTCTGGACAGCGACTCGAGCTGCCGGGACTCGGACCGGTCCTGGTGCGCGGTCCCCTGCTGGACGCCTTGGACGGCCCCGATTTGAGGAAGAGTGGACTTGCGGCTTCAATGCGGCGCGTCGGCTTCCAACAGCATGACGGCCGGATTTTCGAGGTCCTGACGGCCAGAGGCGGCGTCCTCGTCGCGATTCGGAGCGAACCGGCTGCGGCCGAGGCATTGGCGCTGCTCCATTCGTACGGCGGGGGAAACGCCGCGATTGGGGCCTGGAGCGGGCGGGTATGACCTGCCGCCGGCGACTGCTAAGAACTGGAGCGGGCGGGTATGACCTGCCGCCGGCGACTGCTAAGAACTGGAGCGGGCGGGTCTGATCTCCCGCCCGCAACTTACCCCCTGCACCTTAGGGCCATGTTGAGGCTCGCTTTTTGCAGTTGCGCGACGTCACCGGGAAAGGCAAAATAGAAAGAGCCAGCCCTTTGTGAGCCAAATGCATCAGGCATCCGAATCGATCCCAGTCGGCCACCTTGTCGTTCACCTTGGGAGTGAAAGTCACCCTCGAGAGGTGGAATTTTTGTTCGAGCGGCAGCGAAGCCGCGTCGGCGGGGCCGTAGGGGCATCGATCGTCACCCACGTCGCGGCGACCGTGCTGTTTTTGCTGGCATTGAAATATGGGCAGCGAGCCTACACCTCCAGCGACCTTCAACCCGACCCGATCAATCAGCAGATTGTTTGGCTTGCGGAGCCTGGCCCGGGCGGCGGTGGTGGGGGCGGCGGAAATCGATCGCCGGAACCGCCACGGAAAGCTGAGATCCCGGGGAAAGACAAGATTACCGTTCCTGTATTGGAGGCGCCGAAACTGGAAAATGTGCTCAATCAGTTGGAGAAGGAGCCGCTACAACAGTTCGACATTCCTGCCAAGACCCTCGCGGCAGACCTGAACGCGATCGTCCCGGGTGTGATTGATGGGTCCGTTCTTTCACCTTCGCAGGGGAGTGGTAGCGGCGGAGGCGGCGGCACGGGCACCGGTTCGGGCATCGGATCCGGAATAGGGTCGGGGCTGGGGCCGGGCTATGGCGGGGGCACGGGCGGGGGAGCGTATCGTCCGGGCAACGGCGTCGATGCGCCGCGGTTGCTGCGGAAGGTCGACCCGCAGTACACGCCGGACGCGATGCGCGCCAAGGTGCAAGGAACCGTTGAGATTGAGTGCATCGTGCAGCCCAACGGC
>JAHFPO010000194.1 GCA_023266695.1 Hyphomicrobiales bacterium | reverse complement strand
CGACGTGGCGCTGGTTGCGACCGACGGTGAGGAGATCGCCCGCCTCGGGCCGATCGGCTACCGGCCCTATGCCGAGGAAGAGCGCGCGCTGTTGCTGGCGGCGCTCAAGGAAGCCGCCACCCTCACCGATCGCGCCGCGCGCACGGGCGCGCTCCTGGAAGCGGAGCGGCTCGTCACCGGCGCCCATCTCCAGGCGGTCGAGGCGTTTCTGCGCGCGAACGGGATCGAGCGGGCGATGATCGACATCGTGGGTTTCCATGGCCAGACCGTGTTGCACCGGCCGCAATCCCGCTTGACCGTGCAGATCGGCGACGGGGCGGCGCTCGCGCGCGAGCTTCACCTGCCGGTCGCCCATGACTTCCGCGCCGCCGACGTGGCGGCGGGCGGCGAGGGCGCGCCGCTCACGCCCATATTCCATCGTGCGCTCGCGCACGGCCTGGAGGAGCCGCATCCGGTCGCGGTGGTGAATATCGGCGGCGTCGCCAATATCACTTTTCTCGACGGCGAAACCGATCCCGTCGCTTTCGATACCGGCCCCGGCAACGCGCCGATCGACGAGATCGTGCTTGCCCGCACCGGCAAACGGTTCGATCGCGATGGGGTGCTCGCCGCCTCGGGCAACGTTCACGAGAAGCTCGTTGCGAGCGCGCTCGCCGATCCGTTCTTTTCGCGCAAGCCGCCGAAGTCGCTCGACCGCGCGGAATTCGCGCGGTTGGGGCTTGACAATCTCACGCTCGAGGATGCCGTCGCCACCGCCACCGCGATCGTCGCGGGTTCGATTGCGCGGGCGGGCGAGCATCTGCCGAAAAAGCCCGCAACCTGGATCGTCGCCGGCGGCGGCGCGCGCAACCGGGCCTTGATGAAAATGCTGCGCGAACGGCTGCGCGCGCCCGTGCTCGTGGCCGAAGCGGTGGGCTGGTCGGCGGACGCGCTGGAGGCACAGGCCTTCGCCTATCTCGCGGTACGCACGCTGAAGGGCCTGCCGATCAGCTTCCCTTCGACTACCGGCGTCACTCGGCCGCTCGCCGGCGGCGTGGTGGCGCGCGGCTGAGTTACGCCGCGCTGTCGCGGCTCTTGGGCAGGCGCTTGTCGAGATATTCGTCCACCACCTCGATCAGCTCCTCGGTCTTGCCGTCGAAGAAATGATTGGCGCTGCGGATGATCTGCTGTTCGATCACGATGCCCTTCTGGGTCTTGAGCTTCTCGACCAGCTGGCCGACCGCCGCGATCGGCACCACCGCATCCTTGTCGCCGTGCACGAACAGGCCCGAGGAGGGGCAGGGGGCGAGGAACGAGAAATCATAGAGACTGGCGGGCGCCGCGATGGAGACGAAGCCCTCGACCTCCGGCCGCCGCATCAGGAGCTGCATGCCGATCCAGGCGCCGAAGGAGAAGCCCGCGATCCAGCAGGAGCGCGCGTCCGGATTGTTGGCCTGCGCCCAGTCGAGCGCCGCGGCGGCGTCGGAAAGCTCGCCCTGGCCGTGGTCGAAGACGCCCTGGCTGCGTCCGACTCCGCGGAAATTGAAGCGCAGGGCCGCGAAGCCCCGGTTCGCGAAGGCGTAATAGAGATGATAGACGACGGGATTGTTCATGGTCCCGCCGAACTGCGGATGGGGATGCAGGATGATCGCAATCGGGGAGCTGCGCGATTGCCCCGGGTGGAAGCGTCCTTCGAGCCGCCCGTCCTCTCCGGTGAAGATCACTTCGGGCATCATCTCTCTCCGGTTCGGGACTGTACGCACGAGCAACTGGATCGCAACAAAACCTGCCGCCGGGCGGTGGAGATGGCGGCTCGGCGGCTTGACTTGACTTTGCGATCAGCCGTATTGTTTAGAACTATTCTAAAAAAGAGAACCGCTCAAGAACGCACAAATGTGCGAACATGTCCGAGCGGCTGACCTGATATGGCGAAAACAACGGCCGATTGCAAGGCTCCCGGCCTCTCTTCAATGGGAATCTTGGACGGAAATGATGAACGGGCGCATCTATCTCGACCATAATGCCACCTCACCCCTGCGCCCGCCGGCGCGGGCAGCGATGATGGCTGCGCTCACCTCCTTCGGCAATGCCTCTTCGGTCCATGCCGAGGGGCGTGCCGCCTATGCGGAGGTGGTGGCAGCGCGCGCCAAGGTCGCAGACCTCGTCGGCGCCGACTCCAAGGCGGTCACTTTCACCAGCGGCGCGACCGAATCAGTGGCGCTCGCGCTCTCACCCGTGCTCGAGATCGAAGGCCGGCCGTTCCGCTGCGACGTGCTCATGATCTCCGCGGTCGAGCATCCGGCGGTGCGCGCGGGCGGACGATTCGCCGCCGAGGAGATCGAGACCATCCCGGTCGATCGCGACGGCGTGATCGATCTCACGGTGCTTGAGGCCGCGCTCGCGCGCCATCAGGCCGCGGGACGTCGCGCCCTCGTCTCGGTCATGGCGGCGAACAATGAAACCGGCACGATCGAGCCCTTGGCGAAAATCGCCGAACGCGTTCATGCGGCGGGCGGCCTATTCCACACCGACGCGGTGCAGATCGCGGGTCGGGTTCCCTTCGATCTTGCCGTCTCAGGCGCCGACCTTATATCTATTTCATCGCACAAGCTCGGCGGGCCGCAGGGCGCAGGCGCGCTGATCGTGCGCGACGAGGCGATTCGAGTTCCGCCCATGCTGCGCGGCGGCGGCCAGGAGCGCGGCCGCCGCGCCGGCACCGAGAACGTGGCGGCGATCGCGGGCTTCGGCGTCGCGGCCGAATCCGCCGCCCTCGTCGTCGCGGAGGAAACCGGGCGCCTTGCCGGCCTGCGCGATCGGCTGGAGGAGGGTATCCGCGCAATCGCCCCCGACACGGTCATCCTTGGCGCTCGCGCGCCGCGGTTGCCCAATACGACGTGCTTCGCCGTGCCGGGGATCGCCGCCGAGACCGCGGTCATCGCCTTCGACCTCGAAGGCGTGGCGGTGAGCGCCGGCGCCGCCTGTTCGTCGGGCAAGGTCGGACCGTCCGAGGCGCTCGCCGCCATGAAGGTTCCGGCCGAAATCGCCAAGGGCGCCGTCCGCGTGAGCCTCGGCTGGAACACGGTCGAAGACGACCTCGCGCGCTTCCTGCTAGTATGGAAGCGCATCCATTCGAACCTCGCTCAGCGCAGGAGTGAACGCGCGGCCTGAAGTGAACGCACTTGAAAACCCCACGTTGCGGTCCTTGAAACCGCGAGGATGAGGAGAAGGAAATGTCGGCAGTTCCGGAAACCGTCGAACGCGTCCGCGCCATCGACGTCGACCAATACAAATACGGTTTCTTCACCGAGATCGAATCCGACAAGGCCCCCAAGGGCCTCGACGAGAGCACCGTCTGCTTCATCTCGCAGAAGAAGAACGAGCCCGAGTGGATGCT
>JAHFPO010000085.1 GCA_023266695.1 Hyphomicrobiales bacterium | reverse complement strand
CTGCGCCAAGTGCGGGCGAAGGCGATGTACGACCTGATCGCCGCCCACGGCGTCACCCATCTCTGCGGCGCGCCGATCGTGATGGCGACGCTCGTGAACGCGCCGGACGCCGAGAAGAAGCCGCTGCCGCACCTGGTCGAGTTCTTCACCGCGGCGGCGCCGCCGCCCGAGGCCGTGCTCGCGGCGATGAAGCGGGCGGGGTTCAACGTCACGCACCTCTACGGGCTGACCGAGACCTACGGGCCGGCGACGGTCAACGAATGGCATGAGGGATGGGACGCGCTCCCGCCCGCCGAACAGGCGGCGATGAAGGCGCGCCAGGGCGTGCGCTACGTGCCGCTCGAGGGGCTCGACGTCATCGACCCCGAAACCATGCGGCCGGTCGCCCGCGACGGCGCGACGCTCGGCGAGGTCATGTTCCGCGGCAATGTGGTGATGAAGGGCTATTTGAAAAATCCCCAGGCGACTGAGGCCGCCTTTTCCGGCGGCTGGTTCCATTCCGGCGATCTCGGGGTGATGCATGCGGACGGCTATCTCCAGATCAAGGACCGCTCCAAGGACATCATCATCTCGGGCGGCGAGAACATCTCCTCGATCGAGGTGGAGGACGCGCTCTACCGGCACCCGGCGGTGGCGGCGGCGGCGGTCGTCGCCAAGCCCGACGACAAATGGGGCGAGACGCCGTGCGCCTTCGTCGAGCTGAAGCCGGGAAAGAGCGCGACCCCCGACGAGCTGATCGAGCACTGCCGCTCCCATCTCGCCCGCTACAAGTGCCCGCGCCACGTGGTGTTCGCCGAGATTCCGAAGACGAGCACGGGGAAGATTCAGAAATTCAAGCTGCGCGAGATGGCGAAGGGGGTGTGAGACGCTTCTCGTCGTGTGATTCCGTCATCCTGAGGAGCGAGGCGCGAAGCGCCGAGCCTCGAAGGATAACGCTATACCAAGGGGACTGATGGGCGCATTCGTCTATATTCTCCAGTGTGCAGACGGTTCTTAGTTACGTCGGCTGCGCGACGGGCGATGATCTGTCGCGGCGCGTACAGGATCACAATATGGGGAAATATCCCGGATATACTTTCAAGCGACGGCCCGTCACTCTCCTTTGGTCCGAGTATTTTGATCGCGTAACCAATGCGATTTCGGTAGAACGAAAGATCAAGGGATGGAGCCGTGCCAAGAAGGAAGCCTTAGCGCGCGGCGATTGGGAGAGAATTCGTGAGCTATCGAAACGGCGCCCGAGTCAGTCGACAAGATGAACGTTTCCGCCCAATCATTTCTATGGTTGTCACAAGCAGGTCATCCTTCGAGGCCCGCGCTACGCGCGGGCACCTCAGGATGACGAGGCTGGGGCTCGCTGAATGAATCTCGGCTTCTTCATCATGCCGCTGCATCCGCTCGGGCGGAATTACACCGAGATCCTGAAGGAGGATCGCGAGCTCACGCTGATCGCCGACCGGCTCGGCTTCGCCGAAGGCTTCATTGGCGAGCATGTGACCGACGCCATCGAGCGCATCGCCGCGACCCGGACCGCGGCGGCCTGAGGCCGGCCGCGCAGCCGGCGCGGCCATCGGGGGAAGATTTGGAAATTCAGGCGGCGGGAGACGGCAACAGACATGTGAATTTTATTTAATATTTTCTTGCATGGCGCGATCCCGCCATGATGCGAATCAAAACGCCAGCCTTGACCTCGCCACAAAAATGAAGTCTCGTCCTCGCGCAACCAAGGTTTTGGCGACCTCTTGCGACCACGCTCCCGTTTTTTGGGCGCTGCGAGACCCAAGAAAACCCAAAACTCGGATTGTGAGGCTGCGCGATGGTCGCGTGGCGAAACACGCGAAATCGCGTGCGACGAAAGGAAGACGAGATGGCTATCGGGACCGTGAAGTGGTTCAACGCGCAGAAAGGGTTCGGCTTCATTCAGCCGGCCGACGGCGGCAAGGACGTGTTCGTTCATATCAGCGCCGTGGAGCGCGCCGGCATGTACACCCTCAACGAGGGGCAGAAGGTGAGTTACGAAATCACCACCGAGCGCGGCAAGACCGCCGCGACGAACCTGGCGGCCGCCTGACGGCGGGCTGTCAAAACTTCACTCTTGGAAAAGCCCGGTTCGCCGGGCTTTTTCTTTGGCGGGAGCTCTTATCCCCGTTTCCGCATTCGCGCCCGTTGAAATCATTGCCGAATAAAAACTTATCCCCGCCCTCCAGCGCACCCTTAGACTCCGCTCCGTCTCGATCCAGCGAGGGGCGCGTGGCCACGCGAAACCATGTGGGATCGGGATCGGCGCCCGCGGTCGTGGCTCGCTGCCATGATCTCGGGAGGCCTCGGGACCCCGCCCCCCGGCACTACGACCGGGCGCGAGGAGCTCGCTGACGCTGGCCGGCGGCCGCCCGTCCCTCGTGGACCGGGCCCCCGCCGTCCCCGAAAGCGCGGCCCGTGGACGGAAACCGCCGGATGGAGCGCCGAGAAGGCGCGGCGCGCTCCGCTTGAGCGCGCCACCGAAATGAATGGTGCGCCGACCGGCGCTCCATCCCCCTCGCAAGTCGGGTTTACCCGACTTGCGCACTAAAAGAGTGCAGTGAGGGGAAACGAAACAAGACTCGGGGCGCGCGAAAACCGCCCGCGAGAACGCTCATTCTTACCCTCTCCCCGTAAACGGGGCGAGGGAAAAAACTGAGTGCTGTTTGAATGGTGAGATCAGTCCCAGAAACCCGGCCGTGCTTCGCTGAGCACGCCGCCGAGCCGCACCGGCGCCACGCGTTGGGCCAGGCCGGTCGCCTCGTCGATCTCGACCGCGAGCCCGGAGAGCGTGGCCGGGCCGGTCGCGGCCTCGAAGCGGGCGGCCGGAAGCTTGGTGATGAAGCGCCGCATCGGCTCCTCCTTCGCCATGCCGATCACGCTGTCATAATTGCCGCACATGCCGACGTCGCTGATGAAAGCGGTGCCGCCCGTGAGCACGCGCTCGTCCGAGGTGGGCGCGTGAGTATGGGTGCCGACGACGAGGCTCACCCGCCCGTCGAGCATGTGCGCCATCGATTGCTTCTCGCTGGTGGTCTCGGCGTGCATGTCGACCACGATCGCGTCGCAGCCATGCTTCAGAGGACATGCGGTCAATTCGCGCTCGACGGCGGCGAAGGGATCATCGAGCGCATCCATGAAGATGCGGCCCATGAGATTGATGACGCAGACGCGCGCGCCGTTTCTCGCCTGGGCGATGGTCGAGCCCTTGCCCGGCGTGCCGGCGGGATAGTTGAGCGGGCGGATCAGCTTCGGCGCGCGCTCGATGAACACCAGCGCCTCGCGCTGATCCCAGGCGTGATTGCCCAGCGTGATCACGTCGGTGCCGGCGTCACAAAGCTCCTGATAGATCGCCTCGGTGATGCCGAAGCCGCCGGCGGCGTTCTCGCCGTTGGCGGCGACGAAATCGAGCTTCCAGTCGGCGATCAGGCCGGGCAGGCGCTCGCTCACGATGGTTCGTCCCGAGCGGCCGACCACATCGCCGAGAAACAACAACCGCATCAGGCGGCGCTCCGCAAGTCGATCACCTCGCGTTCCGTTAGCACGAGATCGAGGCGAGCGTCGTGGGGAAGCACCGGCACCGCGGGAATTTCCTGGGCGGCAAAGCCGAGGCCGATGGCGATGATCGGCTTTTGGGCGCGGAGCGCGGTGAGGCTCTTGTCGTAATAGCCCGCCCCATAGCCGATGCGGTGGCCGCGGCGGTCGAAGGCGGCGAACGGGACCAGGAGAATGTCGGGCAGGACCTCGGGTGCTTCCGGCATGGGCTCGCGGATGCCCCATTGCCCGCGCGCGAGTTTTTCGCCGATCGCCCAGGCGCGAAAACGCAGGGGCTCACCGCGCTTGACGATGGTGGGGAGTGCCAACCAGGCGCCCGCTTCGGCGAAGCGGCGCAGCAGCGGGGCCGGGTTGATCTCGCTCCGGATCGGCATGAAACCGGACACCACGGTTCCCCGTGAAACATCGAGGGGAAGCGGGCGCGCCGCGATCGCCTCGGCGGCGGCGGCGCGCATCACCGGCGGTAGCGCGTCGCGGTGCTCGATCGCCGTGGCGCGCAGCCCGGCTTTGTGGGCGAGGATGGAATTGGCGGAATTCATCGGACCGATCGGAGCGCCTGGCCGCTCGACCAGGGACGAGGAGTGCGGAGCCGCGATGGCCGTCAGAGAGCTGATCCCGGGAACCTACAGAAGTAGGTGGGCGCCATATGCCCAAGCCCAGGGGCGAGGACAGGGACAGCTCCCTTCAGGATCGTAAGGCCCCGAGAATTTGTCTCCGACGCACCTCGCAGCCCCGCGCCGCCAATCTAGGGGGCAAAGGGTTAAAAGTCATCCCGGCCAGCGGGCGTTCATCCGAGCGCCACGCCCGGCCCGTGCCGGCCGTTCAGGCTGTGGGCGAGCCGTTCGATGCGTTCGGCGGCGCTCTCGATCGCCTCGCTGACCGCGCGCTCGTTCGCCTCGATCCGCTCGGAGGCGGCGATCCGGGCGTCGTTCAGGCTCTCGATCTCCTGTTCGGCCGAGCGCATGCGGCGGCGCGCCTCGGCCAGCTCGTCGGCGACCATGAGCGCCGCCATCACGGTCAGGCGGGTATCGCCGATCTCGCCGAAGGCCTCGCGCAACTGCCCGATGCGTTGGTCGAGGTCGCGGGCGAGGCGGGCGAGATGATCTTCCTGCCCGTCGTCGCAGGACATGCGATAGACGCGTCCGTTGATCGTCACGCTCACCTGTGCCATCGGGCGGTCCTCCGGATTCAGCGTTCGTGCGCCGTCAATACGGCGCGGATGGTGTCGACCGCGTGCTCGAGACGGCGCGAGACTTCGCGATTGGTGGATTCCAGGTCGCCGGCCCGCGCCCGCACGCGGTCGAGCTCGTCGGCGAGCTTGGAACGGTCGCTGCCGAACGCCTGGATCTGCGCCTCGAGCGCGTCGCGCTGGCGGTCGCCTTCATGGCGGCGGCTGATCGCGGCCTCGAGCGCATCGATGGCGGCGTTCAACCGACGGCTTGCCCGTTCGAGCGACGATTCATCCCCTTGCCGCATGGCGAATCCCGCAGACTGACCTCGACGGCGCAGTAAAGCGGTGCGCCGCCGCCGCCGTCAATCGGGAAGCCCACGCCGTTGATCAGGGCAAGGCCAAGTGTTATCTCTCGCCGCCCGACGAGCGGCGGGGCGGTTCCGCGCGGATCTTGCGCATATCCTCGTACGCGGATCATAGAAGGCATCGATCCCTGTCCGTCGACCCTCGGCCATCGCGAGACTGGAACATGGGCCGCGCTACGCACGACCGCATGGCTAACGCCATTCGCGCGCTCGCCATGGATGCGGTGGAGGCGGCGAAATCGGGCCATCCCGGTTTGCCCATGGGCGCGGCCGATGTCGCCACCGTTCTATTCACAAGATTCTTGAAATTCGATCCGGCCGACCCCGCCTGGCCCGACCGCGACCGCTTCGTGCTGTCGGCCGGCCACGGCTCGATGCTGCTCTATGCCGTGCTCCATCTCCTCGGCTATGCCGACATGACCCTCGCGGAGATCAAGCGCTTCCGCCAGCTCGGCTCCAAGACCGCCGGCCATCCCGAATACGGCCACGCCGGCGGCATCGAGACCACGACCGGGCCGCTCGGGCAGGGGATCGCGAACGCCGTCGGCATGGCGCTCGCCGAGCGCATCATGGCGGCGCGCTTCGGCGATGCGATCGTCGATCACCATACCTATGTGCTCGCCTCCGACGGCGACCTGATGGAAGGCGTCAGCCAGGAGGCGATCGCGCTCGCCGGTCACCTGCGGCTCGCGAAATTTATCGTGCTGTTCGACGACAACGGCATCACCATCGACGGCAAGCTTGCGCTCGCCGATTCCACCGACCAGGTCGCGCGCGTGAAGGCGTCCAACTGGAACGCCGTCCGCATCGACGGCCATGATCCCGACGCGATCGCGGCCGCGATCGAGGCGGCGAAGAAGTCCGACCGACCGAGCCTGATCGCATGCCGCACCACCATCGGCTTCGGCGCGCCGACCAAGGCCGGCAGCGAAAAAGCGCACGGCAGCCCGCTCGGGGCCGACGAGATCAAGGGCGCGCGCGAGAAGCTCGGCTGGAAACATCCGCCGTTCGAGATTCCGGCGGACCTCCTCGATCTCTGGCGCAAGGCGGGCGGGCGCTCGCGGGAGGCGCGCAAGGCTTGGGACAAGCGCAGCGCGGCGCTCGATCCGGCGAGCAAGGCCGAATTCGAGCGGCGCGTCGCCGGCAAGATTCCGGTCTCGCTCGCCTCCGCCGTGCTCGCAGTCAAGGAGCAGGCGATCGCGAAGCCGGAAGAGATGGCGACGCGCAAGGCCTCCGAAGTTTCGCTCGAGGCGATCACCGCGGCGTTGCCCGAGATGATCGGCGGCTCCGCCGATCTCACCGGCTCGAACAACACCAAGACCAAGGGCATGGCCGTGATCGCGCCGGGCGATTTCAAGGGCCGCTTCGTTCATTTCGGCGTGCGTGAACACGGCATGGCCGCCGCCATGAACGGCATGGCGCTGCACGGCGGCATCATCCCCTATGCGGGGACCTTTCTGGTGTTCTCCGATTATTGCCGGCCGGCGCTGCGGCTCGCCGCCCTCATGGGCAAGCGGGTGATCCATGTGATGACCCACGATTCGATCGGTCTCGGCGAGGACGGGCCGACGCATCAACCGGTCGAGCATCTCGCCGCGCTCAGGGCGATTCCGAACCTTTATCTGTTTCGCCCGGCCGATCTCACCGAGACCGCCGAATGCTGGCAACTCGCGCTCGAACGCGCGGCGGGCCCGAGCGTGCTCGCGCTCACGCGCCAGAACCTGCCGGTGTCGCGCAAGCGTTTCTCCGAGAAAAATCTGTGCGCCCAAGGCGCCTACGAGCTTTCCCCGGCGAGCGCCAAGGCCGTGGTTTCGCTGTTCGCTTCCGGTTCGGAGGTCTCGCTCTGCCTCGCCGCCCAGGCGGAACTGGAGAAGAAGGGCGTGCCGACCCGGGTCGTCTCGGCGCCCTGCTTCGAGCTTTTTCTCGCCGAGCCGCTCGCCTACCGGCATGCGGTTATCGGCGACGCGCCGGTGCGCCTCGCGGTCGAGGCCGCGATCCGCCAGGGCTGGGACGAGATCATCGGCACCGACGGCGCCTTCGTGGGCATGAGCGGCTTCGGCGCCAGCGCCCCCTACCAGGACGTCTATGCTCATTTCGGAATCACCAGCGAGGCGATCATCGCCGCCGCGCTCGATTGCTTCGGACGCGAGAAAAAGGCCGCCGGCGCCAAGGCGGGCGCCCGGCGCTCGTCGCCATCGGCACGCTGACAGCGCCGCCGGAGCCGTCTACAAGGTGGGCACGCGAAAGGAATGAGCATGGCCGTGCGAGTGGCGATCAACGGGTTCGGGCGGATCGGGCGCAATATCCTGCGCGCGATCGTGGAGTCCGGCCGCAAGGACATCGAGGTGGTGGCGCTGAACGACCTTGCCCCGGTCGAGACCAACGCCCATCTCCTGCGCTATGACTCGGTGCACGGCCGCTTTCCGGGCGAGGTGAAGGTCAAAGGCGATACCATCGACGCCGGCTGCGGGCCGATCCGGGTGACCGCGATCAAGGATCCGGCGCAGTTGCCGTGGAAGACGCTCGGCGTCGAGATCGCGCTCGAATGCACCGGCATCTTCACGGCGAGGGAAAAAGCCGCGGCGCATCTCGCCGCCGGCGCCAAGCGCGTGCTCATTTCCGCGCCCGCCGAAGGCGCCGACCTCACCGTCGTCTATGGCGTCAATCACGACAAGCTCGGCCAAGGACATATCGTGGTGTCGAACGCCTCCTGCACGACCAACTGTCTCGCGCCGATCGCCAAGGTGCTCCACGACGCCGTCGGCATCGACAAGGGATTCATGACCACGATCCACGCCTATACCAACGACCAGCCCTCGCTCGACCAGGTGCACAAGGATCTCTATCGCGCGCGCGCGGCGGCGCTCTCCATGATCCCGACCTCCACCGGCGCGGCCAAGGCCGTCGGCCTCGTGCTCCCCGAGCTCGCCGGCAAGCTCGACGGCGTCGCCATCCGCGTGCCGGTGCCCAACGTGTCGGTGGTCGATTTCATGTTCGTGGCCAAGCGCAAGACCAGCAAGGACGAGATCAACGAGGCGATCGAGCGCGCGGCGAAGCAGCAAATGAAGGGTATCCTCGCCGTCACCGACGCGCCCAATGTCTCGATCGACTTCAACCACGATCCCCACTCGTCGATCTTCCATCTCGACCAGACCAAGGTGATGGACGGCACACTGGCGCGCGTCATGGCCTGGTACGACAACGAATGGGGCTTCTCCAACCGCATGGCCGATACCGCGGTCGCCATGGGCAAGCTCGGCTGAGCGGGATGGCAGGGCGGAGCTTTCGTACGCTCGATAAGGCGGACGTCGCGGACAAGCGCGTGCTGGTGCGCGTCGATCTCAATGTGCCGATGGAAAAGGGCCGCGTCAGCGACTTGACCCGCATCCGTGCGGCGGTGCCGACGCTGCGCGAGATCACGGGCAAGGGCGGCAAGGCGATCCTTCTCTCCCACTTCGGCCGGCCCAAGGGGCGCGATCCCGCGCAATCGCTCGCGCCGGTCGCGCCCGAACTCGCGAAGCATCTCCAGCGTCCGGTCGCCTTCGCGCATGATTGCATCGGGGCGGTGGCTGAGGAGGCCGTTGCCGCCATGAAACCCGGCGACGTGCTGCTCCTGGAAAACACCCGCTTCCATTCCGGCGAGGAAACGAACGCGCCGGATTTCATCGCCGCACTCGCCAAGCTCGGCGATCTCTATGTGAACGACGCCTTCTCGGTCGCCCACCGCGCCCACGCCTCGACCGAAGGTCTTGCGCGCAAGCTTCCGGCCTATGCCGGCCGCTCGATGCAGGCCGAGATCGAGGCGCTCGAGCGCGTGCTGGAGGCGCCCGGGCAGCCGGTCGCGGCCATCGTCGGCGGCGCCAAGATTTCGACCAAGCTCGCGCTTCTCGGCAATCTTCTCGCCAAGGTGAAGTTCCTCGTCATCGGCGGCGCCATGGCCAATACGTTCCTGGCGGCTCAAGGCAAGAACATCGGCCGGTCGCTCAGCGAGCAGGAGCTCGTTGCGACCGCGAGCGAAATTCTCGCCGAGGCGAAGACCAGGGGCTGCGAGATCGTGCTGCCGGTCGATGCCGTGGTGGCGCAAAGGTTCGGGGCGAACGCCCCCTCGCGGGTCGTTTCCGTCGATGCGGTCGGGCCCGAGGACATGATCCTCGACATCGGGCCGCAGAGCATCGAGCGCGTGATCTCGACGCTCGCCCGCTCAAAGACGCTCCTATGGAACGGACCATTCGGCGCCTTCGAGCTTTCGCCCTTCGATGCCGGCACCATCGAGGTCGCCGAAGCGACGGCGGAACTCACCGTCGCCGGCAAGCTCGTCTCCGTCGCCGGCGGCGGCGATACGGTCGCGGCCCTCCATCAGGCTGGCGTCGCCGACCGCTTCAGCTATGTCTCGACAGCGGGCGGAGCCTTCCTCGAATGGCTGGAAGGCAAGGCGCTTCCGGGAGTCGAGGCGCTGTGGGTAAGGTAAACGGGCGCGGTCTCCCACACGAAAACCGAGCTGGCTATAATCGCGGCTGGACAACCCGTCCGAGAATCAAGAAAGAGGGTCCGATGAACCTCGCTGAGCTCCACAAAGTCGCGCTCGCCATGGTCGCGCCCGGCAAGGGCATCCTCGCCGCCGA
>JAHFPO010000193.1 GCA_023266695.1 Hyphomicrobiales bacterium | reverse complement strand
CCCTGAAATCCCATTTCGCGCGCGGTCTCGTGCTTGATCTGCATGAGGCCGACCTCGCCGGCGGCGCCGGTGAGCTTGGGATTCCAGTCGCTCTCGACCTGGACCACGGCGCGGGCGAAGGCGGCCGGCACACCGTGGGCCGAAGCATAGCGATCGACGATCGCGGCAAGATCGCGATCCTCGGTTCGGAACGACGCCGCGGCGGGGACCGAGGTTCCCGCCGCGACGGCGATCAGCATCGTCAGGTTGAGGCAGAGCTGTTTGATTTTCATTCCTGGCAGTTCCTTCTCCTGTTGCGCGAAAGCGCCGGAGAAGGGCCGCCAAATCCGACATCCATCGGGGATCGCTCGAACACGTTTCGAGTCACTTCGCCGCAGATCGAATCAATTGTCGGGAATCATCGTGCGCGATGAATCACGCGCGTGAACGATTGTTGCCAATGGGGCGGCGAGCGGGCGCTCAGGCGGCGATGATCGGGCGGGCGGCGAGTAGATCGGTGAGCGTGGTGAGCGTCGAGCCGTCGGTGATTCGGTCGACGCGCGCGGGCCGGAAGTGGCGCTGGAAGGCGGCGACCGCGGCGGCGGTCGCTTCGTCATAGTCGCCGGTGACGGCAACGCCGTAGCCGTAGCGGGCGAGCATCGACTGCAGCGCAGCCACCGCCTCGCCGCGCTCTCCGGGCGTAAGTGTGGGACCTTTCCCGATCGGGGCGGGCTTCACCCAGTGGCCGACGCCGGCGCGATGGAGCCGCCGCCAGGGGAATTTCTCGCCCGGGTCCTGCTTGCGGGAGGGCGCCACGTCGGAATGGGCGAGCACGCGGTCGGCGCGGATCTTATGGCGCGCGATGATATCGCGGCAGAGCGCGGTCACCGCCTCGATCTGGCGCCCGGGAAAATCGGGATAGCCGAATTCGTGGCCGGGATTGACGATCTCGATGCCGATCGAGCGCGAGTTCACATCGGCATCGGACGCCCAGACACTTTCGCCCGCGTGCCAGGCGCGCCTCGCCTCCGCCACCAGCTGGAGAATGCGGCCGTCCGCATGGACGAAATAATGGGCGGAGACTTCGGAGGCGGGATCGCAAAGCCGCGCGAGCGCCGCCTCGGCACTCTCCATGCCGGTGTAATGGAGGACGATCATATCGGGAGCGCCGCCGCCCCGGCGCTCGCCGTGGTTGGGCGAAGACAAAACATCAACGATAGTGGAAGTATCTGGCGCAAAGCCCGACATGATCGCACGATAGGAGGAATCGACGCGCGATGCGAGTATGGCTCGAGGTATGCGGGCAGCCTAGCGCGGGAGATTGCGCGATTGCATTTCCCGCCCCGGCATCTCGTTCTGCGCTGGTAGATCGTGAGCCCCGATTTCCCGCCCTATCAGCGGCAGCGGTGCGGTCGGATCGAGGGTCGAGACGAAGACCTTGGCCGCCACCTTATCTTTCCAATAATCGCTGTGACCGTTGTTGTGGCGGGGATTTGGCTCGCCAAAACCCGCGGGGTTTCCATGACGGCCGACCGCCTCGCGATAAGCCGCGCGTTCGATACCTTGGTTAGATGCGAGTTGTTGCCCGGCCGGAAATGCGAATTGCAAGACAAGGTCTTTCTCGGAAAAGAACTTGAGCAAGCGCCGCGGCACCGCGATTCGCGGCACCAACGGCTTTCCCGCTAAGATCAGTTCGACCGGCACCGCCGCCGCCATCAAGCTCACCACATCAAAACTCGGTGCGCCGCGGTTTAATCGGTTCAGCGCCTCGAGGATCAGCCGGCAGCCGAGCGAATGGCCGATGAAGGATATCTTGAGCGCCGCCGGCTCTCCTCCAGCCTTAGGCAAGCTGGCGAGGAAGTCGGCTAGACGGTCGGCAGCCTTGAACGCCTGCCGGAGGTCGAGCGAGTAGCCGAGCGAGTCGATAATGGCGTTGCGGATTGGGCTGATTGCCAAATCGCCCGGCCATTGGAATAACGCAATAGCGTCCGGTCCGACCGGACGTTTATCAAGGCCGGCTTCCTGCAAGGCCTCCAACTGTTTGTTGTAGCTCTCTTGCGCTTCTTTTGCAGTATTGTTGAATCCATGCGCCAAAATTAGGATATGGCTGGCTCCGCTCATAGCTAGACGATCGGGATCATAGACTTCGTCTCTAACCTCGCCGCCATGATTCGGCTCAAGATCGCTGCGTACTGAAAGCCGAAAAGTCCTGGGTTTGTTGCGGACAGTCTCTGCCATGATCATCCCTTGCGCAGGCTTTGCAGCGCCGCGACCAGATCGCGCGTGACCGGAGCGAGATAGCCACCGACGATGCCAATGACAGCGCCGCCGATCATGGCCGCAGGTTTGAATCCTCCGACCGCGTAGTAAAGGGCGGTATCGATGATGATGATGCTCAGCACGATCGCGGTGGAATGCATCCAGAATCTCCAGCGGCTGCCGAGTGCGATCTGGACGCCGTCGAGATTGCGCTGGATGCGGTTGCCAACGCGGTTGCGCGAGTCGAGATAGGCCTGCGGGATTCCCTTTCTGCCCCGAACCACCAAAGCAGCGTCGGCGATATCGGCTCCTTCGGAAAGAACCAGGAGAAGATCGCGATAATGCTTGGGATAGTCGAGCGCCGCCTGCGCGGCGGCATTCATCTGGGCGACGAGCTGCTCGATCGCGAGCTCGAACAAGGCACGCTCGTCGCCGCCGGTTGCGAGTTCGAGCAACACGTCTGAGGCGCGTTGCGGGTGGACGGGAGCGAGTTCCCGCTTCGATCCCTTGGAGCTACGCAGCCGTTCATTGAAACTTTCCGCCCGCCTTTCAATCCACCGGCGAATCCAGTGGCGCTGGTACCAGCGGCGGATCGGCGTCAGATCCTTGAAGACTTGCAGGACGGCCATCGATATCGTCCCGGCGGCGGTGAGCAGCCCGAACAGAGCCCAGCCGGGAACTTCTTTGAGCGCGCCGATCGCGCTATTCAGATCTTTGAAAATCTCTTCCATAGCTTTTCCCCCACCCCATTATCTGTTGTGCAACCCGGCGGCGATGCCGGCGCATCTTTCTCGCCCGAATGAAAAGGCTATCGCGCGAGGCCCTGCGCCGACAAGCTATGGTTGCAGTTTATTAGGCAGCGCGGAGGGAGTGCCGCGGCCGGCCACCGCGGCCTGCGCGCGATGCCTCAGCTTGGCCGTCCGGATCGGCAATGAATCCTTAATTTAACAGGCGTTTATCTTTGGAGGACGGTACCCGAGCGCTGCGGTCGGTAGCTGGCCTCGTCCATTGACGACCATATGGTCCCATGATATCCCAAATCATCCCGTTCCGGACCGCAAGCATCCCGGTCGGGCGGGGCGGCGCGCCGCTCCTGCCCGCAGCGTTGCCCGTTTGGCTGGAGGGGGTGTGCGCGTGCGTCGGGCGGGGCCATGGACCGCTTTGTTGCGACCTACA
>JAHFPO010000009.1 GCA_023266695.1 Hyphomicrobiales bacterium | reverse complement strand
CGGCGTCCTGGCGGGCGCGCTCGTCGGCTACGCCACGCGGCCCGGATCCGCCGAAATCAGGATCGGGCCGCTGAATATCGAGATCACGGGCAAAGGCATCTCGTCGCGCCGTGACCAGGAGTTGACCTCGAGCCAGGTTCAGCACATCGCGCTGCTCACGCTCATCGGCGGCGCGCTTGGCCTCGGCTTCGGCTTCGCGGTCGAGCGCGGCAAGATCAAGCTGTAAGTGGCGGCTGGCGATGGCGACCTTCCCGTTCGAGCTCGTTTCGCCCACGCGGCTGGTCTTTTCCGGCGAGGTCGAGCAGGTCGACGTACCGGGATCGGAAGGCGATTTCGGCGTGCTCGCCGGCCACGCGCCGTTCGTCTCCACGCTCCGGCCCGGCATTCTCACGATCAGGGAAGGCGGCGGCGCCAAGCGCCTCTATGTGAGCGACGGCTTCGCCGAGGTGAATCCGAAAGGCCTCACCGTGCTCGCCGAGACCGCGGTGGTGGTCGAGGAGCTCGACCGGGAGGAGTTCGCCGCCGGCCTGCGCAAGGCGGAGGAAGAAGTCGCCGAGGCGAAGGACGAGGCGGCGCGCTGGAAGGCGGTCGAACGGCTCGATCAGCTTAACGCGGTCGCGGCGGCGCTCGGCGAAGCGGGCGTATCGCGGCACTGACCGGCGAGGCTCGTTTCAAGACTGTGCCGCTCGCGCCCCGAATTGCCGGAACTCCTCGATCACCTGCTCATAGACCTTCTGCTTGAACGGAATAATCATTGCGGGCAGGCGCTCCATTTTCTCCCATCGCCATTCGGCGAATTCGGGCTCGTGCTTTCCGCCGGCGGGATGGGCGATGTCGATCTCGCTGTCGTCGCCGGTGAAGCGCAGCGCGTACCATTTCTGCTTCTGGCCGCGATACTTGCCGCTCCAGGCCTTGCTCGCGAGCTCGCGGGGGATGTCATAGAAATACCAATCCTTCGACTCCGCGAGGAGCGAAACCGAGCGCACGTTGGTCTCCTCGTAAAGCTCGCGCAGCGCCGCCTTGTAGGTGTTCTCGCCCTCGTCGACCCCACCCTGCGGCATCTGCCAGGCATGGGTGCCGTCCATATGCTCGGGTCCGCCGGTGCGGCAGCCGATGAAGACGAGCCCCGCGCGGTTGATGAGCATCATGCCGACGCAAGGACGGTAGGGAAGCTCCTCGTAGCGAGCCATGAAAGCCGTGGGCGTAAGCAAATGGGGCGCTGAAGTGGCGTCAGCTCTGCTTAGCCTTGAGCACGAGCGCGCTCAAGGGCACGATGCGGATGCCGCGCGCCTCCGCCGCCTTTGCCCAGCGCGCGATCCGTTCCAACGACACCGGCAGCGCGCTCGCCGTGCCGACGGCGAAGCCGCGCTCGGCCGCGAGCTTCTCGAGCTGTTCCAGCGCGGCGTCGATCTCGGACCAGTTCGGAGTCGAGTCGACGACGAGATCGGCCTTGAGGAACGGAATCTTGGAACTGACCGCGACCTTTTGCGCCAGGCTGCGCGGGGAGGAGCCGTCGTCGAGATAGAGAAGCCCACGTTTGGCGAGGTCGCCGAGCACCGGGGAAAGCGCCGTTTCGCTCGCGGTGAAGCGCGCACCCATGAAATTGGTCACCCCGACATAGCCCTGGAAGCGGCTGAGGAACCAGTAGAGCCGGTCGAGATTCTGTTCGGACGGCAGCGAGGAGAGCAGAGTCTGCGGCCCCGGATCATTGTCCGGATAGTCGAAGGGTTCCATCGGCAGCTGCAGCAGGATCTCGTGCCCGGCGCCGCGCGCCCGCGCGACCCAGCGGGAAAGATCGACGCCATAGGGCGCGAAGGCGAGGGTGACGACGTCGGGAAGCTTGGTGATCGCATCGTTGGTCGCGCTCGCCCCGATGCCGAGCCCGCCGACGACGATGGCGATGCGCGGGCCCTTGCGGTCGCCGGCCGCGGTCGCGCTCGTGCGCGCATACACGTCGAGCGGCCGCGCGCCGTCGGGGGCCATGCGCGGGATCACGCCATGGCGCGCAGATTCGGCGAGCCGAACGTCGAGGGGCGGTGCCGTGCCAACCGGCTCATCGGCCGAATCGTTGCCGCGCACGGCGACTTCCTTGCGGGCGCCGCTCTTGCCGTCGATGATGGTGACAGTCTGCGCACCGGGCGATGTGCTTTCCGCGCTGCGAACGTTGTTGTCGGGCGGACGGGCAGCGAGCGCCGGAGATCGTGCTGCTTCTGCTTTCGGAGGCTCGATCGCCACCACGGCTTTCGGCTCGCCGCCGAGCGGGTTGTCGACCAAGACGAGCCACAACAGCGCGAGCGCGATGACGGAAGCAAGAGTGCCGGTAATGAACGGCAGCATCGGCACGGACAAGCGCTTGCCGGCGCGCTTGGTCCGGCCGGAACCTAAGGGTGTGCCGAGATCGTCCGCCGCCACGTCGCGATCCCTTGAACGAATCGCAAGCAGTCTAACACGCGGGAACAAGCGAAACCCCGTCCGGATGCTGCCGGACGGGGGTTTCAGGCCAGCCAACGCAGGGCCGTCAGTTCGGAACCGCCGCCTTGGAGTTCGGCGGAAAAGCGCTGTTTTTCTGCGTGCCGCGCAGCAACTCGAAAGCGAAGTTGAGCTGCTTGTCGTCTTTCGGATCGGGCGGCACATAAGCGGGAGAGCCGCCCTTTTCCTCCTCCTCGCCGTTCTTCAAATGGCCGCGCAGGGAGGATTCGCCCCTGGTCTCGATCTTGCCCTTGAGCTCGTCGGGCAGATCCTGGATCAGCTCGATGTCGGGCGAGATGCCCTTGGCTTGGATCGAGCGGCCAGCCGGCGTGAAGTAGCGTGCGGTGGTGAGCTTCAAGGCCCCATAGGAGCCGATCGGGATCACGGTCTGCACCGAACCCTTGCCGAACGAGCGGCTGCCGAGAAGCGTCGCGCGCTTGTGGTCCTGCAAGGCGCCGGCGACGATCTCGGAGGCGGAGGCCGCGCCGCCGTTGATGAGGACGATCAGCGGCTTGCCATTGGTAATGTCGCCCGGCCGCGCATTGTGACGCTGGGTGTCGTCCGGTTTGCGGCCGCGGGTGGAGACGATTTCGCCGCGCTCCAGGAAGGCGTCGGAGACTGCGATCGCCTGATCGAGCAATCCGCCGCCGTTGTTGCGCAGATCGATGATGTAGCCCTTGAGCTTGTCGGCGGGTATTTGCTTCTGAATGTCGGCGACCCCCGTCTTGAGCTGTTCAAGCGTGCGCTCGCCCTGGAAGCTGGTGATGCGTACATAGCCGATGTCGTTGCCATCGACCCGGGCACGCACGTTCCTGATCGAGATGATCTCGCGGACGATCTTGACCTCGATCGGCTTTTCCACATCCTTGCGCGAGATGCGCAGGTTGATCGACGAATTCACCGGTCCGCGCATCTTGTCGACGGCCTGCTCGAGGGTGAGACCCTTCACCGGCTCGTTGTCGAGATGGGTGATGAGGTCGTTCGGCTGAATACCGGCGCGGTAGGCCGGCGTGCCGTCCATCGGCGATACCACCTTCACCAGCCCGTTCTCCATGGTGACCTCGATGCCGAGGCCGCCAAACTCGCCGCGGGTCTGCGTCTGCATGTCGCGGAAGTTCTTGATGTTGAGGAAGGCCGAGTGCGGATCGAGCGAGCTGAGCATTCCGTTGATCGCCGACTCGATCAGTTTGGCATCGTCCGGCTTCTCGACAAATTGAGCACGCACGTGCTCGAAAATGTCGCCGAACAAATTGAGTTGCCGGTACGTATCCGAGCTCGCGGCCTTGGCGGTGGCGCCGAGCAGGACGCGGGGTTGGATCGCGGCTATGGCCAGCAACGCGCCGACCGCAGCACCAAAGATAAACAGCGACGTTCTGCGCATCATCCGCGGACCTTTTCTTCTTCAGTCACCGCCCACCAGGGACTCGGATCGATCGAGTTTCCGTCCTTGCGGAACTCGACATAGAGGATCGGTTGTGGGGAGCCCGCCTCCGTGGTGGAGGCCATTCGAGGACCGTTTCCCATCACCGCTACGGGCTCGCCGGTGAGCACGAACTGCCCGAGATCGACGGTGATCCGTTCCATACCTGCCAGGAGCACATGATATCCGCCGCCGGCATTGATGATCAATAGCCGGCCGTAGGACCGGAACAACCCGGTATAAACGACCCAGCCATCGCAAGGGGCGGTAACCTGGGCGCCGGGACGGGCCGAGACCGATAGCCCTTTCTCCGAGCCACCGAGCCCGTCGGGGGCGCCGTATTCACGCAAGCGCGTTCCCGTCACCGGCAAGGGGAGGCGGCCCTTGGCCTGGGTGAAGGGGATGGCCGGGGTGATCCGGCCGGGGTCGGAAAGCGCCGCGGGCGAGGGCCTGGCGTCGGCTTGCCGGCGGGCCGCTTCGGCGGCGCGGGCGGCACTCGCGATCTCCTTCTCCATGCGGGTGACGAGATCGCTCACCGATTCGACTTGTTTTGAGAGCGCGAGTGAACGGGCGCGTTCGCTTTCGAGCGCCTTCTCGTTCTCGACCTGACCGCGTTGGCGCTCGTCGATCAGCGCGGTGATCCGCTGGTGTTCCTCATCGAGCGCGGCGCGGTCGGCATTGAGCGCATCGCGCTCGGCGGCGATCTCGCGGCGAACGCGGGCCAGTTCGGCAAGATCCTTGGCAAGCGCTTCGGCCTTGGCCCGCAACTCGGGGATAACGGCGCCGAGCAGGATCGCCGAGCGTACCGATTCGAGCGCGTCCTCGGGCCGAAGAATCAGCGCCGGCGCCGGCTGGCGCCCCAGCCTCGTGAGGGCGGCCAGCACATCGGCGAGCACGCCGCGGCGGGAATCGAGCGAACGGCGAATCTCGATCTCGCGAGCATCGAGCGGGGCGAGACGCGCCTCGGTGGCGGCGAGCTTCTTCTCGATCGCGCGCATGTGCGCCGCGGTATCGAGCAGCGTTTGGGCGAACTTCTTGCGGTCGCCCTTGATCGCATCGATCTCGGCCTTACGCTTGGCCTCGGCTTCCTTGGTGCGGGCGAGTTCTCCACGCAGGATTTCGAGCTCGCGCTGGCGCTCGGCCTTCTCGAGCTCGCGGGCGCTGCCGGGAGGGATCGCCTGCTGGGCGCCGGCACCCGCGGCGGGGAGGAACACGGCAGCGAGGGTGAGCGCGGCGACAGCCGCGATCCCACCGAGATTGGGTGAAGCCATGGGCTCGAATGTGTGGGAAGGGCGAATCATCATCAGCCGCGATGATAGGGATGTCCCGCAAGGATGGTGAGAGCGCGGTAAATCTGTTCCGCCAAGAGAATACGCATGATCTGGTGCGGAAAAGTGGCAGAACCGAAGGCAAGCACCAGGTCGGCGCCCTTGCCGAGCGTCTCGGCGAGGCCGTCGGCGCCGCCGATGAGAAATACGGCCGCCGTGGGGCCGCCGTCGCGCCAGGCGGCCAGGCGGACGGCGAAATCCTCGCTGGTGAGATTACGGCCGCGGGAATCGAGGATGATTCGGCGCGTACCCTTAGGGACGGCGGCGTTGAGTGCCGATCCTTCCTCTGCGATCCGGTCGGCGGAGCGACGGGCGATGCTTTCCGGAACCTCGATCACATCTACGGGAGCAAGCCCGACCGCGCGACCGGCGGCATTGGCGCGCTCGAGATAGCGCTCGATCAGGAGACGCTCGGGGCCGCTCTTGAGGCGTCCGACCGCCGCGATGAGAAGCCGCATGGGCGGGAAACCGCGATCCGCTCAGGCTTCGGTCTGGGGCCGGGCGCGCGCCCACATTTTCTCGAGATTGTAGAAGCTGCGCACCTCGGGCCGAAAGACGTGGACGATCACGTCGCCGGCGTCGATCAACACCCAGTCGCAATGCGGAAGGCCCTCGACGCGCATGCCGTGTACGCCGGCTTTGGCGAGGGTCTCACGCAGATGTTCGGCGATCGCGCCAACATGACGGTGCGAACGGCCGGAGGCCACCACCATGTAGTCGGCGAGCGTGGTCTTGCCCGTGAGATCGATCCGGATGGTGTCCGCCGCCTTGTCGTCGTCGAGACGGGCGATCACGAGAGCGAGCGTCTCCTCCGGGTCGGGACGCCCCCTGGAGACGGGTGCCGCCCGTTTGCGGGCGGGCGCGGAAAGCACGGTGGCGGACAGAGGTCCTTTCCTTTCGTCGTGGTCGGGCTTGCGCCTCGGCGATTTGCGATCACCCCGGCGCGCTTTCGAAGATATCGGTTTGCGGGGAATGGTTTCAACCCTTTGATTGGGCGTGATGAGCCCGGAGAGCGGTCGAGGAGAGAGGCGACTTCAAGCCGTGCAGATAGACCCAGGCGGGCGGCGTGCGCAAAGCCAGGCTTGCGGCTTCGCTCTCAATGATGCGGGCGCGAACGAGCGCGGTCGCAGCCGGGCTCGCGAGTGCCGGGAAACTCCAACCCGCTCGATCGATCACTGCCATCGGCACGAGACCGGCAAGCTCGCGCCAGCGCCGCCAGCGGTGAAATTGCGCCAGATTGTCGGCGCCCATGAGAAAGACGAAACAAACATTCGGGAATCGCCGCCGCAGTTCTGCGACGGTATCATGGCTAAAGCAGGTGCCGAGCGCGGCCTCGATTCCGGTGACATCGATGAAGGGACTCGCGGCGAGCTTGCGCGCACGGGCGATGCGCTCGACGAGCGGCGGCAGGTCGCTGGTGTCCTTCAGCGGATTGCCGGGGCTCACCAGCCACCAGACGCGATCGAGGCCGAGACGTTTCCATGCCAACAGACTCACGGCGCGATGGGCCTCATGCGCCGGATTGAAGCTGCCGCCGAGCAGGCCGATGCGCAGGCCGGGCGCGACGATCGGCATATGGATGATATCGCGGGGCACAGTTTGCAGCAGGACGCTCACGGCCTCGTCTGTCCGCTGCCGTGCACGCGATACTTGAACGAAGTGAGCTGCTCCGCCCCGACCGGACCGCGGGCATGGAGACGCCCGGTGGCGATGCCGATCTCGCCGCCGAAGCCGAATTCGCCGCCGTCGGCGAACTGGGTCGAGGCATTGTGCAGGACGATCGCCGAATCCACTTCCTGCAGGAACTTTTCCGCCGCGGTTTTGTCTTGGGTCACGATCGAATCGGTATGGTGCGAGCCGTAGCGCTCGATATGATCGATCGCGGCCTCGAGCCCGTCGACCACCTTCACCGACAGGATGGCGTCGAGATATTCGGTGGTCCAATCCTGCTCGCTCGCCGGCATCACGCGTTTGTCGGCGGCGCGCGTCGCCTCATCGCCGCGGATTTCGCAGCCGGCCGCGATCAGCATTTCCACGAGCGGCTTCAGATGGGTCGCGATGAGCGCACGATCGACCAAGAGCGTCTCAGCCGCGCCGCACACGCCGGTGCGGCGCATCTTGGCATTGAACACGATCTCTTTCGCCATGGCGAGATCCGCCGGCGCATGGACATAGACATGGCAGATGCCTTCGAGATGGGCGAAGACAGGCACGCGCGCCTCCGCCTCCACGCGCCCGACCAATTCCTTGCCGCCGCGCGGTACCACCACGTCGATCATACCGCCGAGACCGGAGAGCAACTCGCCGACCGCGGCGCGGTCGCGCGTCGGCACGAGCTGGATCGCGTCGGCGGGCAATCCTTCGCTTTCGAGTCCACGCACCATCGCCTGATGGATCGCGCGCGATGAGCGAAAGCTTTCCGAGCCGCCGCGCAAGATCACCGCGTTTCCGGCCTTGAGCGCGAGCGCGCCGGCGTCCGCGGTCACGTTCGGCCGGCTCTCGTAAATGACGGCGATGACGCCGAGGGGGGTGCGCACGCGCTCGATCCGGAGGCCGTTGGGGCGCCGCCAGGATGCGGTCACCTCGCCCACGGGATCGGCGAGCGCGGCGACGGTCGCCACACCTTCCGCGATCGCCGCGACGCTATTGTCATCAAGCGAGAGCCGGTCGAGGAAAGCGGGCGTCGCCTGGTCGGCGCGGGCGGCGGATATATCCTCGGCATTCGCCTGCAGGATCGCGGAGGCGCTTTGGCGGATCGCGGCGGCGGCGGCCTTGAGCGCCGCGGTCTTTTTCGCAGGCGCGGCGAGGGCGAGCGCGCGAGCGGCGGCGCGGGCGCGGCGGCCCATATCACGCATCAAAGCGGCGACGTCGCCACCCGCCTCGGTCTTTTCGAGGTGCGCTTTCAACTCGCTGCCCCCCTATTCTCCGCCCAATACCAGATCATCGCGGTGGACCATTTCGGAGCGACCACGATAGCCCAGGATGGCCTCGATGCGCTCGCTGTTTTGACCGATGAGGCGTTCGGCGTCGTCGCGGTCGTATGCGACGAGCCCGCGCCCGACCTCGCCGCCGTCGGGCCCGCGGATGACGAGCGCGTCGCCGCGGGCAAAGGCGCCTTCGACACGAACGACGCCGGCGGGAAGAAGGCTCTTGCCCCGGCGCAGCGCCGCGACGGCGCCGGCATCGATATGAATGGCGCCCTTCGGTTCCAGGCTGCCGCCGATCCATTTCTTGCGCGCGGTGACCGGATTGGCCGGCGTGAGAAACCAGGTCGAGGGGCCGCCGTCGGCGATCGCGCGCAGGGGATGGAGCGTGCGCCCCGAGGCGATCACCATATGGGTGCCGGCGGCGGTCGCGATCTTCGCCGCCTCGATCTTGGTGCGCATGCCGCCGCGTGAGAGCCCGGAGCCTGCCATTCCCGCCATGGCTTCGATCTCGGCCGTCACCCGCTGCACGACGGGGATCAATTTCGCTTTCGGATTCTCATGGGGCGGCGTGTCATAGAGGCCGTCTACGTCCGAAAGCAGCACCAGCAAGTCGGCGCTCAACATGGTCGCGACCCGCGCGGCGAGCCGGTCGTTGTCGCCGTAGCGGATCTCGCTGGTCGCGACCGTATCGTTCTCGTTGATGACCGGGACGGCGCGAAGTTCAAGCAACTTGGCGATGGTCGAGCGCGCATTGAGATAGCGCCGGCGCTCCTCGGTATCGCCCAGCGTGAGCAGTACTTGGCCGGCGGTGAGACCCTTCGCGGCGAGCGTCTCGGTCCAGATGCGCGCGAGCACGATTTGGCCGACGGCGGCGGCGGCCTGGCTCTCCTCGAGCTTGAGCGCGCCCATGGGAAGCTTCAGCACGTTGCGGCCGAGCGCGATCGCGCCGGAGGAGACCACGAGGACGTCGCGCTTCTCGCCATGGAGTTTTGCGATGTCGGCGGCGAGCGAGGAAAGCCAGGCTTCCTTTACGCGGCCGGCTTGCGCGTCGACGAGGAGGGACGAGCCCACCTTGACGACGATGCGGCGGAAGCTCGCGAGCTTGGGCATCAGGGCCGCCATGGCGCTATCTCCAGCTCTTTTTCGACCCGGTGGCTCTTCTCGATCAGTTTCAGCAGCGCACGCAGCGCTTTTTCGACTCCATCACCCGAATGAGCCGAAAGCACCAACGGCTCGCGCTTTGAAGCGCGCTTCAATTTCATCTTCTGTTCGGCGAGCGCCTTGGGCGTCAAGGCGTCGGCCTTGGAGAGCGCGACGATCTCGGGTTTCTGGCTGAGGTCCTGACCATAGGCTGCGAGTTCCCGGCGCACCGTCTTCCAGGCGTCGGCGACGTTCTCATGGGTCGCATCGACGAGATGCAAAAGCGCGCCGCAGCGTTCGACATGGCCGAGGAAACGGTCGCCGAGGCCAGCGCCCCCGTGCGCGCCCTCGATCAGGCCCGGGATGTCGGCGAGCACGAATTCGCGCTGGTCGATGCGCACGACGCCGAGATGGGGATGGAGCGTGGTGAAGGGATAATCGGCAATCTTCGGCTTCGCGGCCGAGACGGCGGCGAGGAAGGTCGACTTGCCGGCATTGGGAAGGCCGATCAATCCGGCGTCGGCGATCAGCTTCAGGCGCAACCGGATCCAACGCTCCCGACCCTCTCCCCCGGGATTGGCGCGGCGTGGCGCGCGATTGGTCGAGGATTTGAAATGCTCATTGCCGAATCCGCCGTTGCCGCCTTCGAACAAGCGCACCTTTTGTCCGACCTCGACAAGGTCGGCGAGCAAGGTCTCGCCGTTCTCATCGAATACTTGGGTTCCCACCGGCACCTTCAGCACCACGTCGCGGCCCTTGGCGCCGGAGCGATTCTGGCCCATGCCGTGGCCGCCCGCGCGCGCCTTGAAATGCTGCTGGTAGCGATAGTCGATGAGCGTGTTGAGCCCGTCCACGCACTCAATCCACACATCGCCGCCGCGCCCGCCGTCGCCGCCGTCGGGTCCGCCGAACTCGATGAATTTCTCCCGCCGGAACGAGACCGCGCCCGCGCCGCCGTCGCCGGAGCGTACATAGACCTTGGCCTCGTCGAGGAATTTCATCGCTTGCCGAGTCCTTTTGCGGTCCTGGCCCGGCCCGGAAGGGCGGTGCGGCCCCAAGTGCGCAGCGATGCCCAGGTGCGCCGGTCGAGCCGGAAGCGGTCGGAGGGCACCGAAGCCCCGAGCGCGCGGATACGGCAGAGGCCGGCTCCGGTCCACTGGAATCCACACTTTTCCAGCACGCGCCGCGAGGCGAGGTTGGTGACCCGGCAGCCAGCCGCCAGCGCATCGACATCGGTGGCAGTGAACGCGTGATCGATCATGGCACGGACGGCCTCGGTCGCATAACTCCGGCCCCAGAACGGCTCCCCGATCCAGTATCTGATTTCCGGCGTCGTTTCCTCGCGCAGGCCGTAGCCGCAGGCGCCGATGAAGGCGAGCCCCTTGTCTTTCGCGAACAGCGCGAAGGTCGTGCTCTGGCCCTTTTCGGCGAGCGACGCGATCCAGGCCTCGGCGTCCTCGATCCGATAGGGATGCGGGATGAGCTCGGTCATCTCGGCGATCTTGCGATTATTCGCGAGCAAGGCGATTGCTTCCGCGTCCTCGAGACGCGGCGCGCGCAAGACGAGCCGCTTGGTCTCGAGGATGAAGGTACTCGAGTCTTCGGGGGGCGACCCACTGTTCATTTGAACGGCGGTCATGACGGGCTCCTCCAAATGCGCGAAGGGGAGACGCGATCCCGTCTCCCCTGCGTATCGGACCCCTTTCGATGGTCCCCCCGGTTCGACGAGATGCCGGCGGGACCCTCGCTGATCTCCGCCGTTATTTGGCCGTGGCCTCCATTTTCGGAGCCACGGAAACGGTGACGCGGTCTTTGGCATGGGCGCGAAATTCGACCGCACCGTTCACGAGCGCGAAGAGCGTGTGGTCTTTGCCGAGCCCCACGTTCGCGCCCGGATGCCATTTGGTGCCGCGCTGGCGCACGAGGATGTTGCCGGCGAGCACGTTCTCGCCGCCATAACGCTTCACGCCGAGCCGGCGACCCGCAGAGTCGCGGCCGTTGCGCGAAGAACCGCCTGCCTTCTTGTGCGCCATGGTTGGCCTTCCCTTGTCCCTTATTCTCTACACCGATTCCGTGACGGAATCATCACTTCTTCTTGCCCTTGCCCATGGCGGGCTTGGCCGCTTTGGGGACGGGGGCCTTGGCCCTTGATTTTTCGGCCTTCTCCTCGGCCGCGGCGGGTTTCTCCTCCGCCTTCGGTTTGGCTTCGGGCTTGGGCCTCGCCTTCTTCGAGGGCTGCTTGCCGTCGGTGAGGATCTCGGTGATCCGCACCACGGTGAGCATCTGACGGTGGCCGCGCTTGCGTTTGGAATTCTTGCGACGGCGCTTCTTGAAGGCGATCACCTTGGCGCCGCGGATCTCCTCGACTACCTCGGCCGCGACCGCGGCACCCGCGACCACCGGCGCCCCGATCACCGTCTTGTCGCCGCCGAGCATCAGCACCGGAAAGGTGACGATCTCGCCCGCCTTGACGGCGAGCTTCTCGACCTCGATCACGTCGTCGGCAGCGACCCGGTACTGCTTGCCGCCCGTCTTGATGACCGCGAACATGGTTCGGTTCCGTATTCGAGGGCGGGCGCGCGGCGCCTCGCAACAAATCGCGCGGACCTCGAGGCCCGCGCCGTCGGCGATGCTTATGGCGAGGCCCTCCCGCCCTGTCAAGAAAGGGCCGCAACCCGCATGGCGGCCGTGGGACCATGCCTTGTCCCGCAAGGACCGCTTCGCTAAGGTCTGCGCGACTTGCGGAGAGGTGCCAGAGCGGTCGATCGGGGCGGTCTCGAAAACCGTTGTGCGCGCAAGCGTACCGTGGGTTCGAATCCCACCCTCTCCGCCAACTAATTTGTTCGCGCAGCGCGACACACTGGGTGTTCCTTCCGGGTGGCTTCGAGAAAACGTCCAATCGTTGACCCATCAAACCGGAACATTTGCAGGCGGGGGGAAGGATGAGCGCGACGTCGAACAAGGTCATCATTTCTTGCGCGGTCACGGGCTCGATCCACACGCCGACCATGTCCGACGCGCTGCCGATTACGCCGGGCGAGATCGCGAGCCAGGCGATCGAGGCGGCGGAAGCGGGCGCCGCGATCCTCCATCTCCACGCCCGCGACCCCAAGAACGGCCGCCCGACCCCGGACCCCGCCGTCTATATGGAGTTCTTGCCGCGCATCAAGCAGGCTTGCGACGCGGTCGTGAACATCACCACCGGCGGCAGCGTCACCATGACGGTGGAGGACCGGATTGCGGCGGCGCTCAAGGTCTCGCCCGAAATGACCTCGCTCAACATGGGTTCGATGAACTTTGCGCTCTATCCGATGGCCGAGCGCTTCAAGAAATGGAAATACGATTGGGAAGAAGGCTACCTGCGCGGCTCAGACGACTACATCTTCCGCAACACCTTCCGCGACATCGAGAAGATCGCTAAGCTCCTGGGCGAAGGCCACGGTGTCAAATTCGAGCACGAATGCTACGATACCGGTCACCTCTATAATCTCGCGCACTGCGTCGACCGCGGATTCTTCAAGCCGCCGGTATTCCTGCAATTGATCTTCGGCATTCTCGGCGGCATCGGGCCGGACATGGAAAATCTCACGTTCATGAAACGTACCGCCGACAAGTTGTTCGGCGACGAGTATCGCTGGTCGGTGCTGGGCGCCGGCCGAGCGCAGATGCCGTTCGCGACCCAGGCCGTGATGATGGGCGGAAATGTCCGCGTCGGGCTGGAGGACAGCCTCTATATCGGCCGCGGCAAGCTCGCCAGCAGCAATGCCGAGCAAGTCGCCAAGATCAAACGCATCATCGAGGAACTGGGCTTCGAGGTTGCGACGCCGAAGGATGCGCGCGCGATCCTCGGCCTCAAGGGCGCCGATCGGGTCAAATTCTGACCCACTCATCCGGCGGGCGCTCGGCCCGCCGATGTTCGACAAGTTATCGATGGGCGGCAGCCATGTCCTGTGCCTGCCTCCGCTTGGCGAGCTCGTTCTCGAGATTGACGATGTTCTGCATCAGCCGGCCGCTGGTCAACCGGAGGAAGAAGAATCCGAAGCTCGGGTTCTGGAAATACAGCTCCTTCACTTTCTCGTAGCTGATGGTCAGGATCTCGCCGGCTTCGACGCATTCGAGACTCTGCGTACGCCGATTGTCCGGCGCGAGCAGGCCAAGTTCACCGACGACATGGCCGTGCGGGATCTTGATGCCGGACTCGATCAAGAGGAAGCCTCCGGTCACCGTATAGAACATCTCCTCGGCCCGATCGCCCTTGCGGAAGAGAATTTCACCCTGCTTGCAATTTCTTTTGCTCATGAACGGCTTCAGCCAATCCATCGACAGGTCGCCGGCGACAGCCGACTCCACCCGCTTGATGAGCTGGAGCATCTGAATAAGCCGGACCGTGTTGAGCGGTAGAAGGATCGAATAGAGAAAAAAAGTGGGATAGGAGGCGTTCAGAAGTCCGTATGTGAGAAAGAAAAAATTGCTGGCGATGCCGAAGATGCGCAAAGGCACCATCGTCTTCATCGCGTAGGTACCAATGTAGAATACTGCTCCGATGAATCCGAAGACATCCGCCAAATGAATCCAACTCGGAATACTCATTTCGTCCTCCATGCCGCGGCCGTGCGGACGCTTGGGCAGCGATCGATCTCCCGCACTTTCTATCCGAATCACAACAGGCGGAACATCGTCCCGATGCTTTGACCATGCCATATTTCATGCATGCCGGGGAGCCTTGCGGTTCATTCGGGAGCAGGTATCTTCGGTGGTTTCATCCGGGCGCGGGTGAATGACCTTTGGGCAAAGGCGGACCGGACGACGGCGACGGTATCTTCACAGCTCCTGGAAAGTAGTTGCCAGATGCAAGAGAGAAATGTGAACTGAAGTAGGTGACGAACACACTCGTCATTCCCGGGGGGTTCGGCTGTGACTCATCAGGTTCAATTGATCCTTGCGGTGCTTCTGATCCTGCAGATCAAGCATTTCTTTTGCGATTTCGTCTTGCAGACGCCCTACCAGTTTCTCAACAAAGGGATCTATGGCCATCCCGGCGGCTTTATCCACGCCGGCCTACATGCCTCGACCAGCATGTTCACCTTTTTTGTGATCAGGCCCTCGCTTACGCTCGGTGCCGCCATCATCGTTGGCGAATTTATCGCTCATTATCACATCGATTGGTTGAAGGAGCAGACCGTTAAGCGCAGGCAGTGGGTATTCCCACAGTCCGAATTCTGGTGGACGTTCGGCGCCGACCAGGTGTTGCATCAATTCACCTATCTCGTGATGGCGGCCGCGCTTGCGATCGGAACGGGCCTGTGAGCGCAAGACCCGCTCGGAGTTCTTGAATGTCCAGATAGGCCGGCACACGGCACACGGCACGCGGGGCGCGGGGCGCGTGGGTCATTTTCAAACCGTCGCGCGAGTATCATCATGATCACGCGACTGATGAAAAGACACGCCTCTCGAGCTCCGGTCACGATCGCTCATGAAGGCGATGTTGCGATCATCACCATCGACAACCCGCCGGTCAATGCGTTGTCGCAAGCGGTCAGACAAGGGCTGCTCGACGCCTTCCGCAAACTCGCGGCCGATCCCAAGGCCACGGCCATCGTGGTGACCGGTGCGGGACGCGATTTCATCGCCGGCGCCGACCTCAAGGAGATGGTGTTGCCGCCGATCGAGCCGGCGCTCCCCGAAGTGCTCGCCGTCGTGGAATCTTGCGCGAAGCCGATTGTCGCCGCAATGCGGGGCGCGGCGCTCGGCGGCGGTTTCGAATTCGCCCTCGCCTGCGATCTTCGCATCGCCGATCCCGGGGTAAGCATCGGGCTTCCGGAGACCAGACTCGGAATCATACCGGGCGCGGGCGGTACCCAGCGCCTACCGCGTCTCGTCGGCGTCGCGAAGGCGATCGAGCTCATTTCTCAAGCAAGAATTCTGCGGGCGGAGGAAGCGCTGGCGCTCGGCCTGATCGACCGGATTGCCGCGAACGATCTCTCCGGCGCGGCCATTCGCGCGGCGTACACAGCGCGCAAGCTGCGGATTTCGGAAATGAAAGTTCCCGCCTCCGATCCGGGCGCGATCGAAACGGCGGTGGCGGCCGCTGGGAAGCGCGCGAAGGGATTGCCTGCGATCGACGTCGCGATCGAGATGATCCGCGAAAGCGTCGCGCTTCCGTTCGAAGAGGCGATCGAGCGGGAGCGTGCGGCCTTCCTGCGCCTGCGCGCAAGCGATGAGGCGAAGGCGCTGCGCCACCTGTTCTTTGCCGAACGCGAGGCTCGGAAAATTCCCGGACTTGCGGGAGCGCGGCCGCTCGAGATCAGGCGCGTCGCCATTATCGGTGCGGGCACCATGGGCTCGGGAATCTCCGTCGCCTTCGCCGATGCGGGCTTTCAGGTCAAGGTCATCGAACGCGACAAGGCGGCGGCCGGAGTGGGAGCCGACCGTGTGAGCGAAATCTACGGTCGGCGGATCGACGGAAATCGGTTGAGCGCCGAAGCGGCGCGGGAGCGGTTGGAACGGATCGCGGTCACGGACGACTATTCGTTCGTCCGCAAGAGCGATCTCGTCATCGAAGCGGTCTACGAGGATCTGCAAGTCAAGACCGACTTGTTCCGCAAGCTCGACGAGCTTGCGCCGCCGGGCGCCATCCTCGCGACCAACACGTCCTATCTCGACGTGGACGCGATCGCAGCCGCGACCCGCCGTCCGAAAAACGTGCTGGGCCTGCATTTCTTCTCCCCTGCGAATGTGATGCGCCTTCTTGAAGTCGTGCGGGGAAAGCGAACCGCGCCCGATGTGCTCGCGACCGCTCTCGATCTCGCCCGGCGCATCGGCAAGCTGCCGGTGGTCGCCGGGGTCTGCGACGGCTTCATCGGCAATCGCATTTTCGCGGTCTATCGGCGCGAAGCCGAATATCTGGCGCTCGACGGCGCCTCGCCGGCGGCGGTCGACCGGGCGATCGAGAATTACGGTTTTGCCATGGGGCCCTTCGCCGTCTCCGATCTCGCCGGCCTCGACATCGCCCGGGCCATGCGCAAGCGTCGCGCGGCAGCGCGCGATCCCGACGAGCGCTATGTGGAGGTCGCCGACCGGCTGTGCGAACTGGGTCATCTGGGCCGCAAGAGCAGCCGCGGCTGGTATCTCTATCCCGAGAGATCGAGCCAGCGAGTGCCCAATCCCGAGGTCGAGGCATTGTTCGCGACCGAACGCGCGGCCAAGGGGGTCCAGGCGCGAAAGATCCCCGACGATGAAATCGTCCGCCGGCTCATCGCCGCCATCGTGAGCGAAGGTGCGAAGGTCGTCGCCGCGGGCATCGCGCAGAGACCGTCCGACATCGATCTCGTCTTCGTCCATGGCTACGGTTTTCCGCCCACGAAGGGCGGCCCGATGTTCGCAGCCGATCTCCAAGCGACGGCTGCGGCGACGACCGGCTAGGATCAAAGAGCGCTATTTTGTGCTTTTGCGTTTGATTTTCGGCGTCGTCTTCGCGAGCGGACTGGGCAATGCCGGGGCGTCGCCGTATTCGCTCTCATCGACGACAAAACAGCGATAATAGGAATTGCGCGGAATCTTTTTGCTGGTTGCGCAACGATGGAAGACATGGAGATCGTCTTCCGTGCGGTAGTGAGTATAGGGCGCGATCAGAAACCGGCTCGATCCGTCGGGCGAGCCGCCGAAGCGGTCGATCTTGCCGGCACGACCGGGATCGACCGCGAGAATGGCCTGGCGCAGTTCTTCGCCCTCGATGAAATTGTCTGGCAATTGATCGAACGGCCCATCGAAATAATTGTTCGCATTTGCATTGCCTTCGAAAACTCCGATCAGGATTTTCCGATCGAGACGACGATCGAGATAATAGGCGAAGCCGGTGCGCTTGCCGATGAGAATGCGATTCGTCCGCGCGGATTGAAACAGATCGTCGGCGACCTTGACCGTTTCATCGAGGATGTAATGAAATATTTTCAGTTTTGGATTGAAGACGAGGAAGAAACGAATACCCGATTCGTCGAACACCGGTCCGAGGAATTTTTCGTCGAGTCCGATCGCTTGGGGCGGCGGCACCACTTTCGAGAGATCGTTCAATTCGAAGATGACGCGCTTGTCACCATAGGAAACGCGATAGACCAGCCGGTCGATCCTCTCGACCGAAACGCCATACGATTGGTCGAGAAGCCGATAGGTGACTTCGCTCTTGTCCCTCCATTCCGACAAGTCCTCGTAATAAGCGAAGTGCAGCTTGCCCTGATCGCGATCCGCTGTATCGAGGCGGATGTTTCCCGCGTAGCGAACGCCGTGATGATAAAAAATGAAATAATAATAATTCTCCGTCGGGTAGACTTTCACGCGGTCGGGCAGGCTCTCCAATACGAATGCGAACACGGCCTTCGGATCGGATAACGGCAGGGCCGTGTCCCGCGTGATGTCCTCGATATAGGTCTCGTTGGTATAGAGCCGCGGTCGATCGCCGTCGGCGGCTGAGGCGTGGAGCAGCCCGGCGACGAAAATCGCGGCGAGGAGCCAACGGGATCTCGTCGGATCGTTGAGCGACGCAAATATACCGGCGCGATTTGAAAACCCGTTCATGATCGAAAAACCTGTTCCACTTTGTTGAAATTCAAGATAGCGCAACCACCTTGCCTTCTCAATCAAGTTCGGCCGTCGAGGATGAATCGGCCATGAACAAGCGACGTCGAACAACCGGAATCTCGTACGGTTGATCCAGACCTCGTTCCCGCGCAGGCTGTCGAACATGACGCATCCGGTCCTCGTCGCCGATGTCGGCGCCACCACGACTCGCTTCGCGTTCGCGCGGAAGGACGGATCGCTCGACGCGGTCCGTTCGTTCGCAAACGACGAGGTGGAGGATCTCGCGATCTTCCTTGCCGGCGCGCTCGATCAGGCGAAGCCGAGGCGACCCATGGCTTGTGTTCTTGCGGTCGCCGGGCCGATCGACGGTGATCGCGTTACGCTGACGAACCGGTCCTGGTCGTTCTCCCGCCGCGGCCTCGCGCGGAAGCTGAAGTTGAAGCGTCTCGTCGTCGTCAACGATTTCGTCGCCGTTGCCCATGCGCTGCTGGCGCTCGGGCCGGCCGATCTCGTCAGTGTTGGCGGCGGTCGCGGCGAAGCGCGCGCGACCATGTTGGCATGCGGACCCGGGACCGGGTTCGGCGTCGGCGTGCTCTTGCGCACCGGTCGGCAAATGCGCGCCATGGCGAGCGAAGCCGGCCATATGCGGCTCGGGGCCGCGACCGCGGACGAGGCGCGCATCGTCGCTCATCTCGTGCGCGAGCACGGTCCGGCGGCCGTCGAGGACCTGTTATCGGGGCCGGGCCTTGTGCGGCTGCATCGCATACTCTCGGACGAGAAATCGGCCCCCGAAGCGATTGTCGCCGCGGCGCGCGCAGGAAAAAGCAAAGCGCGCGCGACCACCGACCTATTCCTTCGTCTGTTCGGCCGGATCGCGGGCGATCTTGCCCTCGCGTTCAACGCGCGCGGCGGCGTCTATCTGGCCGGCGGACTCGGTCGGGCGCTGGCGCCGCTGGTGTCCTCCTCTCCGTTCCGCGCCGCCTTCGAGGAGCATCCGCCCTACGAGAACCGGCTCGCGTCGATTCCAACCCATGTCATCGTGCATCCGGTGCCGGGCCTCATCGGCGCGGCCGAACTTGCCCGGTCGTTCGCTGGTCAGTCCTGAATCGCCGAGTCGGCGGCGGCCTCCATGGCCGCGGGCTCGAGACCTAAGGAAGCCAACGTCGCACGGATATGCGCTGGCAGCGGCGCGGCGACGACAAGAGGTTCTCGCGGCTTCAAGGGCAGGACCACTCGCCGCGCATGCAGATGCAAGAGCGGACCCGCGGGTAGCGCCGATTCGCGGCCATAGATGCGGTCGCCGACAACGGGCATGCCGATGGCGGCGAGATGGGCGCGCAATTGATGGGTGCGGCCGGTGCGGGGGCTGAGCGCGAGCACCGTCAGAGCCCCGCTGCGCGCGATCACGCGCCAATCGGTGACTGCGGTCTGGCCCTTTGGATCGACCGCCACCCACCAGCCGCGCGTGGGGGAGCGTTTGGCGAGCTTCAACTCGATCCGTCCGCTTTCCTCGACGGGCGTGCCGCGCACGATCGCGACATAGGTTTTCCCGACCTTTCCTTGCGCGAACAATGCTCCAACCTTGGCCAGCGCCTTGCGGTGGCGGCCGAGCACGAGGCAGCCGGATGTATCCTTGTCGAGACGGTGGGCGAGCTCGGGCGGATTGGGCAATCCGAAGCGAAGTTGATCGAGATGATCCATCAGCGTCTCGCCGCCCTTGGGGCCGCGATGGACAGCGAGTCCCGTCGGCTTATCGAGCACCAGCACGAGGCCGTCACGGTGAAGCAGGCGGGCGAGGATTTCGTCGCTGGTCGGCACAATCGTCACTTCAGGTAAGGCCGAGACCGGCGAAGGCGGCGGAGTGGTGGTCGGCCGATTCCTGGCTGAAACAGCAATAGATGACTAGCCCGACTGCGTATCCCGCCGCCGCCTCGGTGACCACGGTCGAAACCGCCAGGCGCGCCGCGCGATCGGCAGGGAAGCGATAGACTCCGGTCGAGATCGCCGGAAATGCGATCGAGGCGAGCTTCGCCTCGCGGGCGAGCGCAAGCGCGACGCGATAGCAGCTCGCGAGCAGATCGTTTTCGCCGGCGCCGCCGCCGCGCCAGACCGGCCCAACCGCGTGAATGACATGACGGGCGGGCAGTTGATAGCCGCGCGTGATCTTCGCCTCTCCGGTGGCGCAGCCGCCAAGCGTGCGGCATTCGGCGAGAAGCTGGGGACCGGCGGCACGGTGGATCGCGCCGTCGACTCCGCCGCCACCCAGGAGCGACGTATTCGCGGCATTGACGATGGCGTCGACCGAAAGGCGCGTGATGTCTCCGACCACGATCTCGAGGCGCGTTCCATGGGCCTCGGCGAGGAGATGCGGGCGCGGGTTCATGGCCTCGATTCTAGCGCCTCTCGTCCTGCTGTCGAGTATCGCTCAGGCGAGTTCCTTGCATAGGTCGAGCGTGCCGCGCTGGCCGATCGCCGCGAAATGTTCCTTGAGGAAAGTCTCCGCTGCGGCTCTGCCAGCGTCGCGCAGATGCAGGAAGAACGGCCACTCGATGTTGAACTTCGAGCTCGATGTGAGATGATTCAATTCGTCGTCGACGGTGATGCGGTGGAACCGGATGCGGCGATACCCGGCCTTGCCAGTCCAGCGTCGCACGAATCCGCGCTCGAGTAGCTGGTGCACGAAACCGATCGCCCGGAATTCGGAGAGCAGCGCAGCGTTGAACGTGATCTCGTTGATGCGATTCAAAATATCGCGCGCGGTTTGCGGGATCTCAGCGCGGACGATGGGATTGGTCTGCACCAAAATGACATCATCGGTACGGGCCGTGCTGAAGAAGGGATAGAGCGGCGGGTTGTCGACATAGCCGCCATCCCAATAGGGCACGTTATCGATCTCGACCGCCTGGAACAGATACGGCAGGCAAGCCGAGGCCATGACGGCGTCCGGGGTGATCTCCTCGGTACGGAAGATGCGCGCCTTGCCGGTGCGCACGTTGGTGGCGGAGATGAACAGCTTGATCTCCTTGCAGGCGCGCACCGCCTCGAAATCGACCTCGCGTTCGAGAATCTCGCGCAGCGGATTGATGTTGAACGGATTGAAGTCGTAGGGCGAAAGAAACCGGCTTGCCACGTCGAAAGCGAGAAAGGCTGGATTCTTATCGAGTGACCAGTTGCCGAGAAAACGATCCATCAGGTTGCGCTGGATCGGGCTCATGCGGCCGTCGCGCGACACCGCGCGCCAGAACTTTTGCAGCGCTTCCCGCGCGCCGGCTCGGCCGCCTTGCTTGAATCCCGATGCGAGCACGACGGCGTTCAACGCACCCGCGCTGGTGCCGGAGATGCCGTCTAGGGCGAGACGCTCGTCCTCGAGCAGGCGGTCGAGCACGCCCCAGGTGAAAGCACCGTGGGCACCGCCGCCCTGCAAGGCGAGGTTCACCGGCTTGGTTCGGCTCTGGCGCCGCTGGAAGGCCATCAAGGCTCGAATTCCCTATCTTTCGAATCGCATTCCCGCCCATTCGGGCAGTGCGTAGGACTCTGGCTTGGATTATTGTGCACCGCAACATAAGCCTCGGGCGATGGTTTCTCAAGGGCCATCGGCGCGGTAAGATGGGGTGAAAAATGCCCATGAACGCTGGATTTCCCGCACCCGATCACGATCACGCGCGCTGCGTCGCCGATACGTTGGCGCGGGCCGAGGAGACCTGCGATGGGCGCGGGCGGCGATTGACGCCCCTGCGCCGGCGGGTGCTCGAGACGCTAGCGCTCAGCCATCGGCCGGTCGGCGCCTATGACATCGTCGAACGGCTGACCAAGACCGGCGAGCCGGTCCCGGCCATGTCGGTCTATCGCGCGCTCGATTTTCTGGTCGCCGAGGGCCTTGCCCACCGCATTGAAAGCCGCAACGCTTTCCTCGCCTGCAACCATGGCCACGATAGCGGCGAAGTGGTGGTGTTTCTGTTATGCGAGCGCTGCGGGACCGTGGCTGAAGTGACGAGGAGCGCGGTCGGGCGGGAGCTTGTGCGGACCGCGCGCGTGGTCGGATTCGAAGTGCGGGTGCCGGTGCTCGAAATCGCTGGCCTGTGCGAAGTCTGCCGCGAAACCGAAGCGCGGCGGTGACGCTCCGCGTCTGCTCGCAGCCCGAGCAATAGTCCGATTCCGTAAGAAGGATCGTTCATGACGGCGCCATGATTGTCGCCGAGATCGCCACCAGCTACGCCGCCGCTTTTCTGCCCCGTGATCCTGCGTCCATCGGAATCGGTCGATGATCAGCCGTCTGTTTTCGATTCTTGGCAAACTTGCGATGCTGCTCGCGCTGGTATTGCTCGTGTTGGTGACGATCTATGCGTTCGTCCCGCCGGTATCGACTCTCATGTTGTGGCGCTGGGCGACCGGTGAACGGGTCGTGCGCGAATGGCGTCCGCTCGAATCGATCTCGCCCGCTCTCGTGCGCGCGGTCGTCATCGCCGAGGACGCGCGGCTATGCTCCCATTTCGGTGTGGATTGGTCGGAGCTGCGCGAGGCGATCGAGGATGCCGATGAGTTATCCGACGTGCGCGGAGCCTCGACCATCGCTATGCAGACGGCGAAGAACCTGTTCCTGTGGTCGGGACGACAGTACGTGCGCAAGGCGATCGAGATTCCAATCGCGTATTATCTGACTCTCGCCTGGTCGAAACAGAGACTCGTCGAGGTCTATCTCAATATCGTCGAGTGGGGGCCGAACGGCGAGTTCGGCGTGGAAGCGGCCGCGCGCCGCGCGTTTCGCAAGAGCGCAAGCAATCTTACCACCCATGAGGCGGCACTTTTGGCCGCTTCATTACCGAACCCGATCCGGCGCAATGCCGCTCGCCCGGGGCCAGTCCTGCAACAGGTCGCCGCCCGCAATCTGGCGGCGGTTATGGCGAGCGGAGGCGCGGCGACAAATTGCCTCGGTATTCGGCGATAAGATCCGCGACTAGCGAGAGCGCCGGCGATCCTCTATAAGGCCGGCGGAAAACTCATTGACGCCCGCTCACGGGCAGTCACGAAGGAGACACGCGATGGCAGTCCCGAAGCGGAAGACTTCTCCTTCCAGGCGCGGCATGCGCCGGTCGGCGGACGCGCTCAAACGGCCAACCTATGTCGAGGATAAGGATTCGGGTGAGTTGCGCCGTCCGCACCATATCGATCTTAAGACCGGGATGTATGGCGGCCGGCAAGTACTGAAGCCGAAATCGGAAGTCTGAGACGCGGAAATCCCTCGTCCCCGCGAGGGTGAATTTTTTGTTTTCCGCGCGAGGACGCGATCATGCTGATCAACTTCCCGCTCTTTCTCATCTCGTTCGCGATCTACAACATGATCGCGTTCCTTACACCCGGCGTTTCCTGGAGCGATCATCTTTTCTCCGTGCCGATGCAGTCGGGGGCCACTTGGACCATCACATTCGGCGACGGTCTGATCGGGCTTTCGCTGGTATTTCTCTTCTTTGAAGTGCTGAAGGCGACCAAAACCTCCGCGCGATCGCTCATCGATCATCTGCTCTCGACGCTCGTCTTCATCGGCGCGCTGGTCGAGTTTCTGCTGGTGCGTGAGGCCGCAAACTCGATCTTCGCGATTCTGCTCATGATCTCGCTCATCGATGTGCTCGGCGGCTGGTCGGTGTCGGTCCGCAGCGCACGGCGCGACCTTACGGTCGAACATCAACCCGAAAATCTGACTGGATAGTTGCCGGGGGTGCCGGCACTCGGGCGCTTCCCCGAAGGTCCTGATCCGGGAAATCAAACGACGTAGAATGTGCGCGGCCGCGCCGCCGCATTGAGATCGGCGACTGCGCGGTAAAGCCTCGCGCCGTCGCCGGGATCGGCGCGGCGACGGGCACGTGACGTGGGGAGATTCTGCGCGCCGGCCACAAGCTGGGCGAGTAACGCCGCAGAGGGGCGGCCTGACGCGGGCCGCTCGGAAGCGTGAACGCCTGTTCTCACCGGCACGAGGGCGCAGGCCGAAGCCGGCGGCGCCGGCTCGATCCCGGCGGTGGCGATCGCGGAATGATTCCTTCGATTCGAATCGATTGTCGAGCCGGAAGTCGCGGCTATCCGCATGGGGGTCTCCCGTCCCGAATTGGGACAAATCGCTTGTCGACCTCCCCCAAGCTGCAACGAGCAGGCCATGGACGGGTTCCGTTCACCAAACGCGGTCACGGGCCATTAAGGGGCTGCGTTCTATGGATATCGATTGGCGTTCCGCGGTCCCATGAACCCGGAGGCGTGGCTCAAGTGGATATCCAGAATTGGCCCGCCGCAGGGAACACGGCCACGATGAAGAATCGTGGCGACAGATCCCCATCCAAGCCCAGAGAAGCACGGCTCCCCACCACTCTCGATCCGATCGACGCGGTGAGGATCCTCGCCGTGGTCGGCGAGGTGGCCTATGTCTGGGACCTCGTGACCGACGAGCTCTGCTGGGGTCCGAATGCGGTCGATGTGCTTGGCATTGCGATGCTCGCAAGCATTAGTTCCGGCCGGAGCTATGCAGCGCTGCTCGATCCGGAAAGCCCCACGAACCGCTACGACACAATCGTCGGCTCGTCCGCCCGTGACGACGGCAGAGGGATCGCCTACGAGCTGCACTACAGCCTGCGTCCGCCGGATGCGGCGGAGGCGCGCTGGATCGAAGATACCGGCCGGTGGTTCGCTGGTCCCGACGGCAAGCCGATACGGGCGACGGGCATTCTGCGCGTCGTCACCGAGCGCCATCTCCGTGAACAGCGTCTCGCCCAACTCTCCGCCACCGATTCCTTGACCGGCGAGATGAACCGCATGCGCCTCTGCCATGCGCTGGAGGAAGCGCTCGAGCTGGCGGGGCGATATCGCACAACCATCGGATTTCTGCTCGTCGGCATCGACGATCTCGGCCGCGTCAATCGTTCCTACGGATATGGCATCGCCGATCAGGCGATCGCCGGAATCGCACGGCGGTTACGAACGCGAATGCGTACGTCTGACGTGCTGGGACGCTTCTCCGACAACAAGTTCGGACTCGTACTGCAAGAATGCAACACCGATGATCTTGCCGTGGCAGCCGCGCGTTTCGTCAATGCGGTACGCGAAGCACCGCTCGAGACTTCGGTTGGGCCGATTGCAGTTTCGGTCTCGTCCGGCGGTGTCATCGCGCCGCGTCATGCCCATACCCTCGCGGAGGTGATGGGGCACGCGCAGGAAGCACTCGACCTTGCCAAGCAAGCGGGCCGGGGCAGCTTCCGGGCTTACCAGCCGAGCGTCGAGAGCGAAGCGCGCAGGCGCGAGAATCTACGGCTCACCGACGTCATCGTTTCCGCTCTCAACGACCGGCGCGTCAAGCTCGCATTCCAGACGGTGGCCCACGCGCAGACGCGAGAGGTGGCCTTCCGCGAATGTCTGGTGCGGCTCTATGAGGCCGGCGGTCGCGAGGTCGACGCGATGGCGATCTTGTCGGTCGCCGAGAAGCTCGATCTGGTACGGATGATCGACCACCGTGTGTTGGAGCTCGTGGCCGCGGAGCTGCGAGTGGATCCGAAGCCAACGTTCTCACTCAACGTTTCGGCCTCGACCGTGCATGATCCGGTGTGGATGGCAGCTTTTGCCGCCGAGATGCGCAACGGTTTGGGCTCCCGCCTCATCGTCGAGATCACGGAGTCGGCGGCGATCCGGGACGTCGAAGCAACCCGAGGCTTTGTCGCACGTGTCAAGGATTTCGGCTGCCGGGTCGCGATCGACGACTTTGGGGCCGGCTATACCTCGTTCCGGAATCTGCGCCGGCTCGGCGTCGATATGGTGAAGATCGATGGATCGTTCGTCGCCAATCTCGAACATGCTCCGGATGATCGGGTGTTCGTGCGCGCATTGTTGGAACTCGCGCGCGAACTCGGGATGGAGACGGTGGCCGAATGGGTGCAGAGCGAGAAAGCCGCGGCGACGCTCATCGGCTGGGGATGCAACTATTTCCAGGGAGCGCTCGTCGGTCTCGCCGAATCGCAATCGCATATCGAGCCGGCCGTGATTGAGGAACGCGCCATCGTCGGCTGAGGCGGCTCAGGTCTTGTCGTTGGAGCGGTCGGCAAGGCGCTCCAGGCGTTTCTGCATCTCCGCGACTTGTCGTTTCAATTCGTCGATGTCCTCGCCGCTGCCCGCTTCCTCCGCCGCACCTTCCTTCTGGGCGAAGGGCAGGAACATCGCAAAGGCGCGCTCGAAGATTTCCATGTTGCGGCGGACCTGCTCCTCGATCAGGTTGAAACCACCGGTCCCTAAAGATTTTGACATCTGTTCGCGAAACTTTTCTTGATCGCGAGTGAACATATCGATCGATGCTTCGAGATAGCGCGGCACCAGAAGTTGAATGCTGTCGCCGTAAAAGCGGATGAGCTGTCGCAGGAAGTTGATCGGCAGGAGGTTCTGCCCCTTGTTCTCTTGCTCGAAGATGATCTGTGTCAGTACCGAGCGGGTGATGTCATCGCCGGTCTTGGCGTCGTAGACGACGAAGTCCTCGCCATCCTTCACCATAACGGCGAGATCCTCGAGCGTGACGTAGGTGCTCGTCCCTGTATTGTAGAGTCGCCGGTTGGCGTACTTCTTGATCGTGACTGGTTCCTGGTTCTTGGCCATGTCTCTAGTGCGATTCTTGCCCACTGAATGTTGCTTCTCCGATCGCAATCGACATTAGGACGTTTCCATGGGCCGGGCTACCGAATTGTAAGGGCCCACCGCACGCATGGCCGATATGCCTTCTTCATATTGACATCGAGTACGGCCGATACCAACGATGCCGCTGGCGAATAGAGAGCCGCGTGGATGGTTGCGTGGCCGCAAGACAGGAGAGCCCCATGAAGGACGACGTGGTCATCGTCGGCGCGGCGCGTACACCGGTCGGCTCGTTCAACGGCGCGCTCGCGGCACTGCCCGCGCATGCACTCGGCAAGGTCGCTATCGAGGCCGCACTCGCGCGCGCCGGTATCGAGGCGAAGCGCGTTTCCGAAGTGATCCTGGGCCAGATCCTGACCGCCGGTCAGGGCCAGAACCCGGCGCGGCAGGCCTCGATTGCGGCAGGCGTGCCGGTTGAAACACCGGCCTGGGGCGTCAACCAGTTATGCGGGTCAGGCCTGCGCGCGGTCGCGCTCGGCTACCAGGCGATCGTAAACGGCGATTCCGAGATCGTTGTCGCCGGCGGGCAGGAGTCGATGAGCCAGGCGCCGCACTGCGCGCACCTGAGGAACGGCACCAAGATGGGTCCGCTCGAGCTCGTCGACACCATGATCAAGGACGGTTTGTGGGACGCCTTCAATGGCTATCACATGGGCAACACCGCCGAGAACGTCGCCAAGCAATGGCAGATCACCCGCCAGCAGCAGGACGAGTTCGCCGTCAGCTCGCAGCAGAAGGCGGAAGCCGCCCAGAAGGCCGGCCGCTTCAAGCAGGAGATCACTCCGGTCAAGATCGCCTCGAGGAAGGGCGACATCGTCGTCGACGCGGACGAATATCCGCGCCACGGCACGACCCTCGATACGATCGGGAAACTTCGTCCCGCCTTCGAGAAGGAAGGCACGGTGACGGCCGGCAACGCCTCGGGCATCAACGATGGCGCCGCCGCGGTCGTGCTGATGAAGGCGAGCGAGGCGGCGAAGGAAAAAAAGAAAATCCTCGCCCGCATCGTCTCCTGGGCGCAGGCGGGCATCGACCCTTCGATCATGGGTACCGGGCCGATTCCGGCCTCGCGCGCCGCGCTCAAGAAGGCCGGCTGGAAGGTCGACGATCTCGATCTCATTGAGGCGAACGAGGCCTTCGCCGCCCAGGCCTGCGCCGTCAACAAGGACATGGGCTGGAATCTGACCAAGGTGAACGTCAATGGCGGTGCCATCGCGATCGGCCATCCGATCGGCGCTTCCGGCGGGCGAGTGCTGATCACGTTGCTCGCCGAAATGGAGAAGCGCGACGCCAAGCGCGGCCTTGCCACGCTCTGTATCGGCGGCGGCATGGGAATTGCCATGTGCGTCGAGCGAGGATGAACGAGCAAGATGCACAAAATGCAATGGAATCGCGTGGAGAGAGGCTGATGGCTCGCGTCGCGTTGGTTACGGGCGGCACGCGCGGAATTGGCGCCGCCATCTCGAAGGCGCTCAAAGCGGCGGGCTATCGCGTAGCCGCTAATTACGGCGGCAACGACGAGGCCGCGATGAAATTCAAGGCCGAGACCGGGATCGCGGTGTTCAAATGGGACATCGGTTCGTTCGATGCCTGCGCCGCCGGAGCCAAAAAGATCGAGGCCGACCTCGGACCGGTCGAAGTGCTCGTGAACAATGCCGGCATCACCCGCGATGGTATGTTTCACAAGATGACGGCCGAGCAATGGACGATCGTCATCAACACCAATCTCAATTCGCTGTTCAATATGTGCCGGCC
>JAHFPO010000192.1 GCA_023266695.1 Hyphomicrobiales bacterium | reverse complement strand
GGGCGCTCTTGCCGCTCGGCAGATTGGCGTTGAGCGAGAGGAAGGGCTGGATGCCGGGGATGCCGAGATAGGTCCAGGTCGCCGCCACCACGGTGTCGGTGAAGGTCGAGACCGAGCCCGTCGCGCCCGGCGTCGTCTGTTTCGACGTCACGTAGCCGCCGCGGCCGACGAATTCGAACTTCAACGTGTCGGAAAGGATACCCGTCAGGGAGAGCGTCGCGGGCGTATAGATTTGCGAGCCGCCGCCGCGGGCGGTGGTGAGGAGACCGGCGGGCGGATAGCCGCGCGTGCCGCTCCAGCTGAAGTAACGGACTTCCTGGTTGTAGAAGAGTTCCCATGGCTTGGATTGCGCCCGGGCGGGCAAGACCGACAAGGCGGCGGTCGCGATCACCATCGCCACGCCGCCCGCAATCCGAAGGTAACCAGTCCCCCTCCGCATGAACCCACAGCCCCCCTCTGCCGAGTCTGTATAGCAATTGAAACCCAACCTTGCAAAACCATAGGATGGTGCCAGACGCTTGGCTCGAATTGTTCCACACATTCCGATGCCTAGAGGTCGCGGCGGGCCGCCGCTAATAAACTTACCTCCCGGCCGCGGTGCCAACCCGGCACTTTCCATGGACGGCTAGCGCATGATCCGGCGAAGTGGAATCGGTTCGCCGATAAGATCATGTGCCAGATTAATAAGTTAGCGCGCGAGCCGCAGATAAGTCTACGCAATCTGCGCAAGCTTGATTGCGTCCGCAAAACCGGTACCCACTTTTGCTGATCGCGCGCTAATGAGTAGCTTAGCCGCCGTCATCGTTCGGGAATCGCCGTTCCTGTTCCGGCGCAGCAATCAGCCGCTAACCATCATCACGAAACCTGCGATAAATTGTTCCTTCATCATTTTTTTTAACGGGACCCTAGGGGGATAGCCGTAGCCTCCCGCACAATACCGGTCGAATATCAAAGAAGACCGGCCGCTCAATGAGCGTCGAATATCCACCATGGTACAAGGAGCTGCCACTATGAACACTTTCACCCGTTTCGTGCAGGACGATTCCGGCGCGACGGCCATCGAATACGGCCTCATCGCCGCCTGCATCTCGATCGCGATCATCACGGTTGCGACCAGCGTCGGGTCCAAGCTGAACTCGACCTTCACGCAGGTCTCGAACGCTCTCAAGTGAGCGTCTGATCGAAGACTTCTCCTGAGAAGTTCAGAGAAAACGGGGCCGCCGTTTCGGGCGGCCTCGTCGTTTTTCATGCCCACCCGAGGGCTATTCTCGCGCTGCCGAGGGCGCCGCCCCCTCTGCCGCCGCTCGCGAAAATCTGCTAGATTGAGCTTCTCCCAGGGGAGAGCTCCATGACCGACCACGATCTTCCGCTTGCACGCCGCGATCTCATCAAGGGCGCGGGGCTCGGCCTCGGCGCCGGGCTCGTGTCGAATTTCGTGCGGAGCGCCGAGGCGCAAACGACGCCAGCCGCCGCCGAAATCTGGCGCGGCGAATACTGGGCTGAGAAAGGCAACGTCAAGCTCGCCATGTACCGCAAGCGCCCCGGCGCGCCGCGGGCGGGCGAGCCGCCGCTGCCGGTTCTCTTTCTGGTGCACGGCTCCTCCAATTCCTCGCAGTCGAGCTTCGATCTCACCGTCCCCGGCCGCGGCGAATATTCGCTGATGAACGTGTTTGCGCGCTATGGCTACGACGTCTGGACCCTCGACCACGAGAACTACGGCCGTTCCTCGCAGACCGACGGCAATTCCGATATCGCGAGCGGCGCCCAGGACCTGATCGCCGGGACCGAAGTGGTGATGCGCGAGACCGGGCAGCCGAAGTTTCACTTCTACGGCGTGTCCTCGGGCGCGATCCGCGCCGGCGCCTTCGCCATGCTGAAGCCCGAGCGCGTCGACCGCCTGGTGCTCGTTGCCTTCACCTACAAGGGCATGGACTCGCCCACATTGAAGAAGCGCGCGGAGCAGATCGAATACTATCGCATTCACAATCGCCGCTTGCGCGACCGTGAAATGATCCGCTCGATTTTCACCCGCGACGGCGCCGGCCGCTACGACATGGCGGTGGCGGACGCCATCGCCGACGCGGAGCTGAAGTTCGGCGACCAGGTACCGTCCGGCACCTATCTCGACATGGTCGCTAATCTGCCGCTGGTCGATCCCAGGAAGGTGCTTTCGCCGGTGCTGCTCATCAGCGGCGAGCACGACAAGAACGCGACACTCGCGGACCTCTACGATTTCCTGCGGCAGCTACCGAACGGCGATCGCCAGCTCGTGACCCTGCCCGATGTCGCCCACTCGACGCACCTTGCTATCAACCGGCATCTCTTGTGGCACGCGGTGCACGCCTTTCTCACCATGCCGCCACGCGCGGCGGCCTGACGCGGCGGCCTTCACGCCGTCTCCTGCGCGATGCGGCGGCGGCCGGTCATATAGGCGCGCCCGTCATTGACCGCGTCGATGGCGATGAGGCGGCCGCCTCGGCGGTACTCGACCGAGAAACGCGCCGTGCCCGGATCGCCGATCACGTCCAAACCCTCGAAGCCTTCCGCCAGACCGGCGCTCTGGAACTTCACCTCGTACTGGTCGGACCAGAACCACGGCACCGGGTCGTAGGGCAGGTCCTTGCCGAGGATCGCGGCGGCGGCGCACTTGGCCTGATCGATGGCGTTCTGCACGCATTCGAGCCGCACCCGCCGACCGAAGCGCCGGCTCGGGAAACGGGTGCAATCGCCGATCGCATAGATGTCGGGGTCGGCGCTCCGCGCGTGCTCGTCGACCAGGATGCCGTCCTCGCAGGGAAGTCCCGCGTCGGCGGCCAGTTCGTCATTGGCGCGCGCGCCGGTGGCGGTGAGCACGAGGTCGGCCGCGAGTGTCTCGCCCCCGGCGAGCCGCACCGAGCGGGCGCGCTTCTCGCCCTCGATGGCGGCGAGCCTTGCGCCAAGCCGAAGATCGACCCCGCGCCCGCGGTGGAGCTTTTCATAAAACGCGGAGATCGGCTCGGAGGTCACGCGTTTCATCACGCGCTCCTCCGCCTCGATCACCGTGACGGTGCGCCCTTCGCCGCGCACGACCGCCGCGACCTCGAGGCCGATATAGCCGCCGCCGATGATCGCGATGCGCCGCGCCTGATCGAGCGCGGGCCGAAGCGCCCGCACGTCGTCGATCCGGCGGAGCGAGAACACGCCTTCGAGTTCGAGGCCGGGGAGGGGAAGCGCGCGGGCGCGCGTGCCGGTCGCGAGCACGAGTTTGCGGTATTCGATCGCGCGTCCGTCCGCCAGCACGACCCGGCGCTTTCCCCGCTCGATCGATTTCACCACCGTGCCGAGGGCGAGCGTCACGTCTTTCTCGCGCCAGAAGCTCTGCGGTCGGAGAAAGAGCGTATCGGGCGCCGGGCGCTCGGCGAGGAATTTCTTCGACAGCGGCG
>JAHFPO010000084.1 GCA_023266695.1 Hyphomicrobiales bacterium | reverse complement strand
TTCAACAGCGTGCCCTCCTCGGCCATGGCCATGACCGCGATCGCGCCCTGCATGTTCTTGGCGCAGAGCGTGGTGCCCTCCAACGGATCGACGGCGATATCGACCTTCGGCCCTTTCTTGTTGCCGACCTTCTCGCCGATGAAGAGCATCGGCGCCTCGTCGCGCTCGCCCTCGCCGATCACGATGGTGCCGTCGATCGGGAGCTTGTTCAATTCGCGCCGCATGGCGTCGACCGCGGCCTGGTCGGCGGCGCGCTCGTCGCCGCGCCCGCGCAGACGGGCCGCCGACACCGCCGCGCGCTCGGTCACGCGCACGATCTCGATCGACAGCACGCGTTCGATCATCAGCCCCGACTGCACCGTGATCGAGGTCATGTTCCGCTCCAGTGTTTGCGTATGTCCCGTTCATCCTTCGAGGCGCGCCTTTCGGCGCGCACCTCAGGATGACGGGACCTTAAGAACCATAATCTACGTCATCCTGAGGCGCGAGCGGCAGAGCCGCGAGCCTCGAAGGATGATGTAGCCATTTATCCTCGGCATCACATCAGCTCTTCTCGATGCGGATCACCTGCGGCTTCTCGGCGAGCACGCCTTCGCGCTCGACCGCCGCGAGCGCGCGGCGCACCGCGTCTTCGGTGGTCGCATAGGTGATGAGGATGACGGGCGCCGGACCCTCGGCGCTCTTCGGGTCGTCGCCGCCGTGCGGGCGCGGGCCGGGATGGCGCTGCACGATCGATTCGAGCGAGATTTTCTCCCCCGCCATGCCTTTGGCGATGGTCGCCATGGTGCCCGGACGGTCGACGGCGGCGAGGCGGATATAATAGCCGCCCTCGTGGCGCTGCATCGGTGCGCGCTTGGGCTTCAACAGGTTCGCCGCCGGCCGGCCGAACGGCGGTGAACGGCGCCCGCAGGCGAGATCGACGAGATCGGCGACCACCGCCGACGAGGTGGCGGGACCGCCGGCGCCGGGGCCGACGAGCGTGAGGTCGGCGGCGTCGGAATCGATCGCCACCGCGTTGAGCACTCCATCGACCTCGGCGATGACCGAGCCTTTCGGCACCATGGTGGGATGGACGCGCTGCTCGATGCCGGTCTCGGTGCGCTGGGCGACGCCCAGGAGCTTGACGCGATACCCCAGTTGATCGGCGGATTCGAGATCGGCGAGCGAGATGGTCTCGATCCCCTCCACATGCACCGCCTCGGCATCGACCTCGGTGCCGAAGGCGAGGCTCGTCAGAATCGCGATCTTGTGGGCGGTGTCGAAGCCGCCGATGTCGAAGGTGGGATCGGCCTCGGCATAGCCGAGCCGCTGGGCCTCCTTGAGGCAATCGGCGAACGAGCGGCTCTCCTTCTGCATGCGGGTGAGAATGTAATTGCAGGTGCCGTTGAGGATTCCATAGACGCGGGAAATCTTGGCGCCGCCGAGGCCCTCGCGCAAGGTCTTGATGACCGGGATGCCGCCGGCGACCGCCGCCTCGAAGGCAAGCGTTGCGCCATTCTTCTCGGCGAGCCTGGCAAGCGAAACGCCGTGCTTGGCGATCAGCGCCTTGTTGGCGGTGATGACCGGACGGCCCATGCCAAGCGCCGCTTCGACCGTGCTCTTCGCGGGATCGCCCTCCCCGCCCATCAATTCCACCAGCACGTCGATGCCGGAATCCTTGGCGAGCGCGACCGGATCCGCCACCTTCCGCGCCTTGCCGAGATCGATGCCCTTGTCCTTGGGCGGATCCTTGGAGCAAAAGGCCGCAAGCTCGATCGGCCGGCCGGCGCGCAGCGCCAGCAGGTCGCGCGAATTCGCCAGCATGCGGACGACGGCCGAGCCGACCGTCCCAAGCCCGGCGAGACCCACCTTGAGCGGCTCGACCATGACCAGCCCGGAAAGAAAAGCGCCTCAGCGCGCGATCAGCAAAAGTGGGTACCGGTTTTGCGTCCGATCGCGCGCCAATTTATTCATCTAGCGCATGATCTAATCGGCGAACCGGTTCCCACTTCGCCGGATCATGCGCTAGCGATGCGCGGCGAGGGGAACGACGTTATGCAGGGTTTTGTCCGCCGTGTCGAGGAAACGGCGGACGTTGCGCGCGGCCTGGCGGATGCGCTGCTCGTTCTCCACCAGCGCGATGCGCACGAAGCCCTCGCCGTGCTCGCCGAAACCGACGCCGGGCGAGACCGCGACCGCGGCCTTCTCGACCAGGAGTTCGGAGAACTTGACGCTGCCGATGGCGCTGAACCGCTCGGGCAAGGGCGCCCAGGCGAACATCGAGGCTCTGGGGGCCGGGATCGTCCAGCCGGCGCGGCTGAAGCTTTCCACCAGGGCGTCGCGCCGCTTCTTGTAGGTCGCGCGCATTTCGTGGATGCAGTCCTCGGGGCCGTTCAGCGCCGCCGTCGCCGCCACCTGAATGGGGGTGAAGGCGCCGTAATCGAGATAGGATTTCACCCGCGCGAGCGCCGCGATCAGCCGCTCGTTGCCGACGGCGAAGCCGACGCGCCAGCCCGGCATGGAGAAGGTCTTCGACATCGAGCTGAATTCGGCCGCGATCTCGATTGCGCCCGGCACCTGCAGGATCGAGGGCGGCGGATTGTTCTCGAAATAGACCTCGGCATAGGCGACGTCGGAGAGCACGATCAGATCGTGCTTGCGCGCGAAGGCGACGACGTCGCGATAGAAGTCGAGCTCGGCGACGCAGGCGGTCGGGTTGGAGGGATAACACAGCACCAGCGCGATCGGCTTCGGGGTCGAATGGATGACCGCGCGCTCGAGCGCATAGAAGAAATCGGGGCCGGGTTCGCACGGCACCGAGCGGATGACGCCGCCGGCCATGAGAAACCCGAAGGCATGGATCGGATAGGACGGGTTCGGCACCAGCACCAGGTCGCCGGGCGCGGTGATCGCCTGCGCCATGTTGGCGAAGCCTTCCTTGGAGCCGAGCGTCACCACGACCTCGCGCTCGGGATCGAGCTTCACCCCGAAGCGGCGGCCGTAATAGGCGGCTTGCGCGCGCCGCAGGCCGGCAATGCCGCGCGAGGCCGAATAGCGGTCGGTGCGCGTCTTGCCGATGGTCTCCTTCAGCTTCTCGACCACGTGGGCGGGCGCCGGCAAATCCGGATTGCCCATGCCGAGGTCGACGATGTCGGCGCCCTGGTTGCGTGCCGCCGCCTTGGCGCGGTTGACCGCTTCGAACAGATAGGGCGGCAGGCGCTTGATGCGATGGAATTCGTGCATGTCAACCAGTCCTTGACGGGAAGCGGGCAAAGCCGCGGCGTCCGAGCGTTCCTTAGCATCGAACGGGGCCGGCGTTGAGGGCCTTCTGGTCAGCCGGCCGGGCTCAATTGGCGTTCCGCAAGATGCGTTTCTTGACGCTTGCTTCGCGCTCGGCCGCGAGCTGGTCGAGCTGCGTCTCCATCTTTTTCTGGTCGGCCTCGGACAAGAGCGGCGGCTTTTGTTCCGGGTCGCTCACCGGGGTGGCGACGCTCGGATAGGGCGGCGGCGGCCCGGGCGGAGCCGGCGGCAGTCCCGAATCGAGGAAGGGAATCGGCACGTCGCCGGCGCAGCCCGGAAGGACGAGCACGCCCAAGGCCGCCGCCAGCAAGGCGGCTTTATGCGTCAGGCGATGCTTTCGCACGTTGTTGCGCTCACGCACCCGGTATTCCCCCGCCCGGTCAAGGATTTCTCGTATATAGCCGTTCGATGTGTCGCCGCCTATTATGGCGGAAGCGCGGTCGGGGGATAAACCTCGAAACCGCCCCGGGGGCCGGGGAAAGGTCCGGAATCCATGCACGGCGAGCCCGCGGACGGGTCCACCAAGGCCGGATCGCTCGATCCCGAGGCCTTTTCCAAGAATCTCGCCCGCTGGGTGGAGGAAGGCGGGCGCGCGCTTGCCGCCTATTTGAAGCCGCGCGAGGAAGGCGAGCTGCGCGAGGAACTCGCCGAGGAAATTAACGACGTGGTGAAGACCCTCGGCCAGGTCGCCGAATATTGGCTCGCCGATCCCAAGCGCACGCTCGAGGCCCAGTCGCGCCTGATGCATGGCTATCTCGATCTGTGGGCTTCCACCATGAAACGCATGGCGGGCGAGGCGGGCGAGCCGGTCGCCAAGGCCGCCTCCAAGGACGCCCGCTTCTCCGATCCCGAATGGTCGCAGAATTTATTCTTCGACGCGCTGAAACAGGTCTATCTGGTGAGCGCCGATTGGGCCGGCAAGCTGGTGCGCGACGCCGAGGGCCTCGACGAGCACACCCGCCACAAGGCCGATTTCTACGTGCGCCAGATCGCCGGCGCGATCTCGCCGTCGAATTTCGTCTTCACCAATCCCGCGCTCCTGCGCGAAACGCTCGCCTCCAACGCCGAGAACCTCGTGCGCGGCATGAAGATGCTGACCGAGGACATCCAAGCGGGCGGCGGCGATCTCAAGATCCGCCAGTCGGACGCGAGCCAGTTCGAGCTCGGCCGCAATCTCGCGACCACGCCGGGCAAGGTGGTCTACGAGAACGAGCTGATGCAACTCATCCAGTACGCGCCCGCGACCGAGACCGTGCTCGCGCTGCCGGTCCTGATCGTGCCGCCTTGGATCAACAAGTTCTATGTGCTCGATCTCACCCCCGACAAGTCGCTGATCAAATGGATGCTCGATCAGGGCCTCACCGTCTTCGTGGTGTCGTGGGTCAATCCCGATGAGCGCCTCGCCGGCAAGGGCTTCGAGGACTATATGCGCGAGGGCGTGATCGCCGCGCTCGACGCCATGCGCCATGCCACCGGCGAAGAGAAGCCCCATCTCGTCGGCTATTGCGTCGGCGGCACGCTCGCCGCCATCACGCTGGCCTGGCTCGCGGCCAAGGGTGACGAGCGGGTGCGGAGCGCGAGCTTCCTCGCCACCCAGGTCGATTTCACCTTCGCCGGAGATTTGAAAGTGTTCGTGGACGAGGAGCAGCTCGCGAGCCTCGAGCGCCGCATGCAGGAGCTCGGCTATCTGGAGGCGGGCAAGATGGCCGCTGCCTTCAACATGCTGCGCGCCAACGATCTGATCTGGCCCTATATCGTCAATAATTATCTGCGGGGGAAAGCGCCCTTCCCGTTCGATCTCTTGTATTGGAATTCGGATTCGACCCGGCTGCCGGCGGCGAACCACGCGTTCTATCTCCGCAACTGCTATCTCGAAAACAAATTGTCGAAGGGCGAGATGGAGATCGGCGGCGTCAGGCTCGACCTCGGGAAGATCAAAGTCCCGGTCTACGACCTCGCCACCCGCGAGGATCACATCGCGCCGGCGAAATCGGTGTTCGTCGGCGCGCAATTCTTCGGCGGGCCGGTCAGGTTCGTGCTTTCAGGTTCCGGCCATATCGCGGGCGTGGTCAATCCGCCCGCGAAGAAGAAGTATCAGTACTGGACCGGCGGCAACACCCGGGCCGATCTCGAAACCTGGGTGAAGGAGGCCGAGGAGCACGCGGGCTCGTGGTGGCCGGACTGGTTGCAATGGCTGGAGCGCCACGATGCGCGCCGCGTTCCGGCGCGGCCGCCCGGCGGCGGAAAATTGAAGCCGATCGAGGACGCGCCCGGGCGCTACGTGAAGGTCAAGTCCTGACACGACATCGCGGCCGCGCGGGGCAATTCTTCCGTCCTATTATGATTGACGTATTACGCATTACGTAATACGATCTGAGGATGATCCGGTCGTTCAAAAGCAGGCGGACGGCGGCGTTCGCGGCCGGCGAACGGGTCAAGGCGTTCGATCCGTTCGTGCGACAGGCGCAGCGGCGACTCCGCATCCTCGACGACGCCGAACGCATCGAAGACCTGGCGCGGCTGCCCTCGAACCGGTTCGAGCGGCTCAAAGGCGACCGCAAGGGCCAATGCAGCATCCGGATCAACGAGAAATGGCGAATTTGTTTCCAATTCCGCAATGGAGATGCCTATGAAGTCGAAATCGTCGATTATCGCTAAGCGCAAACGGCCGCCGATCAAGCTGCCTCCGATCCATCCCGGCGAAATCCTCGCCGGGGAACTCGCCGAGATCGGGCTTTCGGCCAATGCCTTCGCGCGCGCGCTCGACGTACCCACGAACCGCATCACCGAAATCCTGAACGGCAAGCGAGCGGTCAGCGCGGACACGGCGCTCCGGCTCGCGCATTATTTCGGAACCACCGCAAAATTCTGGCTCAACCTGCAACAAAGCTACGATCTCGCCCTCGCCGAGCGGGCGGCGGGCAAGACGATCGAGAAAAACGTTCGCTCCCGCGCGGCCTGAGACAGGCCCGAAAGGTGGCCGCCGCCCCGCTCGACGTTCACGCCGCGGCGTTCTATCGTTCCTTCGTTCGACCGGGGGAGGACATCATGGCTCGATTGCTGCGATTGCTGCGCTTGTTGCCGGCGCTCTTGCCGGCGGTCGTTTTCTTCGCCGCGCACGCGGCGGCGCAGGGCCTGACGCCCTGCTTCCAGGCGACGCTCGCGGACGACGACGACAAGGTCATCTCGGTCTGTTCCACCGTGATCAAGTCGGCCGGCCTCAAAGGCAACAGTCTCTCGATGGCCTACAGCAACCGCGGGCTCGGCTATTTGCGCAAGGGCGAGTACGATCGCTCCATCACGGATTTCGACCAGTCGATCCGCATCGATCCCAAGAATGCGTTCGCCTACGACAACCGCGGCGACGCGTGGCGCGAGAAAGGCCAATATGACCGCGCCCTCACCGACTACAACGCGGCGATCCGCAACGACGCGACCTTCGCCAGTTCCTATCTCAACCGTGGTCTGACCTACGAGCGCATGGGCAATCCGGAAAGCGCGCGCGCCGATTATCGTTCCGTGCTCGCGATGAAGGGCGATCGTCCGATCGACAAGTGGGCGCGCGGCGAGGCGCAAAGGCATCTGACACGGCTCGATAGCGCGGCGCCCAAGCAATAGGGCGTGGGGGCCGACGTCACGGAAACAACGCGAGCCCGGCGAGCGCCTCGGTCTCGGGGAAGCCGAGCATCACGTTCATGTCCTGCACCGCCTGGCCCGAGGCGCCCTTCATCAGATTGTCGAGGGTCGCGATCACGATGGCGCGGCCGGGCACGCGGTCGGCGACGACGCCGATCTGCACGTGGTTGGAGCCGCGCACGTGGCGCGACTGCGGCACCTCGCCCATGGCCAGCACCTGCACGAACGGCTCGATCTTGTAGAAATCCGCGAGCAGGCGGTGGAGCTGCTCCACGCTCACCTTGCCCTCGGCGCGCACGTAGTGGGTGGCGTAGATGCCGCGATTCATCGGCGTGAGATGCGGAGTGAAGGTCACGGTCACCGGGCGCTTGGCGGCGAGGGAGAATTCCTGGTCGAGCTCGGCCATGTGGCGGTGATGGGCGACGCCGTAAGCGTGGATTCCTTCCGACACTTCCGCGAACAACATATTTTCCTTCGCGCTCCGCCCGGCGCCGGTCATGCCGGTCTTGGCATCGATCACGATCTCGTCGGGATTGATCGCGCCCGCCTCCAACAGCGGCGCCATGGCGAGAATCGAGGTGGTGGTGAAACAGCCGGGAACGGCGACCAGGCGCGCCGCCTTGATCTCGTCGCGATAGATCTCGGTGAGGCCGTAGACCGCCTGCTTCTGCAGCTCGACCGCCTGATGGGGATGGCCGTACCATTTCTCGTAGGTGAGCGGATCGGCGATGCGGAAGTCGGCGGAGAGGTCGACGATCTTGAGCGCGGGCGCCTTCTCGATGAGGCCCTTGATCACCGCCTGGGTGGTGCCGTGCGGCAGCGCGCAGAAGACGAGATCGAGCGCGCCCGCGTCCACCTCTTCGATGGTGACGAGCTTGGGCAGCGCGACGCCGGAAAAATGCGGAAACACCGCCGCCATCTCCTGGCCGGCGCGGCGGTCGGCGGTGAGCGCCGCGATCTCGACCCGGGGGTGGCGCGTGAGCAGCCGCGCGAGCTCGGCGCCGGTATAGCCCGAGGCGCCGAGGATCGCGATCCGCGCCGCGTTGGCGGGGGCGCTCTTGGTCTTCTTGGACTCGGCCATCATGATCTCCTGCCGGGCGGGCAGGCATACAGCAATCGGCGCGGGCGCGAAAGCGCCGGCGGCGGCCTACCTCGCTAACATTTTGATTTTGGGCGTGATCTTATCCGAAAACCGGTTCCCACCCCGGATCAAGTCCGGGGCAGGCTTTTTCGGGATCACGCCCTAGCGATCGAGCTCCGGATAGCGCCGGAAGATGCCCTGTTGATTGAACGGGATGCGGCGGCGCGACGCGAGATAGGCGGCGATCTTCGGGCGCCTCGCCACCGCGTCGTGCAACGCCATCACGCGCGGATGCTTTTTCCCGAGCCGGCGCATCATGCGCGGGAAGGCGTAGTGGAGGCCAGCAACCACCTGAAAGAGCGAAAGGTCGGCGTAGCTGAGCGATTTTCCCACGAGATGCTTGTTGCTGTGGTTGCGCGCGAGCACGCGCTCGAAGTAGCCGAGGTATTTCGGCGCGCGCTCGCGCACGAAGGTCGCGGCGCGGCGGGCGGCCTCCTTCTTCTGCTCCTCGTAATAGAGGCTGCCGGCGATCGGATGATGGGTGTCGTGAATCTCGCCGAGAAAATCGGCAAGGGTGAGCTGGAGCTGATGCACCCACAGCCGTCCCGCCTCGTCCTTGGGCGCCAGGCGATGGCGCCCGCCGAGATAAAAGAGGATGTTCGCGGTCTGGGCGATGATGAGCTTGCCGGCTTTCAGGATCGGCGGCGAGAACGGCGGATGCTTGAGCGCGCGGCCGTTGAGCAATTTCAGCAACGCGGGCACGCCGCCATGCTTCGCCGGCCGGCGCGCCACATCGACATAGGCGGCGCCGGCTGCTTCGAGCGCGAGGCGCACGAACTCGCCGCGCCCCTGGATCGAAGGCCAGTAGTAAAGCTCGTAGCGCATGGAATTCCCCGTCGGCTCCCGCCGGGCGCTGAAACTGCGCTGGAAGACAGCGTTCGTTACGGCTTCATGCCGGCCGGCGCCACCGTCGCGTTCTTCAAGCCGATCTCGTCGAAGGAGCGGCGCACGTCGCCCGACGCCTTCGCCTCCTCGATGAACGTAGTCACGTAGGCGAGCGCCGCCGGCTTGTTCTTCGCCACCGCGATCGCGGTGGTGGAGGAGAGAATCGCGCCGTCGAGGACGCGTGTGCCGGGAATCTTGGGGGCGACGCCGCCGAGCGACTCGCGACTGAGCGCGATCAGATCGGTCTTGCCGTCGCGCATCGCCGCAATCCCGGCATCGACGCCAGGCATCGTGATGTGGGTGGCGTTCGGCGACATTTTGAGAGAGGCGCGGGAGGTCGCGGTATTGGCGACGATGGCGATGCGCACGCCGGGAGCATTCGCTTCGGCGACCGTCTTGAGCGAGGAGCCGGGCGCCGCAAGATAGGTGCTCTCAAGGAGATGATAGGGCGCGCCGAAATCGAGGATTTTCTTGCGTTCCTCGTCGACCGGCATGAAGGTGACGTCCCAGACGCCCGCGTTCGCCGCATTGATGATCTCGCCGGAGGCGAGATAGGGGACATAGTCCACCGGCACACCGAGCTTTTTGGCAAGTGCTGCGCCGAGGTCGACGGCGAGCCCGCGGAATTTTCCGCTTTCGTCCTTGATCGAATAGAACGCCGACGGCGCCGGCGACACCCCGATCGCGACGCGGAGCTTGCCGGTGGGCGCGAGTTCCTTCTTGGCGGCCTCGTCGGCGGGCGCGCCGCCCGCCGCGAGCGCCGCGGCCAGGATGACCAGTGACAACTTGAACAGCTTCATGGGCGTCTTCCTCCCCGCAATCCTCTAGCGCCGCCGACGTTCGGCGACAAGGCCGGTCCATCATCTTCCAGATGGCCGAAGTCGCGGTGCCGAGGGAATTGTTCGGAGAAATTCCGCATCTGATCGACGGACCGCGACCAAGACCGGCCCCGGCATAGTGCGCCTCTTTTCCGAGCTCCTCCTCGATGCGCAAGAGCCGATTGTATTTTGCCCTGATAAGCGTCACTATGGGAGGAATGAA
>JAHFPO010000191.1 GCA_023266695.1 Hyphomicrobiales bacterium | reverse complement strand
ACTGGGATCGATCTTTCCTCAAACATGCTCAAGAAAGCGCAGCAACTTCGAATCTACGACAATCTGGTCTGCGGTGAACTAAATGAGTTCTTACAAACGCAAATCAATAATTATGACCTTGCAGTGGCCGCCGATGTTTTTGTCTATATCGGGGACTTGTCGAGGGTATTTCACGGAGTTCGAGGTGCGCTAAGAGATGGAGGGCTTTTTGGATTTTCAGTCGAAGCAAACGATGGAGAAGACTTCGTCCTGAGACCCACTCTGCGATATGCACATTCAATTGTTTATCTTCAAAGGCTCGCAGATGATCACGGGTTCTTTTTGGAAAACAACGAGCTACGGGCAATCCGGCAGGAAAATGGAGCGGATGTGAACGGCTACCATGTCATCATGCGTCGTCCATAGGAGTGTCTTATCTTGGCGCTCATCGGCCGTACCAAAATTTCACATTGCGATGCAGAGTTGTGCGGGGATCGCGCTTGCGATCAATTCACCCGGCCGCGGGCGAGATCGGCCTCGATCATGAGCGCGTTGCCGCCGCCCAACAGCACCCGGTAGACCTGCAGATTCTCCATCACCCGCTGAATATAGAAGCGCGTCTCCGCGAGCGGGATGCGCTCGATCCAGTCGATCGGGTCGACCTTCGGATCGCGCGGATCGCCGTAGCGCGCGATCCATTCCCGCGCCCGGCCGGGACCGGCGTTGTAGCCGATGAAGGCGAGGATGTAGGAGCCGCGATAGTCCTGCAGCAGATTGCCGAGCTCGGCCGCGCCAAGCTGCGCGTTGTAGACGGGATCCTTCTTCATCCGGTCGAGATCGAAGGCGATGCCGAGGCGCTTTGCGATCGCGCGGGCGGTGGCCGGGATCACCTGCATCAGACCCATGGCGTTCGCCGGCGAGACCACGTTCTGGTCGAACTGACTCTCCTGGCGCGCGATCGCATAGACCAGCGCGCGGTCGACCGGCGGATTCGCCTTCGGATAGTCCGGGATGCCGAACACCGGGAACGCCAGGGTGTCGTAGAGATGGCCGCGCGCATAGGCGGCCTTGCCGATCAGGACCATGCCGCGCGCGTCGCGCGCCTCGTAGGCGAGCGAGCCGAGCAATGCGAAGGTCGCCGCATCCTTGCCGCGGTCGGCGAGATCGAGATGAATCGGCACGGTGAGTTCGCGTTCGCCGGCCTCATAGAGGAGTTTCAACGCCTGCACCGGCTCGAGGCGGGCGAACTCGGCCCGCTCGGCGTCGGCCGGCTGCACCGGCCGGTTGAGTGGCAGATCTTTCAGCCCGAGATTGGCGCGGGCGAGCTGGCCGTAAAAGGCGGTGGAGAAGCGCGCGGCCTTCTCGAAGGCGGCTTGCGCGCCGGCGCGGTTGCCGGCGGTATCGAGCGCGCGTCCTTCCCAATAATGACCGCGGGCGCGGCTGACGGGATGCTCGGATATTTCCGCGATGCGACTGAAATGCCTGCCCGCAGCCGCTGAATCCTTGAGGAATCTCAAGGAGATCCAGCCGGCGGTGAAGTGCTGGTCGACCCTGTAGTTCTCGTGCTCGGGGGTCGGCGCGTCGCGCGCGATCCGATAGGCCAGCTTGGCGTCGCCGAGGTCGAGGAGCTTGCGCACCAGGGTGCGCCCTTCGCGCCACCAATCGTCGGGATCGACCAGCTTGGCGGGCTCGCGCGGCGCCTCGAGGAAGAGCTTGGCGGCGCCGGCGATGTCGTCGCGCTGGCGCCGGTACTGAATGCGCGCGAACAGGTAGCCGGGATCGGAGTGAAGCGCCGCCGGCACCGCCGCGAGGAGCTTTGCGGCGTTGGCGGACTTCTTGCTCACCGCGGCGCGGGCATGCCCGAGCGCGGCAAGATCGGCGCCGCCGCGCTCCGCAGCGCGCAGGCCCGCATCCGGCTTCTCGGAAAAGAACATGCGGTCGGCGCGCGCCCTGTGGTCGACGCGCTCCAGCATGCCGGGGAAGGCAGCGAGCGTCTCTTTCTCGCTATCTTTGGAGAGCTCGTCCTCGCGCCAGGCGCTCTGCACCAACAGAAGCGCGCCGACACGATCGCCGGAAGCGAGCAGCGCGCGGGCGAGCGCGAGCTTGCCCTCACCCGAAATGGGCTTGGCGCTGGCGAAGAAAGCGCGCACGGTCGCCGCATCGCGGTTCTCGTCGTACAGCAGTTTCTCGGTGCGGCGCCGGATCAGCGAGGCGCTCGGCCAGTTCGGCCGCTCGTGCAGGAATTGGGCGGCGCGGTCGAAGCCCACGTCCTTCGGCGTCATGCGGAGTGCGAGCCAGGTGACGAGCGCGCGCGCGGCCGGATCGCGCATTTGTCCGGTGAGGTCAAGGGCTTGCGCGCCCTTGTTGTTCTTGATCTGAGCAATCGCCTGTTTGAGCGTGGCGGTCTCGCCGCCGGGGGTCTGCCCATGGGCTAGCGAGCCCGCGACGAGGAGCAAGGCGAGGGCGGCGAGAACGAGCGTCTGTATCTGTAGAGGTCGCATCGGTCTCCACGAGGAATCACCAAAATCCGGCAATTGATGGCCGGTCGGGGACGATCCTGCAAATCCTTCCCCGTAAAGGGGCTTTCGCGGCAAGGGGTTCCGCGCTAGTCCTGAGGAGCCGATCAGGGAGCGCCAGATGTTCCGGGGTTCGTTCACCGCGCTGGTCACGCCGTTCAAGAACGGTGGGATCGATGAGCGCGCCTTCCGCGAGCTCGTCGACTGGCAGATCGCCGAGGGCACCGACGGGCTCGTCCCCGTCGGCACCACCGGCGAAAGCCCGACGCTCTCCCATGGGGAGCACCACCACGTGGTCGAATGGTGCGTCGATCAGGCCAAGGGCCGGGTGCCGGTGATCGCCGGCGCGGGCTCCAACTCCACCGCCGAGGCGATCGATCTTTCCCGCCACGCCGAGAAGGCCGGCGCCGACGCCGTGCTCATCGTCACCCCCTATTACAACAAGCCGACCCAGGAGGGGCTCTACCGCCATTACAAGGCGATCAACGACGCCATCGGCATTCCGATCCTGATCTACAACATTCCGTCGCGCTCGGTGGTCGACATGTCGGTCGAGACCATGAAGCGGCTGTCGGAACTCAAGAACATCAAGGGCGTCAAGGACGCGACCGCCAGGCTCGAGCGCGTGAGCCTGCAGCGCGGGGCGATGGGCGAGGGCTTCGTCCAGCTTTCCGGCGAGGACGTGACCGCGCTCGGCTTCAATGCCCACGGCGGCCAAGGCTGTATCTCGGTCACCTCCAACGTGGCGCCGCGACTGTGCGCCGAGTTCCAGGATTCCTGCCTCGCCGGCGATTACGGGAAGGCGCTGAAGCTGCAGGACCGGCTGATGCCGCTGCATCAGAACCTCTTTATCGAGACCAACCCGACGCCGGTGAAATACGCGCTTTCGCTCCTGGGCAAGTGCTCCGAGGCCTGTCGCCTGCCGCTCTCGCCGCTCACCGAGGCCTCGATGCGGGCGGTGCGCGATGC
>JAHFPO010000083.1 GCA_023266695.1 Hyphomicrobiales bacterium | reverse complement strand
TGCAAAAAAGCTAATATCGAGAGTGAATGAGGCATTTGACTTAGTCCGCGATGACATCAGTAAAAAAGCCAACAGGAGTGGGCGAAAAGCTGAACGACAGCTAACCGAGAAATTTGGACAGCCTGTTTATGGTCGAGAATTCTTCGAAAATTTTTTCGAGACTGACAATAAAAATCTGCCCCTTAAGACTAAGCTTGCACTCATTGCAGCGTACCGAATGCCATCCGAGCAATCTCTGGCTGAAACAATTTTTCGCAAGATCGTTCAAAATGATCAGTCGCAACCACTGACAAGCCGACACGACGGCCTGTATCGGTATTGGCGGCATCTTCCAAATGAGGACCCACTTCGATGGGGCATTATAAAATTCGAAACCATTGGTGACGAATACACTGCATTCAGCCATTGGTCCTATGATGAAATCAATGAACGTGGCCTAAATATTAAAGGAAGGCCCTCGTCTGCTAATAATTTTACGGAGCCGGAGGATTCTGGATACGCTTTTTTTAGTCAGTCCAAGTTGTTTGCATTGGCGTTTCGAGCAGGCAACATCCGCCTCACAATCGCCGATGTTCCTGCGGGAAATAAAACGTCAGCAAAGTATACTGGGATTGTTTTGACAACGAAAAAACAAGGATCTAATATTTTTAGTGCTGGATTTATAATGGTGCACAGTGACCACCCTCTATTCAAGGAGGAAATGTCACTTGAAAGATTTAAGACAGAGGCGACGTTCACGATCAATCCAGAGAAACGCATTATTCATTCGTAATTTAACTTCGTAGATTCCTAATCATAAATAATCCTATCAGGTAGCGCGTACACTACTACTCGCCATTGCAGTCCTCCATCTGGTTCAAAAACACTATACTTCGGGAGAGGACCACTTCATTGGGAAAGCAGACCGCCTGACGGCTGACACGGATGATTGGAAAGCGCTAATATCAGGTAGAGTCATATTGAATCGGCTCATCGCTATACCCCCCTCCTGAAAGGGGGAGGGATGAGAAAGTATCACCGCCCGCCGAACCGCAACCCCGGCGCCGGGCGCTCGGCCAAGACCTCGCGGCGGAAGCGGAAGAGCGCCGCCGGCCGCCCGCCGGTCGCGGTCGACATTTCCCCGGAGGGCTCCACCAGCGCGGTGCCTTCCACCAGCCGGCGGAAATTCTGCTTGTGCAGATGGCGTCCGGAAATCGCCTCGACCGTGCGCTGCAGCTCGGTGAGGGTGAATTCCGCCGCCATCAGCTCGAACACCACCGGGCGATATTTGAGCTTGGCGCGCAACCGGGCGATCGCGGTCGCCAGAATGCGGCGGTGGTCGAGGCGCATCGCCTGCCCGAGCGGCTCGAGCTTGCCGCGCGCGCGCGCCGTCTCGCGCCCGTCGCGGAGCGCCTCCTCGATCAGCCCCGCCGAATAGAGCAGCTCGTAGCGTTCGAGCACCTTTTCCTCGTCCCACGGCGAACCTTCGGTGCCGAACGAAAAGCGCAGGCGGTCGCGGGCGCCGAGCGCACGGCCGGCCTCGCGTGGCGCTTTCTTCGCCCAGGCGACGAGCGCGGGCAAAATCGTCGCATCGAGGATCGTCGGCCGGCCGCCGCGCCAGTCCTCCCACGGAAAGAAGCGGTACCAGGGCTCGAAGCGCGCGCCGGCGGCCTTCAACGCCTTGTCCTCCTCCGGCAGGCGCGTGAGCGCGAGATAGCCGACCGAGACCACGCGCGGATCGGTGTCGCCCGCGCGCACATGGCGGCCGCGGTCGCCGAAGGTATAGAGCTGTTCCACGTAGCCGATAGAAAGCGCGGTCTGTTCGGCGACGAAGGTGCGGAGCGCGATCTCGAAAGTGCGGTGGGCGACGGGATCGAACGGGCCGGTCGGCAGGCCGATCGGTGCCTCGTCCGAGCGCGAGCCCGCGACCAGGATCTGCGGCGCATCATCGTCGATGGCGACGATCGCGGCGGTGAGGCCGATCTCGATCGGCGCGCGGGTGGGGGCGGCCATGGCGAGGCAATCCGAACGGTCGTCCGCCGCTGTTATGGCGGGAACTTCAATCGAGGTGAAGCGTGAACGGCTCGGCCTCGTAGGCGGCAAGGCCGTATCCGATCCGGCCGATGGCGCTCACCATGCGCCCCTGCCGGCCGAGGTAGGCATCGCCGAGCGCGACCAGCCGGATATTGGGCGAGGCGGTGGGCGAGGCGGCGCGCATACGGAGCGCGATCTCGGCCTCGTCGCGATCGGGCGTGAGCGCGCAAGCGGCGATGTAGGCGGCGGCGGTCGAGCGGGAAATCCCGGCGAAGCAGTGCATCACCAGCGGCTGCGCCTGGTCCCAGCGGTCGAGGAAGGAAACGAGCTTCTCCACGTGCTCCTCGCTCGGCAGGATCATGCCGTCGAGGGGCTCGGCGATGTCGTCCATCTGCAGCCACAGATGGTCGGCGGGCGCGATCCCGTTCGGGCGAAACACACGCGCCTCGTCGCGCACCAGCGTCACCACATGGCGCGCGCGCGCTTCCTCGACCGTCTCGTGAAGGCGCGCAAGCGAGCAGACCCGGATCATGATTACTTTTCTGCGAGCTCCTGGAAGCGCTTGAGGAAATGCCGTTCGGCGGTCTCCGCGCCCCACGGGATCAGGTAGCCCTTCAATGTGGCGGCGTCGAGGGCGGGCGCGCGGCCGAAGAGGCGGCGCGCTTCCCCCTCCTCGAAGCCCGCGATCTTGGTCGCTTCGAGATAGGCGGCGCCGCGGTCGGCGGTCTTGATGAGCTTGACGAGCGCGGCCGGCCATTTCGCCGGCAAGCCGAAGCGCAGGCTCACCGCGTGGATGAGGCGCGCCTCCACTTTCTTGTAGTCGGGGGAGAGCACCGCCTTGAACGGGCTGATCAGGTCGCCGATCACATATTCGGGCGCGTCGTGCAGGAGCACGGCGAGCCGCCAACGTCGGTCGAGATTGGGCTGAATGCGCTGCGAAATCGCATCGACCAGGAGCGCATGCTGGGCGACCGAAAAGATATGGGCGCCCTCGGTCTGGCCGTTCCAGCGCGCGACCCGGGCAAGCCCATGGGCGATGTCCTCGATCTCGATGTCCAAGGGCGAGGGATCGAGCAAATCGAGCCGGCGCCCGGAGAGCATCCGTTGCCAGGCGCGGGGGGAGGAGTCGAAGCGGCGAGGGGGCATGGTCAGCCCGCGAGCGCCCTGTGCCGGTGGCATTGCACGAGATGATCATTGACCATGCCGACCGCCTGCATGAAGGCATAGACGATGGTAGGCCCGCAAAATTTGAAACCGCGCTCCTTCAAGTCTTTCGAAATTTTCCGCGACAGCGGCGTCTCCGCCGGAATGTCCTTGCTGGTGCGGCGGCGAAAAACCAGCGGCTCGCCGTCGGTGAAATCCCAAAGATACGCCGAGAATCCAGAACCCTTTTCCATCATCGCAATCCACGCGCGCGCCGAGGCGACCGCGCCCTCGATCTTCATGCGGTTCCGCACGATGCCCTTGTCCTGCATCAGCGCCGCGATCTTCCGCTTGTCGTAGCGCGCGATTCCCGAAGGCGCGAAGCCGTCGAAGGCGCGGCGGAAATTCTCGCGCTTGCGCAATATGGTGATCCAGGAAAGCCCGGCCTGGAAGCCGTCGAGCACCAGCTTCTCATAGAGCGCGCGGTCGTCCTTCTCCGGCACGCCCCATTCTTCGTCGTGATAGGCGACATAGATCGGCTCCATCCCGCACCATGGGCAGCGCGAGAGGCCGTCGGCGTGCGCGAGCGTCTTCATTGCGCCTTCCCGGTCTCGCCGGGGAACGGGAAGCGCGCCCAGTCGGGCTTGACCAGCCGGAGCGTAACCCCGCCGGCGACGAGCTTGTCGCCCGCCCTCATCGCCTCCGCCACCCGGTCGAGCCGGAGCATGGCGAGCCCGCGCCCGCCCGCGGCCGAGCCCATGTGACCGACCGCCTGGGCGCCGGCATGGACTTCGGCCCCCGGCATCGGCGCCGCCACTTCGTAGGCGACCGGCACCACGCGGTTGCGCGCGACCCCGCGCCGCTCCACCCGCGACACCACCTCCTGGCCGATGAAGCAGCCTTTGTGGAAGTCGACGCCGCCGAGCGCGTCCATGTCGGCCTCGTGCGGATAGGTGTCGCCATAGACGAAGTCCTTGCCGCCCTCGGGAATGCCGAGGGCGATCCGCCGCTCCTGCCAGGCTTCGGGCTCGGCCCATACGGCGCCCGCCGCCGAGAGCGCCTGCTTCGCGCCTTCGGCGGGCAGCACCACGCGCCATCCCAGGCGGGCGTCGCGTGGATCGGCGAACACGAGACCGAGGTCGGCCGCGGGCTCGCGCTCGAGCACGACCGCGACCGCGAGATCGGGCCGCGCCTCGATCGCGACCTTGGCCCGGAGTTTGTAGAACTGAAGGCGCCGCACGAGATCATCGGCAAGCGCGCGCGGGCAGTCGAGCACGAAGCCGCCGTCCTCCTCCTCCTCGATCGCGGCGACAAGGAAATCGGCGATGATCTTGCCCTGCGGCGTGAGGAGCGCGGCGAAGCGCGCCGCCCCCGGGGCGAGCTCTTCCACCGCGTGGGTGACGAGCCCGTTCAGGAAGCGCGCGGCGTCCTCGCCGCTCACGCGCACGACCGCGCGGTCGGACAAGAGACTGGCGCGCATGGATTCTTGGGCCATTGTCTTGCAAACTCTCTCGCCGACACGTAAGGCCGCTCGCGGCAGGGGGCAAGCCCACCGGAGATTCGCACGGGAAACCGGATGCCCGAAACCTACGATCTCCTTCTGTCAGGTGGCACCATCGTCAATCACGACGGCGCGGGCGAGCGCGACCTCGGCATCCGCGACGGCAAGATCGCCGCGATCGGCGATCTCGCGCGCGCCTCGGCCGGCGAGACCATCGACTGCCGCGGCCTCCATGTGCTGCCCGGCGTGATCGACACCCAGGTGCATTTCCGCGAGCCCGGCCACGTCCACAAGGAGGACCTGGAGACCGGCTCGCGCGCGGCCGTGCAGGGCGGCGTGACGGCGGTGTTCGAAATGCCGAACACCGAGCCGCCGACGACGGACGCCTCGGCCCTCGCCGACAAGCTCCGACGCGCCCGCGGCCGCATGCATTGCGACTTCGCCTTCTTCATCGGCGGCACCCATCAGAACATCGCCGAATTGCCGGAGCTCGAGCGCCTTCCGGGCAGCGCCGGCGTCAAGGTGTTCATGGGCTCCTCGACCGGCAAATTGCTGGTCGCCGACGACGCTGGCCTGCGCGCGATCCTGAAGGCCATCCGCCGGCGCGCCTCCTTCCACGCCGAGGACGAGCCGCGGCTGGAAGAGCGCAAATCGCTCCGCGTCGTGGGCGATCCGCATTCCCATCCGGTCTGGCGCGACGAGACCGTGGCGCTGCGCGCGACCACGCGGCTGGTGACGTTCGCCCGCGAGCTTGGCCGCCGCGTGCACGTGCTGCACGTTTCGACCGCCGAGGAGATCGAGTTTCTCGCCGCGCACAAGGACGTGGCGAGCATGGAGGCAACGCCGCATCATCTCACGCTGGAAGCGCCCGACTGCTACGACCGCCTCGGCACCCGCGCGCAGATGAATCCGCCGCTGCGCGAGGGGCGCCACCGCGCGGCGCTGTGGCGCGGCCTCAAGGCGGGAGTGGTCGATATCCTGGGCTCCGATCACGCCCCCCATACGCTGGAGGAGAAGGCAAAGCCCTATCCCGCCAGCCCCTCCGGCATGCCGGGCGTACAGACGCTGGTTCCCATCATGCTCGATCACGTGGCGGCGGGGAGGCTCACGCTCGCGCGTTTCGTCGATCTTTCGAGCGCCGGCCCCGCCCGCGTCTTCGGCATCGCCGGCAAGGGCCGGATCGCCGCCGGCTACGACGCCGATCTCACCGTGGTCGATTTGAAGCGCAAGGAGACCATCCGCAACGGGCTGATCGCGTCGCGCTGCGGCTGGACGCCCTATGACGGGGTCGAGGTCACCGGCTGGCCGGTCGGCACCTTCGTGCGCGGGGCGAAGGTGATGTGGCAGGGCGAGCTCGTCGCCGCCGGCTTGGGCGCGCCGGTGCGCTTTCTGGAGTCGCTGCCGCACGCGGCCTCATAAGCGCGCGGCTAAAACCGGAACGTCCGCTAGAGTCCGATCGGTTCGAATTCTGTCGGCCTGCCCCGCTGACATTTTGATTGGGGGCGTGATCTGATCCGAAAACCAGTTCCCACCCCGGATCAAGTCCGGGGCAGATTTTTTCGGGATCACGCCCTAAGCAACGCCAAGCGGACCTTGATCCTGCTTGATGAATGCGCCGGTCCTGATCCATTGCGGAAGATCACTCGGCTCAACAGTGTGCCGGAATCGATAGGCGCAGGGGACTTAAAATCCCTTAGGCTATGCCCGTGCGGGTTCGAGCCCCCGCTGTCCGCACCACGGCCGTTCGATGGAATACGGAATGCAGCCAAGACCGGCTCCAGCACAGGAAACGAGATGATCCATCGTGCCGTGACGACGGATTGAGTACGGGCGAGTGCTCGGAAAAACGGTCAGATCGACCGCTCGCAAGCGATTCGGGGCGCGCCCGAACGCCGCACGCACTGCGGGCGACACGCCGTGGCTTCTCGGAAACTCGATGGACTGTTATCATTCACTTTGCTCCAGTGAGTATCGGGGCGATGTCGGCTCAGTCCGCTGGCGCGGACCGCCGGTCGAGGGTCATCGCGATGGGCGACAGCTACGGCAAGGTGAAGGTCGCGGCGGTGCAGGCCGCCTCCGTTTTTCTTGACCGCGAGGGATCGACCGAGAAGGCGTGCCGGCTCATTCGCGAGGCCGGGAAGAATGGCGCGCGGCTGATTGGGTTCCCGGAAGGATTCATTCCGGCGCATCCGGTTTGGTATCACCATCATTCGGCGACCGGCGCTGTTTCCAACCGGCTTGCGACCGAATTGTTCAAGAATTCCGTGGAAATTCCGAGCCCGGAGACCGACGCGCTGGGCGCGGCCGCTCGTGACGCCAGCGCCTACGTGGTGATGGGGGTGTGCGAAAAAGTCCCCGGCACGATGGGCACGATGTTTAATTCGCAAATCTATTTCGGCCCCGACGGCACGATCATCGGCAAGCATCAGAAGATCATGCCGACAGTCGGCGAACGGCTCGTTCACGCCGGCGGCTATGGCGACACGTTCGGAGCGTTTCGAACCGAGTTCGGCCCGATGAGCGGGTTGATCTGCGGGGAGAATTCGAACCCGCTCGCCGTCTTCGCGCTCACCGCCGAAGCCACGCGCATCCATGTGATGAGCTGGCCGAACCATTTTCCCACGAGCGGCGATCCGATGCGAAACCGGGTCTCGGTGGATAGCCAAGCCTTCGCCCAAATTAGCAAGGCGTACGTCGTCTCGGCCTGCGGCACCGTCGATGAGGACATGATCCGCAAGCTGGAACTTTCGCCCGAGCAGGAGAGGATCGTCCGCAACAGGGACTATTCCGGCGGCAGCGTGATCGTCTCGCCGAATCTGCGCATCATCGCGGGGCCGATGGGCGCGGAGGAAGGAATCCTTTATGCCGATTGCGACCTCGAGGTCGGCGTCACGATGAAGCTCCGCCACGACTTCGCCGGCCATTACAATCGGCCGGACATTTTTCAGCTCCACATCAATCGCGCGGCGCCGCACATCTACAGGGTTCATAACGATCCGGCGCGCGCGCTGCCGGGCGCCGACACCGCTGCGCTTCCGAATTCCGTGAAGATACTCGCTGTTCACGAACCCGCGCCGGGCGAAAAGAACGCGGGCGACTGACCGTCATCCTCTGGAGCGAGCCAGCGGGTCCGGCCACAGCCTGCCTTCGGGCCGCGCTTCGCGCGGATCCGATGGGCCGGCCCAATGACAGGCTCGGCGGCTATGCCGCCTCGCGCCCCAGGATGACGCCATGCTGGATTACAAAATCAATCCCCCGCCACGTAGAAATGCCACACCCCGTCGGGCGAGATGCCGACGCGGTAGAACACATAGGCGCCGAACTCCTGCATCTCCTTCCAGTCGGCGCCGGTGATCAGCCGGAACAATTCGACCTTCTGCTCGGGCGTGAGTTGTTCCAGCGCGATGCCGTAGAAATAGGGCCACACGTACATTTCCTGCGGCGTGCCCTTGTCGAGATGCACGAACGGGCTCTCCAGGAGGTCGACCAGGATCGCCAGCGCCTCGATGCCTTCGCTGTCGGGATAGCTCGTCTTCCAGAACGCGAGCGGGTCCTTGTCGCCGCCGAACGAGAACACCGGCATCACCTCGTTCGACTGCATGACGGTGACGACCTTGTTGGGATCGCCGCTCTTCGCCGCTTCCAGAATGCGCTCGCGCATCGCCCGCACCTTGTCGGGCAGGCGAGCGAGATCGCGGATGATGTCCGCCGGCGCCTCGGCCTTGGCGGCTTTCTGGGACTTGGCGGCGGCGGCGCCCTTGGGCGGGGCGACGGTTTCGGTCTTGACCCGAGTCTGCGCTATGGCGGTCTCTACCGCCGCGGGCGCAGCGATCACGAGCGCGAGAAGGAAGACGATCGAGCGCGAAGGAAAACCCATGGCGGCCTCGGGCCGGGGAAGCCTCAGGCCAGCCTAGCCGGGTTGGAGCGGGCGCGCGAGGGATGCGATTGCGCCGTCATCCTGAGGCGGTCGCGTGGTTCGAGGCCAGGCGTCATCCTGAGGTGTGAGCCGCGAAGCGGCGAACCTCGAAGGGCGACGCCGGGCACCTCACCATGACGTCGCGGCCCTCGAAGGATAATGGCGTGGGCTGCAATGGTCATCCTTCGAGGCTCGCGGACTTCGTCCGCTCGCTCCTCAGGATGACGAACTTTACTGCCGGCTCATCGGGACGGTGAATTCGCCGCGCCGGATGCGGCTGCCGAGGCCGTCGGCGAATTTCGCGGTGGCTTCCTCGCCGTAGGTCGAGACCAGCTCGTGGAGCGCGGTGAAGAGTGCCACCTGCGCGAGACAGTCGCCGTCGATGCCTTCCAGACGCGCTTCCGCCCACGCCTCGGAGAGATAGCCGAGCGCGGCGCGCCGCTCGTCTTCCGAGCCGGAGGTGACCCGGTCGTCGAGGGAATGGGGAAGGGGAATGGCGCGCAAGACAAGGCCTCCGCGGCCCCGTGGGGGCCCGACGAGGCACCTTAAACGCCGGGTCCGCGGCCGTCGCGGGCGACCTTTAAGGAAGGTTAACGCGGCCGCTCCATTTCGCTCAATTGCCGTACTTGGTCGCGATCTCGCGCGACAGGCGCCCGCCCTCGTCGAGGTAGCGCCGGATCGCGAGTGCGGCCGCCGGCGTGCAGCTCCGATAGCTGTGCTCGTAGGCGACATAGCTGCGGTTGAAGCTCGCGATCATGCGGTCGCGCCGCGCCGGCGGTGGCTGCTCCGCTTCGATCAGGTCCTGCATCTCGCCGCGCCAGCGGACGCCGTCGGCGGCGCCGCACAGCGGGCGCAAATAATGGAGCGCGCCGAGGATCTCGGCGAGGCGGGACATTTCGGTCTCATAGGGCGGCGGGACGGCTTCCACCTTCACCGCCGCGCGGCCCGGCGCCGTGGTGCCGCGCTGGGCCGGCGGCAGGGCCTGGGCCGGCGGCTGCGCTTCCGGCTGCCAACGCTGCGGTCCGAACAAGCGGCGGAACAGATCCTGCGCCTCGCCCGGACCGGCGGAGCTGGCGAGGGCGGCGAGAAGAGTGACGGCAACAAGGGCGCGCGACATCGGCAGCGGCATGGGCGGGGATATGCGCCGGATTATGGCGGCCGACAAGGGCGGCTCAGGATCGCAGTAAACGCTCGGCCGCGGCGATGATGTCCGCAAGCCCGGCGGTGGTCTCGTAGGAGCCGAGCGCGGCGGGCTCCACCCATTCGACCGCGCTCGCCTCGGGTCCGGGGCGCGCTTCGCCGGCGCGCCAGCGCGCGGCGAAGGCATGGATCAAGTAGCGTGCGGTGACCGCGCCGGTGTCATCGCGGAGCTTGACTTCGCGTTCGCCGGCGGCGGCCACGATCTCGGCCTCGATCCCGGTTTCCTCGCGCACCTCGCGCGCCGCGGCCTCGGCCGGCGTTTCGCCCGGCTCGACCGCGCCGCCC
>JAHFPO010000008.1 GCA_023266695.1 Hyphomicrobiales bacterium | reverse complement strand
GGTGGCGGGCCAAGACGTCTGCATCTTGAGCGTGGTTGTCTGGGCCCGCGAAACCTGCGGCATAGCGATCGTGGCCGCTGCAGCAGCCCCGGCAAGACCCGCAGTCTTGAGGAATTTCCGGCGGCCAGCTTCAGGAGCGCTGGTGCTCGCCGGGCGAATTGTCTTAGGCATCGATACCTCCCTAGGGAAACCATCGTCGACGATGGAGAACGCGATCTGACGCCGCGCAAAGTTCATGGTGCGCGTTCAGCACGCACTCGAGAACACTCTAGCAAATTCGCGACGGGTCGGGGCAAGTGTTCATTATATTGCAGTGCAATAATTCGTAATCAGGAAGGCGCAATAGACATAAACGAAAGGCGAAGCCGAGAATGGCAATCAATTCACTGCGATGAGGAATATCGGGGCGCATCCGGTGTAGCCGACAACCGCTGCCGCGAGCCCAAATACGACCGATTGACCAAGGAAGAGGCAACTCACGCAGGTTCCGACCGCAAGGGCCTGCGCTTTCGCGCTGGTATTGTCGCGCTCACGAATAAGGCAAGTGCGACAACAAGTCCGCCCCGGGCTGAGGATCAGGGCCGCGCAATAACGCTGGATTTAGACTCGCGTAGATATCGCCCGAATTCGCCTCGACTGGAAGGTGCTCGAGCCATCGGACAATCGCTGCGGCATCGAGCGGCCGGGGATGAACGAGGCGCTGGCTCTCGCCGAGCGCGGCATTGAATAAATAAGGCGCGATACCGGCAAGCCGAGCGATCGCCTTGCGCGCCACCTCCCGCTGGATGGTGGTGAACTCCAGGGACAGCGCCGGCAGCGGATGCGAGAGGCCGGCGAGCACCTCGTCCTCGAAACCCTCGACGTCGATCTTGGCGAAGCGGGGAAGACCGTGACGAGCGATCAGGGCATCGAGCGTCGTCAAGGTCACCTCGACCGTCCGGGTCCATCGTTGCGCCTCCCAGCCCGGTGCGCCTTCGGCTGCCTTGACGAAATCATCTGATGCGGTCGCAACGGTCGGGTTGGGCAGATTGAGCTTGAGCCCGATCTTGCCCTCGTGCTGACCGACGGCGGCTTGTTCGATGGTGACTTTCGAGTTCCACGCATAGAGAACACGCAGAATGCGCGCGAGCGCCGGCTGCGGTTCGACGGCGACGACACGGGCGCCGAGGCGGCGGAACGAAGCCACCCGGTCCCCGACATGGGCGCCGATGTCGAAGGCGAGATCGCCGGGACGAAGAAAGCGAGCGTGCAACGCATCCATCGCCCGCCGTCGGGTGCGGTCGCCGTAATAGATGCGGAGCGACCGGGCGACGCCGACAGCCGTGAGCAGAGCGTCGCGCATTCCGGTCACTCATCCCTCGCGAGCGGCCGGGGGAAGAATCGCCGCGATTTCGGTCGTGGTCTCGAATTCCTCGGGGATCGCGCAGAGCTTCCATTTCGCGGCAAGGGCGCCGAGCTCGGGAGATGCGGTCGCAACCGCGAACGGCACCGCGAGCACGAGGCCCGTGAGGAAAGGCAGGAACCAGGGGATCGCGCCCGGCGCACCCAGGGCCAGGAGGACGATCAGCGCCGCTCCGAATAGGGTCTGTGGCCAGAGCACGGTGAATGCCTCGCTCCAGGCGAGCCGGTAACGGTCGCGGCGCTGCGCATTCCAAGCCATGGTGCGTCCGAACAGGAGCGCAATCATAAAGAGGGTTTGGCCGACCATGGAGATCGGAACCAGGATGAATGTGAACAGGGTCTCGACCACGCCGCCGATGAGCAACCGCGCCGTGCCCCCATAGCGTTTGGCCGAACGCAAGATCGCATCGGCAAGGCCGGCGAGCTTGGGGGTAAAATACATGATCAACCAAGTGACATAGAGCGCGATCGCCGAGCCGGTCGGAAACGGAGTGTCTTTTGGCCAGATCACGGCCGCGATCGCCGCGAGCACGACGAAGGCGACGAGGCCGGCGACTCCGATGAACATCTGGATCGCGAACAGGATGTTGAAACGACTCGTCGGCAGCTGCGGCAAATGAATGAGTTTGAGATATTGCAAATTGCCCTGGCACCAGCGCAAATCACGGACTGTGAAGTCGGGCAATGCCGGCGGCATCTCCTCGAAGCTGCCTTCTTCCTCCGGTAGCACGCGCACTTCGTAGCCGGCACGGCGCATCAGCACCGCTTCGATCTGATCGTGAGAAAGCACATGGCCACCGAGCGGCGGTTTGCCGGAGAGATCGGGCAGACGGCAATATTCGATGAAGGGGGCAACCCGCACCGCGGCATTGTGGCCCCAGAATGGACCGCAATCCGCGTGCCACCAGGCGCTTCCGGTCGTGAAGGCGCGCATGGCGTGGCGCATGCCGAATTGGAAAACGCGCGCGAATAAACTGGGGCTCGGCATGCCGACGACCAGGCTTTGCAGGATGCCGAGCCGCGGATTGGCTTGCATGATGCGCACGAGTCGCAAGATCGACCGGCCGGTCATCAGGCTGTCGGCGTCGAGCGGCACCATGATGTCGTAATCGACGCCCCAGCGCTCGCAGAAGTCGCGCACGTTGCCGGCCTTGAAGCCGGTATTGACCTCGCGGCGGCGATAGACGAGCCGGCCTTCATCCGGAACTTCGGCACGCCAGTTCTTGAACGCGGCTTCCTCGGCGGGAATCACGTCCGGGAGCGAGCTGTCGCTCAGCATGAAATAATCGAAGCTGTCACCATGGCCGGTGGCGTCGAGGCTCGCCTTGATCACACGCAAGCGGGCAAAGGCGCGCGCCGCGTCCTCGTTACGCACCGTCATGAAGATCGCTACGCGCTCGAAGATGAGATCATCGGAACGCGCCCGCTCGACGAGCGGAATGACGCTGGCAAGCGGGTTCTGCAAACCGTGCAGAAGTCCCACACCGAATACGGAATTCCAGAACCCGACCGCGATCCAGGGCGCGTTGCTGAGGAAGGCGACGAGCATCAGCGCGTCGATCGTTCCAAAACCGTCAGTAGCGAGGATAGTGGCAAGCCACCAGCCGAGCCAAGCGATCGTGGCAAGGACGAGAATGCCGAAGAAAAAGCGGCGGAAGGCAAGGACGGCCTGCGATTGCGTACCCGTCGGGGTCATCCCCGCCGTAATGCCCTCGGCGGGTTCGGCCGTCTTGGTCGAAACGGGATTCAGGGTCATCGCTCGGGTACCCGTCGGAATGCTATCGCCTTCCTCCCGGAAATCGCTACAACCCCGTGGCGGAATTGTGTGCACTCCTAGCGCGACATTCCCCTTCATGCGAAGAGGTCATCCCGTGAAGGCGTCCGACCAGCGACCGATGACTGCCGCGCGTGCCCTCTGGTACGTCGCCGCGGGGAAGGCCGAATTGCGCGAGAGCGTGCTCGCCGAGCCACGGGCCGGCGAGGTGATGGTGCGCGCGCTTTATTCGGGGCTCAGCCGCGGCACTGAACGGCTGGTCTTCGAGGGCCGAATTCCGCCGAGCGAATATGCCCGCATGCGTCTGCCGACGCAGGAGGGTGAGTTCTCCTTCCCGGTCAAATATGGCTATGCCGCGGTGGGGGTAGTCGAGGCAGGGCCGGCGGAACTTAAGGGCCGAGCCGTGTTCGCGCTCCATCCTCATCAGGATCGCTTCGTGCTGCCGGCAAGCGCGGCCGTGCCGATTCCGGATCGGATCCCAGCGCGGCGAGCGGTGCTCACCGCCAATCTTGAGACCGCGCTCAATGCGCTGTGGGACGGCCGTGCCGGCCCTTGCGATCGCGTCGTGGTGGTCGGCGGGGGCCTCGTCGGACTCCTTGCCGCGGCGCTGGCGGCGCGGCTCCCCGGTGCCGAGGTCACCGTCGTCGATAAGGATCAGGGCCGCGCGCCGCTCGCACAAGGCTTGGGCGTTGCCTTCGCGCGCCCAGAGGCGGCGCCGCGCGAGGCCGATCTCGTCATTCATGCGAGCGCGAGCGAGTCCGGGCTCGCCCTCGCGCTCGAGCTTGCCGGCGAGGAAGCAACCGTGGTCGAGGCGAGCTGGCATGGCAAGGATCGGATCGGCTTACCGCTCGGCGGCGCGTTTCACTCCCGGCGCCTGCGCCTGGTATCGAGTCAGGTCGGCGCCGTGGCGCCTGAACGCCGAAGCCGCTGGACTCTCCGCCGACGGCTTGAGGCGACGGTCCGGCTGCTCGCCGATGATCGTCTCGATCTGCTCCTCGGCGAGGAAATCCCCTTCGCCGAGCTTCCACGCCATTTGCCGCGGCTGCTCGCGACCGATGCCGCTGGCGTCGGAGCATTGGTGCGTTATTAAGTGGCTCGGCTAGCCCAGAGGAAAAATCATGTACGCCGTCGAGGTCCGCGACCACATCATGATCGCCCACAGCATTCCGGGGGAACTGTTCGGCCCGGCGCAGCGCCTGCACGGCGCGACCTTCGTGGTCGATGTCGCCTTCTTCCGTGAAAAGCTTGGCCCGAACCACGTCGTCGTCGACATCGGACGGGCGGGTGACGCGCTCAAGGCCGCACTTGCTCCCCTCGCCTATCGCAATCTCGACGAGCTGCCGCAATTCAAGGGCAAGCGCACTACCACCGAAGCGCTCTGCCATTACGTGTTCGGGCGCATGGCCGAGGCGCTGAAGCGAGGTGAGCTCGGGGACGAATCCAAGGGTGTGTCGCGGATTCGCGTGACGCTCCGCGAGTCGCACGTGGCGCGAGCCTGGTTCGAGGGCGGCGTTGGTGCCTGAGGTCGTCTTCGCAATCCCGGGCGACCTTGCCACCCCGACCGGGGGCTATCGCTACGACCAGAAGGTGATGGAGCTCCTGCCGGACTTCGGCTGGAGCGTGCGCCATATCGCCTTGCCGGGGGATTTTCCCGCCCCGAGCCGTATGAGCTTGGAAAAGACCGGCCGCTTACTCGCCGCGACGCCGGCCGATGCGCAGCTCCTGATCGACGGCCTCGCCTATGGCGCCATGCCCGCAGAACTGGTCGACTGCTTGCGCCATCGGATCGTGGCGCTCGTTCACCATCCCCTCGCGCTCGAGACCGGGCTCGAGCCGGAACGCGCCGCGGTTCTCAGGCGCAGTGAACAAGCGGCGCTCGCCCGCGCCGTCCGCGTCATCGTGACAAGTCCCCCGACGGCGGCCTTGCTCGCGCGCGATTTCGGCGTGCCGGCCGACCGTATATCCGTCGCCGAGCCCGGGACCGACCCCGCGCCGCGGGCGCGCGGCGGGGACGGGCCTCCCCATCTCCTCAGTGTCGGCTCGGTGACGATGCGCAAGGGTTACGACACGCTCGTCGCGGCGCTCGCTCTCATCACCGACCTTGCTTGGGAAAGCCGGATCGCGGGCAGTCTCGACCGGGATCTCGCCGCAGCGGCGGCGCTCAGCGACGCGATTGGTCGCACCGGCCTCGACCGGCGGGTTCGACTCCTCGGCCCCCTCGACGAGCAGGCGCTCGCCGCCGAATACGATCAAGCGCGATTGTTCGTGCTTCCCTCCCATTTCGAGGGCTATGGCATGGCCTTCGCCGAAGCGCTGGCGCACGGGCTTCCGGTGGTCGGTTGCACGGGCGGTGCGGTCGCGGCGACCGTACCGGTGGAGGCTGGTATTCTCGTTCCTCCCGGCGACGCCGGTGCGCTGGCGAAGGCATTGCGCCGGCTCCTCGCGGACCCGTCCGAGCTTGCCCGCCGCGCCGAGGCAGCTTGGAAACATGCCGAACGTCTGCCGCGCTGGCGCGACACTGCTGCGAAGGTCGCCCGGGCGCTTGCCAAAGCACAAGCCGAGCCTTTCGCATGAGCGGATTTTCGCCCGAATGGCTGCAGCTCAGGGAAGGCGCGGACCACCGCGCCCGCAACGCGGCATTGTTTGAAAAACTGGTCGCACGATTTACCGACCGCGAAGCGATCACGATCGTCGATCTCGGCGCTGGCCTCGGCTCGAACCTGCGTGCTATCGCGCCGGCACTTTCCTTCCGCCAGCATTGGATTCTCGTCGACCACGATCCAGTTCTGCTTGCCAGCGCCCGCGACGCGATCAGATCGTGGGCGGATTCTGCCCGCGTGACGGCGGCCGGTATCGAAGCCGTCAAAGCGGGACGCGCTTTGCGCGTGGAGCTGAAGCGGCACGACCTTGCGGCCGATCCGGCGGCATGGAATTCGGTGAAGCCTGATCTGGTGACCGCGGCCGCGCTCTTCGATCTCGTCTCGGAAGACTGGATCGACCGCTTCGTCGCGGCGTTGTCACGTGCACGGCTACCGCTCTATGCCGCGCTCACCCATGATGGAAAAACGCAATGGCTGCCGGCGCATCCCGCCGATGCCGCCATGGAGGCCGCCTTCGCACGGCATTTCGCGCGCGACAAGGGCTTCGGCCCGGCGGCGGGAGCGCGTGCATCAAGCCTGCTCGCGGAGCACCTCGCTGCCGCGGATTACATGGTCGAGCGCGCGCCCAGCCCCTGGCGGCTCGGGCGTGACGACACGGCGCTGATCGCCGCGCTTGCCTACGGCTGGACCGAGGCCGTGCGCGAGACGAAGCAAGTTCCGGACCGAACGATCGCGGACTGGCTCAAGGCCCATACCGCCGCCGGCGTTTCCTGCACCGTCGGCCACGAAGACCTCATCGCTTTCCCGCGCTGATCAGGCGCCGCCCATGCTTGTTGGCAACATCCTCCGCAGCACGCCGTCGCGGTGAATAAAATGGTGCTGCAATGCCGCACCGATATGCATAGCCGCGAGCGCGGCGACCGCCCAGCCCGTCCAGCGATGAAACTTAAACAATTGCTCGGAGAGCCCTTCGTTCTTGCCGACGATGGGCGGAAGATCGAACAGGCCGAAGAACGGCGTGGACGCGCCATAGGCCGAATTCGCGACCCAGCCGACGATTGGCATTGCTAACAGCAGCAGATAGAGCAGCGTGTGCACGATCGAGGAGACGACGCGTTGCCACGGTTCAAGCGTCGGCTCAGCCGCAGGCGCGCCAGCGATCAAACGATACGCGATGCGAAACAGTATCAATGCGAGGATCAACACGCCGATCGACTTATGGAGATTATAGAGGTTGTCTTGAAGGGGCCCGGGACTGGCATTTTTCATCCAGAACGCGATCGGGATGGTCGAGAGCACGCAGATCGCGACCAGCCAGTGCAGCAGCTTGGCGATCCCCGAATAGCCGTTTCGCAATGTTCCGTACGTCATGGCTTTCCACTCTTCACTGTCGTCGCTCGATTTCGATCCGATGGAATGGCTGGGGCGCCAGGATTCGAACCTGGGAATGGCGGAATCAAAATCCGCTGCCTTACCACTTGGCTACGCCCCAATGCGGCGGAATCTGCCGCGCTTGATGGACGGGTTCAACGTCCGCTTTCACGCACGGTCTCATCTTTGGGTTTTTGATTCATGACGCAAGTCGAAAATGCCCGATTTGCGCTGGCTTGAAGCGCTGGGACCGGGCTGCTAAGAGCACCCGCCAGTCGGAGTGTAGCGCAGCCTGGTAGCGCACCTGCTTCGGGAGCAGGGGGTCGCAGGTTCAAATCCTGCCACTCCGACCAATCCATATTCCGAACCAATACTTCGCAACGCCGCCCGAAGCGGCGTCGCAGCTAGTCGGAGTCCGTGTTACGCGACCGTTCGGGTCGTCGGTAAGGACGTCAGCCGGCCTTGAGATTGCCCGCGGCGGTCTTGCCGCGGTCGGTCGTCACGACGTCATAGGAGACCTTCTGCCCCTCGACGAGGGTCGACAGTCCCGCTTGCTCGACGGCGCTGATATGGACGAACACATCACGACCGCCATCGGACGGCTGGATGAAGCCGTAACCCTTTTGCGGATTGAACCACTTCACGGTACCGGTAGCCATTGAGTCCTTCCTTTAGAAGTTCGCGCACGCAAAGCGCGGCTGCGCGGGAATCGCACAGCTTCGGGACAACCAGATTTTCGGAGAGCGCCTTGCAGGTGCGGCCATGGGCAGCGGCCCTAATTCGGCGGGCCGAAATTCGATTGCTGGTGTAAAAAGAGAACCTAATCGGCGCCCCGCGTCAAGCATGGATCGCGGTCCGGGTTTGCCGGCGATCAGCCCCCTAAGCCCGCATCCACGCTGATTTCATGTGAGACTTGCATTAGTTGGCCTTGAACGCTTGAACAGCCCATGGCCGATGAAATCCCCTTTGACCGCACCCTCGACACGGCCCCGGGCCGGGTTGAGCGTGTAGCGCCCGGTGTGCGCCGCATCCTCGCGCCCAATCCCGGCCCATTCACTTTTACCGGAACCTGCACCTATGTGATCGGCGAGGGGCGGGTTGCCATTCTCGATCCCGGTCCGGACGATCCCGCCCACCTGTCCGCGCTGCTCGATGCAGTACGCGGGGAGACCGTTGCACACATTCTCGTTACCCATACCCATCGCGACCATTCCACGGCGGCGGTGGCGATCCGCGACAAGACCGCTGGCAAGGTACTCGCCGAGGGACCGCACCGCGCCGCGCGTCCCTTGCATCGCGGCGAGACCAACCCGGTCGAGGCGGGTGCCGATCGCGACTTCAAGCCGGATCACCGGCTCCGCGACGGCGACGCGGTCGAAGGTCCGGGTTACGTGCTCGAGGCCATCGCGACACCGGGCCATACAGCGAACCACCTCGCCTTCGCGCTCAGGGGCGCCGACTGCCTGTTCTCGGGTGACCATGTCATGGCCTGGTCGACCTCGGTCGTCGCCCCGCCCGACGGGGCCATGGGCGATTACATGGCTTCACTCGAAAAATTGCGCGCCCGGTCGGAGACGTTCTATCTGCCGGGTCACGGGCCGCCGGTGCGCAATGCGCCCGACTTCGTCGATCGTTTCATCGCCCATCGCAACGCGCGCGAAGCCGCGATCTTGCGCCGCCTGGAGCGCGGCGAGACGGATATCCCGAGCCTGGTGCAGGCGATCTATATCGGCCTCGATCAACGGCTTCACCGCGCCGCCGCGCTCACCACGCTCGCCCATCTCGAGAATCTGGTCGAACGTGGACGGGCCGCGACCGAAGGGGCTCCCGTGCTCACGGGCCGCTATCGCCTGTCGCGCTGATCGTGCCGGCATCAGCGCGCGCGTCTTCGCGCTTCGTTCAATTCGGCAAGAAAACTCTCGACGCGGCGGGCGTTCGATCCGAAATCGTAGCTGCCGTAGCGCGAAGCCGACCGCATGTCGATCCGCACGCCTTTTTCAATCGTGCGAATGCGGATCGCGACATCCTCGCGAAAACCCATGACCAAGGTACGCGCCACCGCTTCGATACGGCCCTCGCGCTGGCCGCCGCGCGGCGTAACGCTATCGAGCACACGCCATCCCCGCCGCTCCATCATCGATAGTGCAGCGTTGAAAATTTCATCGGGACCGGCGTCGACTTCGAGCGGCTTCACGGCCGGATAGGTGGCGAACTGGAGGCGGGCGTTCCTCTCGCCGGGATAGGCGATCGCATTGGCTCCGCTCGGCCGGGCGGAGGCGACCGCCAGAAACCGCGGCGGGTCGGATGGATCGGTGGTCACGTCGCTGATGGCGGGGAGGTTCACGCCGCGGGCAAATTCATAGGCGGGATAGGCAAGCACCGCAAGCCCGATCGCAAGGGCCCCGATGGCCCGGCCGAGACCGCGCAAGCCCTCGTTCCAGATCACGATGAAGGCGGCGATGGCGACGAGAATGCCCAAGAGCGCGACAATCAGGCCGGCCGCAAGGGTGACATAGGCGACTTCGTATTCGACCACGCCGAAGCGATGGAGCCCGATCGCAAGCAGCACCACCGGCAGCGCGAAGACGGCGATGCGCCGGCTGAGGGTCGCGAGCCAAGTGATCCGCACTTCGACATAGAGCCGGCGGCGGATCATGCCTTTTGCTCCACCGTCGTTAGTTCCGCAATGGATACTTGAATCATTTCTCTTCCCGCGGCTCGCCGCGCGTGACTGACGGACGTGTTTTCATTCATTCGGCGGCGGTCGGCAAGCGATAGTCGCGGAAGCATTCGCGCAAGGTCGTTTTCTGGATCTTGCCGGTCGCGGTATGCGGGATTTTGTCCACGAACACGACGTCGTCGGGAATCCACCATTTTGCGATTTTGCCTTCCATAAAACCTAGGATATCGGATTTGGACGCCCGCTGACCCGATTTGAGGACGATGATCAGCAGCGGCCGCTCGTCCCATTTCGGATGCGCGACCCCGATCACCGCGGCCTCGGCCACAGCGGGATGTCCGATCGCGAGATTCTCGAGATCGATCGATGAAATCCATTCGCCGCCCGACTTGATCACGTCCTTGGCGCGATCGGTGATGCGCATGTAACCGTACTCGTCGATGGTCGCGACATCGCCGGTGTCGAAGAAACCGTCGGGATCGAGAATCTCGCCGCCCTCGCCCTTGAAATAGGCCCGCGCGACCGCAGGCCCTCTCACCTTCAGCCGGCCGAAAGTTTTCCCGTCCCACGGCAGTTCCCGCCCGGCGTCATCGGTAATTTTCATCTCCACGAGGAAGGGCGGGCGTCCCTGTTTCGTCTGCAGATCGAGCTTGGCTTCGCCCTTGAGCGCGGCCACTTCGGGCTTAGGAATGCACATGCTGCCGAGCGGGCTCATCTCGGTCATGCCCCAGGCATGGATGACTTCGACGCCGTAGCGATCCTGGAATGTCTGGGTCATCGCCCGCGGGCAGGCCGAGCCGCCGACCACCATCTGCTTCAGGTAGGGGAGCTTGCCGCCGGTCTGTTCGAGATGGTTGAGCAGCATGCTCCATACTGTCGGCACGCCGGCGGTGCAGGTGACCCGGAAACGGTCGAGCAGCTCGTGGATCGAGGCACCGTCCATCTTCGACCCGGGAAAGACCAGGCTCGCTCCCGCGAGCGGGGCCGTGAACGGCAGCGACCAGCCGTTGGCGTGGAACATCGGCACCACCGGCATCACCACCTCGCGCGGGGAGAGCCCGAGCATGTCGGACGAACTGCTGGTCAGTGCATGCAGCACGTTCGAGCGGTGCGAATAGATCACGCCCTTGGGATTGCCGGTGGTGCCCGAGGTGTAACACATACCGGCGGCGGCGTTTTCGTCGAGCGCGTGCCAGACGAAATCGCCATCGACCTCGCCGATCCAGTCTTCGTAGGCGATGGCGCCCTTGAGCGATGTTTTCGGCAACTGGGCGCCGTCGGTGAGGAGGACATAGCGCTCGATCGAGGGAAGCTTGGGCGCGAGTTCCTCCAGGAGCGGCACGAAGGTCGTGTCCGCGAGCATCACGCGATCCTCGGCGTGGTTCACGATATAAACGATCTGATCGGCGAAGAGGCGCGGATTGATGGTGTGATAGACCGCGCCACAACCCATGATGCCGTACCAAGCCTCGAGGTGGCGGGCGGTGTTCCAGGCGAGCGTGGCGACGCGGTCTCCATGCCTCAAGCCGTCGCGGGCGAGGCGCTGGGCGACCTTCAAGGCTCGTTTGCGAACCTTGCGGTAGTTGGTCTCGACGATCGGACCTTCGACCGAACGGGTGAAGATACGTCGGCCGCCATGTTGGACCGCCGCATGGTCGAGAATGCGATGGCAGAGAAGCGGCCAGTCCTGCATCAGGCCGAGCATGCAATTTCCCCGGACGTTACCCGGCACCGTTTGTGCGCGTCTCCAAGCCCAAGGCTAGCGCGCCCGGCCTGAGACGCAAACTGCGGCTACCGTCACGATCCCTCCCCTTTCTTGCCGCGACCCCGCCCGGCTTGGTGGTCACTTAGAGCAGGTGAATAAAGCATCCTTCTGCCTTTTGGCCGGTCTCGCACTCGGCGTATCGAGCAGCCTCGCGATCGAAGTACCATTGCCGCGGCCGCTACCGGTCACGCTTGCGCCCGTGCGCCCCGTTCCACCGCCCACCGCCGCGGAGCGAGCGCGACCGGCCGAATTGCCGCAAGCAAGCGTCTCGGCATCGCCGTGTACTGATCTCATTTCCGAAGGCATCGTTGTCGCCGATCTGACCCATGCCGTATCCGGAATCTCGGCCGAAGCGTTTTGCGGCGACGAGGCGCCTGTCCGTCTCGCCTCCATCCGCCTTGTCGACGGCCGGAAGGTCGAACTGCGTCCGGCCGCTCTCGTTCGCTGCGAGACGGCACATACATTCGCGCGCTGGGTGCGGGACGATCTGATGACCGCTGCGGCAGTGTTTGGCGGCTCTCTTAAATGGATCGGGGTGGCGGCGTCCTATTCGTGTCGGCCGCGCAACAATATCACCGGCGCCCTCCTCAGCGAGCACGGGCGCGCCAATGCCATCGATGTGAGCGCGGTTGGCCTCGGCGACGGACGTACGATTCCGATCCGCGGTGCCGAGGCCCCGGCGGTCTTTCTCGCGGCGATGCGGCAGTCTGCCTGCGATCGTTTCACCACGGTACTCGGCCCCGGCTCCGACCGGGCCCATGAACACCACATCCATCTCGATCTTGCCCGTCGACGCGGCGGCTATCGGATTTGCCAGTGGAGCATGCCGGATTGGGTGGAGCCCTGAAAATTTCCGGCAGAATGCCTGAACCTGCCCTGGGCGGTGAATCGCAGCCTCGACCTGCCAAAAAACGCAAAAGGCGCGGATTCGATCCGCGCCCTGCAACCGTTTAGAGCCGAAGGTCAGATCACGACCACGGTCGCGCCGACCGGCACCCGGTTATAGAGGTCGATCACGTCCTCGTTGAGCATGCGGATGCAGCCCGAGGAAATCGCCCAGCCGATATATTCCGGCTGATTGGTGCCGTGGATCCGGAACAAGGTGTCCTTGTTGCCCTGATAGAGATAGAGCGCGCGAGCACCCATGGGATTGTGCGGGCCTGGGCTCACATATTTCGGCAGATCCGGAATGCGCTTGAGAATATCGGAGGTCGGGGTCCAGTCCGGCCATTCGGTCTTGCGGCCGACCTTGGCGATGCCTTTCCAGTCCATTCCCTCTTCACCGACGGTCACGCCGTAGCGAAGCGCCTTGCCATTGGCCAGGACGAGATAGAGGAACTTGTGCTCGGTATCGATGATGACCGTGCCGGACTTTTCCTTGCCCGAATAGTCCACGGTATGCCGAAGCCAATCGCTGCTCGGCTTATGCTGTAGATAGGGGGCGCTCGCGATCAGCTTCTTGTCGCGCGCGGTGAGCGCCGATTCCGGCACCGGATCGAGCGAATCCGTGAGCATGCAGCCTCCGAGGAGGAGGCCGATCATCACGATCGCTAGCCTACGCAACGGCATGGCTGTTCGAACCCCTATGGCTTTCGCCGATCATTGTGCGCGTAGGTTCAATTAGCGGAAAGCTTCCTAGGCCCGCAAGATGGCGAAACGGCCTTCGTGTCGCCTAGCGTTAACCTGTTGCAGAAATGTCGCAGATCGGCGGCGGCTTGGCTAGGGAGGACGCGGTCGGCCCCCGGCTGGACGACGGGGAGGCGGCGACATTCATCTCCCATGCGGAGCGAGGGAGCGGGAACCACCCTCCGGATTCCGTCCCGACATCGTCCGATAATGACCCTGCTTCCTGCCCAATACCGCCGCACTCGACCATCAAAATGAAGGCATGAGCGGCCTCTGAAGGCGCTCACCGTGGAGGAAGCCATGTCCAGCCCCAGAGACGTCCGGAGATCCTGGGCGGCGCCACGCGAACGGTCCGACCTCTGCAGGCAGTATCGTGCCATTGGTATCGGCGCCGTCGCCGCCGCGCTCGCCTTTACGGGCGAGCAGAAGAACGACGCCTACGCCCCTGTCAGGCCCAAGGTCGTCAAGTTCCACGATTTCGACCATCTGACGGCACGTGTGTCCGTGGCCTCAGAGCGCTGAGCCTTCCCTCGAACCGGATTAACGCCTGCAAGCGGCCGATACCGGCGCCTGTTGCCCGGTCCACGAAGCCGTGGACGCGCGGCGTACGACAGGCTAGGGAACGCGAAGCACGCTCCGGAGGCCGGTCATGCTCGTTGCCTACCTGCCGCGCGGTAATTCGCTCGAGCGCGTGCCGATTCCGGATGGCGGCAGCGTACCGGAAGGAGCGATCTGGCTCGACCTCATCTCCCCCACGGTCGAGGAAGACCGCGCCGTCGAGGCTGCGGTCGGCGTCGGCGTGCCGACCCGCGAGGAAATGGCCGAGATCGAGCCGTCGAGCCGTCTCTATATCGAGAACAATGCGCGTTACATGACCGCGACGCTCATCTGCCATGCCGATACCGATCGCCCGGCCACGACCGCGATCACCTTCATTCTTGCCGGCGGCCGGCTCGTTACCGCGCGTTACGAAGATCCGCGGCCATTCGCTCTCGTCAGCGCAAAACTCGGCCGGGTCTGCCCGCCGACGGCGACGGGCGAGAGCGTGCTCATCGACCTCCTCGACGCCATCATCGACCGCGCGGCCGACATTCTCGAGCGCGTCACCGCCGAGGTCGATCTGGTATCGCGGCGGATTTTCGAGCGGCAAGCCGCGCGCGACGACCAGGGCCAAAGCTACCAGAGGATCCTGCGCACGATCGGCCGCAAGGGCGACCTCACCTCGAAGGTGCGCGAGAGCCTAGTGTCGATCGGCCGGCTCGTGCTTTTCCTCGCCAATGAAGCCGAAGGCCTGAAATTGCAGCGAGACCAGCGCACCCTGGTGAAGAGCATGGCGCGCGACGTCTCCTCGCTGACCGACCACGCCAGCTTCCTCGCCAACAAGATTCAGTTCCTGCTCGACGCCACCCTCGGCATGGTGAGTCTGGAGCAGAACAACGTGATCAAGATTTTCTCCGTCGTCGCCGTGGTGCTGTTGCCGCCGACCATGATCGCCTCGATCTACGGCATGAACTTCAAGCATATGCCGGAGCTGGAGTGGGTCTACGGCTATCCACTCTCGCTTCTGCTGATGCTCGGTGCGGCCGTCCTTCCCTATGTTTTCTTCAAGTGGAAGCGGTGGCTCTGACGGCGCCACTCACACGTGCTGCCCGCCATTGATGTGGATTTCAGCGCCGTTCAAGTAGGACGCCGTCTCGGTGCACAGCACATAGATGATCTTCGCCACCTCGTCGGGCTGGCCGAGGGGGCGGGTTTGATCGGACTTCGCGGACATCCGTAGATTTTGCACCTTGCGCGCGGTCAGGGGTAGAGCCTTGTCCGCTGCCACGGCGCCCCGGGCCGAGAACGGCTGAAGACGATACGGTCATGGAGCCGGAATGGCTGTTCGGCCCAGAATTCGATCTCAAGCGGCACGATGCGGTAACCGATCCAGTTGGACGGCCGCGGCACCGGAGCATCCGCGTATTTCCCGCTATAGCTCGCCACCGCCGCTTCGAGGTCGGAGCGGGTCTTGAGCGGCCGGGACTGCTGGCTCGCCCAGGCGCCGATCTGAGCGCCGCGCGGGCGCGAGGTGAAATAGGCGTCGGACTCGGCGTCGCTGACCCGTTCGACGGCTCCCTGGATGCGCACCTGGCGGGAGAGCGATTTCCAATAAAGCACCAGCGCCGCTTTCGGCTGGCCCGCGAGCTCCTGTCCCTTGGTGCTTTCGCTGTTCGTATAGAAGACGAAGCCGCGCGGGTCCCATTGCTTCAGCAGCACCATGCGCACATTGGGCAGACCGTCTTGATCGACGGTCGCGAGCGCCATGGCGTCCGGGTCCCTCGATTCGCTTTTCTTCGCCTCCTCCATCCAGGCCGCAAACGGGCCGAACGGTTCGCTCGCTTCGGCGAAGTCACCGAACGTTAACCCTGACGGGTGTTCCATATTACCGTCGTTCGCCATGGCTGGAGTCGAAGCCCGTGCGCGTCGAATCTTGCGCCCCGCGGGCGCATCGGATCCTAGAACGTCCTCCATATCATGGATCGGGCGCACGGGGTCTGTGGTCCTCGTTCCACGCGCCGGTTCTTGCTTTCCTGCTCGTCCTCACGGCCGGCGGATGCAGCATGTCGTTCCCGCTCGCTTCACTGTTGCCCGGCGGGGGCGATGATGCCCGCGCATCGGCCAAGGGCGACAAGAGTGACATCACCGGCTCGCTCACGCTCCAGCCGGCAGCGGCCGGCAACGCGTCCGAGGACATGACAACCGTCGACTGGTCCCTCGCCACGGCCGCTTTGCGCGAGGCACTCAACCGCAAGGAAGACGCCGCCAGCATCCCGTGGCAGAACCCCACCACCGGCGCGCGCGGGACCGTGACCCCGATCGCCAGCGCCTATGTCCAGGACGGCTTTGCCTGCCGTAATTTCCTCGCCAGCCACGTCCGCAACGGCCGCGAGACCTGGTTCGAGGGCACCGCCTGCCGCGTCCATCGCGGCGATTGGGATGTGAGATCGACCCGGCCATTGCGGAAGTCCTGACTTGCGCGGCGTATTGCACGCTGCAAACTTCACCCCACATCCATGACCTAGGGCCGGTCATGCCCGGCCCCGCGGAGTGAAGTTCGATGCGCGATCCCTATGACGTGCTCGGCGTATCCCGCACCGCGGACCAAGCCGAGGTCAAGAAGGCCTTCCGGCGACTCGCCAAGCGCATGCATCCGGACGCCAACAAGAGCGATCCGAAAGCCGCGGCGCGCTTCTCCGAGATCAATGCCGCCTATGAAATCCTCGGCGAGGAGGCCAAGCGCAAGGCGTTCGATCGCGGCGAGATCGATGCCGAGGGCAAGCCGCGCTTCCAGGGCTTCTCGGGTTTCGAACGTGGCGCGGGTGCGCATCCGCGGGCTCAAGGTTTCGACGGTGATACCGTGTTCGAGACTTTCAGCTTCGGACCCGAGGGTTTACACCGCGCGAGCGGGCGTGGAGCCCGCGGCGGTAATATCGAGGACATGCTCGGCGATCTGTTCGGCACCTTCGGCGGCGCCCGCGCCGGCCATGGAGGTTTCAAGGGATTTGGTCCTCAGGCCGCGCCGCGCGGCAGCGATGCGACGGCCTCCCTCACGGTGACCCTGGCGGAGTCCGCTCAGGGCGTGAAGAAACGCGTGCAACTCCCGACCGGCAAGAAAGTCGAGGTGACCGTTCCGGCCGGGATCGCCGACGGCCAACAAATTCGCCTCCGTGGCCAAGGCTTCCCTGCTCCCGGCGGCGCGGCGGGCGATGCGATCGTCAGCGTCCATGTCGAGCCCCATCCCGAACTCAAGCCCGACGGCGCGGATCTGCGCACCGAAGTGACGATCCGCCTCGACCAGGCGGTGCTCGGCGCGACCGTGCGGGTGCCGACCCTCGATGGCGCGGTAGACTTGAAGATTCCGCCCTGGACCAGCGGGGGGCGTATTTTCCGCCTTAAAGGCAAGGGCCTCCCGACCAAGGCGGGAGGCGCGGGCGATCTCCTCGTCACCATGAACATCGAGCTGCCGGAACAACGCGACGCCGAACTCGAGGCCCTCGCCCGACGGCTGCGCCAGCGAGGGTCCAAGACTTGAGCCAAAGTGCGTTCTTTTCCTACCGGCGAGCGGGCGAGGATTCCTCATACGCGGCATAGACGAGCCGTGCGACCCGATCCAGGCGCTCGCGCTCGGAGGGACCCGCGACCACGAAGGCTATGCCGCCTTCGACCCAGGCAATCGCTCCGATTTCGCCCGCCTGTCGCCAGAGGAATCCCGTTTCGCCCTCGCTCGCTGCGCGCGCGCAGGTGATGGTGACCCGCTCTCCGCCCGCCCCCTCGTACATGAATAAGGCGGTCGGCCCGCGCGCTCCGGGCAGCAGCCGGCCGCCGAGGAGTTTCAGTCCTTCCGGCGCGAGGTCGGGGGCCTTCAATGGCGAGCCCACCTTCCGCGACAGCCATCGCAACAGATGCTCTTCCTCCGCCCGCACCTCGATCGGATGGCGTACCTCAGCGACATAAAGCCGGTGCGCCGCGATCGCCGCATCGGCAAGGGCGAGGGCGATTTGCCGCTCATTGCCCAACCCCGAAAGATCACGGCCGAGCCAGCCCGTGGTCCCGCCGATTAGAAAGGCGATGGCCGCCGCGATCGCGACCTTGCGCCGAATACCGCTCGCCCGCACCGCGATGTTCTCGATGCGCAACCGCTCCGGGATAGGTTCGTCGGCGACTGCGCTCCAACGTTCGCGAATGTGCGCCGCTTGAGCCCGCCAAGCGGCAACGCGCGCCGCCTCCTCGGGATTGACGGCGAGATGGGACTTGACTGCGGCGAGGCGGTCGGCCGGCAGCGCGCCGTCCACATAGGCGTGGAGTTCGTCTTCGGTAATCGGGGCGTCGTCGGTCATTGGTTTGTTCTCAATTCGCTCATTGTACCCGACGCAATTGCGGTAATTCGCCCTCGAGATGCGCGCGCAGCGCCGCGCGTGCGCGAGAGAGACGCGACATCACGGTACCGATCGGCACGCCCTGTATTTCCGCCGCTTCGCGGTAGCTCAATCCTTCGAGGGTCACAAGCAGCAACACCTCACGTTGCTCGGCCGGCAACAGCGCCAGACCGCGTTCGATGTCGCGGCCTGAGCCGTCGGAGGCGGGCGCCGCCTCCGGATCGATATCCTCGATCACGGCGAGCACCGGCCGGCGGGAGAGTCCGCGGCGCCGGTTGCGATCGAGATTCAACAGGATGGTAAAGAGCCACGTGCGCAGGTCCCCTCCGTGGAACAGATGTTCGGCTCTGAGGGCCCGTACCAGGGTGTCCTGTACGAGATCGTCGGCGGCTTCCGAGTTACGCGCGAGCGCGCGGGCAAAACGCCTGAGCGCGGGAATCAGGGGCTCAAGGCCGCGGCGGACGGTAGTCATGTCCGGCTCCATGGCAAAGGTCAGCGCGTCCATTCTGCGTCCTCCCGGGTAAGAACGCGAGCGGCCCCATGATTATTCCAATAGCTTGATGGTCAATGGGCTGCATGCCATAGGGATGCCGTCTTTTGTATGGGTCTCGTCGGCTGGAGGACTGCATGGTGCAGGCGGGCGAATTGATGCGGGGCAAGCGCGGTCTCATCCTGGGGGTCGCCAATAACCGTTCGATCGCCTGGGGTATCGGCAAGGCCTGCGCGGCTCAGGGAGCCCAGCTCGCCTTCAGCTATCAGGGCGATGCACTGAAGAAGCGGGTCGAGCCACTCGCCGCCGAGGTCGGCGCCAAGCTTGCCGGCCATTGCGACGTCACCCAGCCGGAGACGATCGACGCCGTGTTCGCCGAAACCGGCCGCCAACTCGGGCCGCTCGATTTCGTCGTCCATGCGATCGCCTTCTCCGACCGGAACCAGCTCGTCGGCCGTTATGTCGACACCACAGCCGACAACTTCACCAGCACGCTGTTCATCTCCTGTTATTCCCTGACCGCGATCGCGCAGCGCGCCGAGAAGCACATGCCGAACGGCGGCGCGATCTTGACGCTCAGCTATTACGGCGCCGAGAAATGGATCCCGCATTACAACGTGATGGGCATCGCCAAGGCCGCGCTCGAGTCGAGCGTGCGCTATCTCGCCGCCGACCTCGGCCCGAAGGGAATCCGCGTCAATGCTATTTCCGCCGGGCCGATCAAGACGCTCGCTGCTTCGGGCATCAGCGACTTCCGTTATATTCTCAAGTGGAACGAGTACAATGCGCCGTTGCGGCGTTCGGTGACGAGCGAGGAGGTTGGCGACGCCGCGGTCTATCTTCTCTCCGACCTCGGGCGCGGGGTTACCGGCGAGATTCATCACGTCGACGCCGGCTATCACGTCGTCGGAATGAAAAATCCGGATGCGCCGGACATCACGAAAATCCGCGACGAAGATTGACGAGTTCACGCGATTGAAACGGAGATGAGCCGATGAGCCGGAATCTCGCCCGCGCGGGCGCGGTCTGCGCTTTCTTCCTCATGGCATGCGGGGGCGCGGGCGCGCAGGGCTTTTATCCCGGACCATGGTGGCATGGCCACTCCGGCCTGTTTTCGCGGGACTACGTCACTCCGTCCGAGGATCTTCCCGGCTATCTGACCGGCAGCCCATCGAACGCGTCTTCCGCGCGCGGCGGCAAGCTCGTGTTCGCGGCGGCGGCCGTCGATCAACGCTGCCAGCAGGACGGCTCCCCGCGCGTGCGCGTGCTCGCTTCCCCGCGCGTCGGCCGCATTTCGGTCGATCTCGGCGGTTTCGTCGCGACCGGCGTCGACGGTGGATCGGCTTATTGTCTGGGGCGGATGGTGCGCGGGGCGCGCGTGTTCTATGTCGGCCGGCCCGCGCGCGGCGAGCGGCTCGTGCTGCGCGTCTCCTATCCGCACAAGGGGCTCACCTACGACCACGTGATCACGGTGCCCTGAGGCGCGGCGGCGCGGCGGTTTGACCCCCGACGCCCGCGCTCCTACAACCGGCGGCCACGAGCCAACGGACCGCCGCCATGTCCTACAACACGTTCGGCCACATGTTCCGCGTCACTACCTTTGGCGAGAGTCACGGGGCGGCGATCGGCTGTGTGGTCGACGGCTGCCCGCCGCGCATTCCGCTCTCGGCGGCCGACATCCAGCGTGATCTCGACCGCCGCCGGCCCGGTCAATCGCGATTCACCACGCAGCGGCAGGAGCCCGACGCGGTCAAGATTCTGTCGGGACTCTTCGTCGACGAGGCGAGCGGACAGGAAGTCACGACCGGCACCCCGATCGCGCTCGTCATCGAGAATGTCGACCAGCGCCCGAAGGACTATTCCGCCATCAAGGATCTCTATCGCCCGGGACACGCCGGCTACACCTACGACGTCAAGTACGGGCTGCACGACTACCGCGGCGGCGGCCGCGCGTCGGCGCGTGAGACCGCGGCGCGGGTCGCGGCCGGCGCGATCGCGCGCAAGATCGTGTCCGGCATGGTGGTGCGCGGCGCGCTCGTCCAGATGGGCGAGATTCTGATCGACCGCAAGCGCTGGGACTGGGAAGAAGTTTCGCGCAATCCGTTCTTCTGTCCCGACGCGGAGGCCGCCATGCGCTTCGAGGAATATCTCGAAGGCGTGCGCAAGAAAGGCTCCTCGGTCGGGGCGGTGATCGAGGTGGTGGCCGAGCACGTGCCGCCCGGCCTCGGCGCGCCGGTTTACGGCAAGCTCGATGCGGATCTCGCCTCTGCCCTGATGGGCATCAATGCGGTGAAGGGGGTCGAGATCGGCGCGGGCTTCGGGGCCGCCCGTCTCACCGGCGAGGAGAATGCCGACGAGATGCGCATGGGCAAGGATCGCAAGCCGGTATTCCTTTCGAACCAGGCCGGCGGAATCCTCGGCGGCATTTCGACCGGTCAGCCCATCGTCGCGCGCTTCGCGGTGAAGCCCACGTCTTCCATCCTGACGCCCCGCCGCACCGTCGACCGCTTCGGGCGCGAGACCGAGGTCTCGACCAAGGGCCGTCATGACCCCTGCGTCGGCATCCGCGCGGTGCCGATCGGCGAGGCGATGGTCGCCTGCGTCGTCGCCGACCATTATCTGCGCCATCGCGGGCAGGCGGGCGAACCAGTCGCCTGGCCGTTTCCGCCGCGTGCGAAATGAATCTGATGAGCGAAAGCATCCGCAGCATCGAGCTCGCGATCGAGGCATTCTCTCGCGGCGAGATCGTAATCGTCACCGACGATGACGAGCGCGAGAATGAAGGCGATTTGTTCATCGCCGCTTCGCTGTGCACGCCCGAGAAGATGGCTTTCATCATCCGCAACACCTCGGGCATCGTCTGCGCGCCGCTGGCGCAGGAGGAAGCACGCCGGCTGCGCCTCGACCCGATGGTGGCGGAGAACGACGCCCCCTTGGCGACCGCCTTCACGGTCTCGGTCGACGTGCGCCACGGCTTGACCACCGGAATTTCGGCCGAAGAGCGCACCAATACGGTGCGCGCGCTCGCCAATCCGAACATGGGATCATCCGATTTCGTGCGCCCCGGCCATGTCTTCCCGCTGATCGCGCGCGCGGGCGGCGTGCTCATGCGTTCGGGCCATACCGAGGCCTGCGTCGATCTCTGCCGGCTCGCCGGACTGCCGCTGATCGGCGTGCTCGCCGAGCTCGTCAATGACGACGGCACGGTGAAGCGCGGGTCGCAGGTCGCCGCTTTCGCCCGTCAACACGGGTTCGTGCAAATCTCGATCGCCGACCTCATCGCCTGGCGTCAGGCACGCGAAAAACTCGTCGAGCGCATTGCGACCTTCCGCGTCAACAGCGAGATCGGCGAACTCACCGGCCATGCCTACGTGACGCCCTTCGATGCGGTGCATCACATGGCCTTCATCTATGGGCGCATCGATGACGGCAAGAACATACTCGCGCGCCTGCACCGCGCCGACATCGTCGGCGATCTATTCGGCGGGGCGAAGGCGATCCATCGCTCGCTCGCATTATTCAAGAAAGAGGGCCGTGGTGTGCTCATCTATCTGCGCGACGGCAGCGCGGGAGTTCCAGTGATGCTGCCGGGCGGGGAAACCACTCCCGCCGCGGCAGCCCGCGAGCGGCATTGGCGCGAGATCGGCCTCGGCGCGCAGATTTTGCGCGATCTCGGGATTTCCTCGATCCGTCTCCTGGCCTCGCGCAAACGGACCTATGTGGGGCTCGCGGGCTTCGGCATCGAGATCGTGTCGACCGAGCCGCTCGAGGGATAGCATCGAGCCGCGTATCGCTTCGCGGCCACCCGGAGGTTCGCCATGCTCGTAGGCGTTCCCAAGGAGATCAAGGACAACGAATATCGCGTCGGTCTCGTGCCTTCGACGGTGCGGGAACTGACGACGAAGGGTCACCGCGTGATCGTCGAAAAGGACGCCGGCCTCGGTGCCGGACTCGGCGATGCCGAATACGAGGCGGCGGGCGCCGAGATCGCGGCGAATGCCGATCAGGTGTTCGAGCGCGCCGAGATGATCGTCAAGGTCAAGGAGCCGCTCCCGCCCGAGCGCAAGAAACTCAAGCGCGGCCAGCTTCTGTTCACCTATCTTCATCTCGCGCCCGACCGCGAGCAGACCGAAGATTTGATCGCCTCAGGCGTGACCGCCATCGCCTATGAAACCGTGACGAGCCCGCAAGGTTCACTGCCGCTGCTCACGCCAATGTCGGAAGTGGCGGGCCGTATGGCCCCACAGGTCGGCGCCCATTGTCTCGAAAAGGTGAATAGGGGGCGTGGCGTGTTGCTCGGCGGCGTGCCGGGCGTGGCGCCGGCCGATGTGGTCATCCTCGGCAGCGGCGTCGTCGGCATCAATGCCGCGTTGATCGCGGTCGGGATGGGCGCGGACGTCACCGTGGCCGGCCGCAACCCGGAATCGCTGCGCCGCGTCGCAGACCAATTTGGCAATCGCGTCCGCACCGCTATTTCGACCAGGGAGGCGGTGGAGTCGCTATGCCGCCAGGCGGACCTCGTCATCGGGGCAGCGCTCGTTCCGGGTGCGATGGCGCCGAAGCTGATCAGTGCACAGACCGTACAATCGATGAAATCCGGCGCGGTCATCGTCGATGTCTCGATCGACCAAGGCGGCACCGCGGAGACCTCACGTCCCACCACCCACTCGCATCCGACCTATATCGTCGATGACGTGGTGCATTACTGCGTCGCCAACATGCCCGGAGCGGTCGCGCGTACCTCGACCTTCGCACTCAATAACGCGACCTTGCCGTATGTGCTGGCGCTCGCCGGCAAAGGCTATCGCCGCGCGCTCGCCGACGATCCGCATCTCTGCAATGGGCTCAACGTGCACGCGGGGCGAATCACCCACCGCGCGGTCGCCGATGCGTTGAGGCTTCCCTTTACGCCCGCCGGGGAGGCGCTGAAGCCGTGAATGAAGGGGAGTAGGGGTGAACAACCCAGATTTTCTCACCCTTTGTTCTTCTCGCGCTTCCTTCCCGCCTTGGTCCCGTCCTCGATGCATGGCAGCATATCGTGAGTCTTCGGGGACGGAGGCGGCAATGGCGAGCTCGTTGGGACGTTCCCTTTTTTTGCTGATGGCGACGATCGCGCTCTCGCACGGCGCGCCCACCCATGCCGCCCCCGCCGACGAGCGGGTGCCGGTCGATGTCGAGCTCGTGCTTGCCGTCGATGTTTCCTATTCGATGGATTTTGACGAGCTCGCGCTGCAGCGCAATGGCTACGTGCAGGCGATCGTCTCGAAGCCGTTTCTGGAAGCGCTCCAGAAAGGGCCGCACGGCCGCATCGCCGTCACCTATGTCGAATGGGCCGGCGTGGCCGAGCAGCACATCGTCGTTCCCTGGCGCCTGATCGACGGGCCGCAATCGGCCGATACTTTCGCGAAGATGATCGAGGCCGCCCCGCTCAGGCGCGTCTATCGCACCTCGATCTCGGGCGCGCTCAAATTCTCGGCGGCCCTGTTCGGCACCGGCGGCTACAAGGGCCTCAGGCGGGTGATCGACGTATCCGGCGACGGCACCAACAATCAGGGCGACCTGATCGAGCCGACGCGCGACGACGTGGTCGCCAAGGGCATCACCATCAACGGCCTGCCCATCATGCTGAAGGAGCCGACGGCTTCGATGATCGATATTCCCGATCTCGATCTCTATTACGAGGACTGCGTGATCGGCGGGCCCGGCGCATTCGTGATCCCGGTGCGCGAGCGTTCGCAATTCGTCGACGCCATCCGCAACAAGCTCGTGCTCGAGGTCGCGGGATTGGCGCCGCGCGAGCGCCCGCTGATCGTGCCGGTGGTGAGCCCGCCGCGGGTCTCTTGCACCATCGGCGAGCGCATGTGGCAGCAGCGTTGGGGCGGCGGCGGCTGATCGTTCAGCGATCGAACACCCCCACCAGTTCGACATGGGCGGAATAGCGGAACTGATCGACCGGAAAGACCCGACCGAGCTTGAAGCCGCCCGCGACCAGGATACCGGCATCACGGGCGAAGCTCGCCGGATTGCACGAGACATAGACGACGCGCGCGACGCCGGACTTGATGAGTTCGCGCGCCTGCGCTTCGGCTCCCTGGCGCGGCGGATCGATGACCGCCACCTTGCAGGGAACAAGCTCCGCCGCCGTCAGCGGCCAGCGTAAGAGGTCGCGCGTCACCGTTTCGATCGGCTTCAAGCCCGGCGCGCCCGCCGCGCGGGCGAGTGCCGCGATCGCCGCGGCGTCGGCATCGGCCGCGAGAACCCGCGCGCTCGCGGCCAGCCGTAGCGCGAAAGTGCCGACCCCTGAGAACAAGTCGGCGACCCGGCGCGCGTCCGCCACCGCCTTGCGCACGAGCCCGGCGAGCGCCGTCTCGCCCGCCGCGGTCGCCTGCAGAAAAGCGCCGGGCGGAAGCACGACGGAGGCGCCGCCGATCTTGAGGCGCGGCTCGGAGAGCAACGCCACGATCTCGCCGTGACGGGTGAGCCGCGCAAGACGATTTTTCTGAGCGATGTGGGCGAGCGCGGCCATCGCTTCCGGCCCGACTGGTCCCGAGCCGCGGATATCGACATCGAGTCCACCGTCGGTCGCGGTAAAATGGAGATCGAGCGGCTTATTGGAGAGCTGCAACGGCTCTACAAGCCGCCGCGCGACGGAGAACGCGCGACGGAGCGCCGGCGCGAAGATCGGACAACGGTCGATCGGCACCACCATATGGGAGCGCCGTCCGGTGAAGCCGACCACCGGGCTGTTGTGCGCTCCCCGCCGCGCGTGCAGCACGGCGCGGCGGCGGCCCTTGCCATGGGCATCGACGAGAGCTTCGACCGTGGTCTCCACTCCGGCCTGGGCAAGTGCCGTAACGACGAGATCGCGCTTCCAGGCGCGGTAGCGCTCCTCTTGCCAGTGCTGGACCGCGCAGCCGCCGCAGGTGCCGAAATGCGGGCAGATCGGCTCGATGCGCCCCGGGCTCTTCTCGATCACCGTGACGAGCCGCGCGCGGTCGGCGGCGCGATCAACCTCGACCGTCTCGCCCGGCAAGGCGAACGGCACATAGACCGGTCCCTCCGGCGTCTCGGCTATGCCGTCGCCGCGATGACCCATGCGTTCGATGCGCAGGCGCTCGACTTCGGGATGCTCAGCCACGGCGCGACCCGAGCAGAAATTCGCGATTGCCTTCGCCGCCGGCGATGGGCGATTCCATCAGGCCGAGTTCTTCCCAGCCGAGCGTCGCGAGGAAGGCGACGAGGTCCTCGCAGACGGCCCGATGCACCGCCGGATCGCGCACGATGTCCTTGCGGACATGGCGTTTCCCCGCCTCGAACTGCGGCTTGACGAGGGCGACGAGGGCGGCCCGCGGAGCGGCGATTTCGCTCACCTTCGGCAGCACGAGCTTGAGCGAGATGAAGCTCACGTCGATCACGGCGAGCTCGGGCGGCTCCGGGATGAGCGTGCGGTCGAGCGCGCGCGCGTCGGTCTCCTCAAGCGAGACGATATCGCCGCGCCGGCGGAGCGAAGGGTGGAGCTGGCCTTTTCCGACATCGACGGCATAGACGCGCCGCGCCCCGCCCTTCACCAGCACCTCGGTGAAACCGCCGATCGAAGCGCCGACATCGAGGCAGATCTTGCCCGCGGGATCGAAGCCGAAGCGGTCGAGCGCCGCCTGAAGCTTCACACGGCCGCGCGATACGAACGGACGGGCCGGATCGGCACGGAGTTCCGCCCGGAGCGGGATCATCTGCGCCGCCCTCTTCACCGGCACGCCGTCGGCGGCGACGCCGCCCGCATCGATCGCGGCCTGCGCCCGCGCCCGGCTTTCGAACAGCCCGCGCGAGACCAGCAATTGATCGGCACGCATGCGTGGCGTCATCGGATTTCACTCCGGTGGCGAGAATCCACGGGCATCATCGCGGAGCTTTCGCCAAGCCGCGATCGCGGCCGCCGCAAATTGGCCACCTCTGAAAACGATGTTATGGCTGGGTTCACCGTCTCGCATCCCGTCCCGGGGATTTTCATGCACCGCCGTCCGTTCCGCGCCATCGTGCTCTCTCTTTCGATCCTGTTCGTCGTCAATACCGTCGATCGAGACGAAGCCGCCGCTCGAATTTTTCACCCGGCTACCGTGGCAAGCGAGGTCCAGCTGGCGGCGGTCACATCCCACAAAAAGCAAGTCAAGAAGGACGCGAAGAAGGGCAAGAAGAAGGACGTCGCCGCGAGGGATTTGCGCGTCTGGACGCTCGGCCGCGATCCCACCGGGCCCGTTCTCCAGTTCGGCTTGCCGGGAAGCGCGGAACCCTTGATCGCGTTCTCGTGCCAGCCCGAAGCGGGCCTGGTGCGCGTCATATCCTTCATCGGCTCGCGCGGGGTGCAGCTGGGCGACGGCGCGCGCCTGCGCCTCTCCAATGGCCCGGCGCGGATGGAGATCGCCGGCACCGCCTTCGCCGCCGAGACCAAGAACGAGGTCGACATCGGCGGCGCCACCCGGATCGATGCGAGATTGTTCGCGCTGTTCCGCGGCGGCGACACGCTTCTGCTGGAGGTGCCGGGCAAGAAAATCGGCCTGCCGGTAAAGACCATCGGATCGAAGGCCGATGCGTTCGAGAAAGGCTGCACGCCGCGGCGGTGAGAAAATCCGGGGATCGAGGTTTCCGGCGGGATCGGCCGCGCACGCGCCCCGCATCCGCTTCCCCCGCTCAATCCCGATCGAGCGGCTCGGTACCGGTCGGGCGGCCTTCGGCGTCGCGGGCGATCTTCTCGACCCTCGCCTCGGCCTCGCGCAACAGCACCTCGCAGCGTTTCTTCAGCGCTTCGCCGCGCTCGTAGATGCGGATCGATTCCTCGAGCGCGACGTCGCCCTTCTCCAGGCGCTGCACGATCGTCTCGAGCTCGGCGAGCGCCTTCTCGAACGGCAGCGCCGTCACGTCGGCGTTCGAACTTTTCGCATCCTTCGCCATCGGCCTTCCTTAGCACAAACCTAGCCCCGCATCAGCGCCGTCACATGGGCGCCGACCGAACGGGCGAGGCCCTCCAGGTCATAGCCGCCTTCGAGCACGGAGACGAGGCGGCCCTTGGCGTGGCGCTCGGCGATCTCCATGAGCTTCTTCGTCACCCAGCCGAAGTCGGCCTCGTTGAGATTGAGATTGGCGAGCGGATCGCGCGCATGCGCGTCGAAGCCGGCCGAAACCACCACGAGATCGGGGCGGAATTGATCGAGCCGTGGCAGGATCGTGCTCTCGAACGCCTCCTTGAACTCGGCCCCGCCGTCGCCCGCCGACAAGGGCGCATTGACGATGTTGTCGTGGGCGCCGCGCTCGGAGCGCGCGCCGGTGCCGGGATAGAGCGGCATCTGGTGGGTCGAGCCATACATCACGCTCGCATCCGACCAGAAGATCTCCTGGCTGCCGTTGCCGTGGTGGACGTCGAAATCGACGATCGCGACCCGCTCGGCGCCGTGGCGCTTCTGGGCGTGACGGGCGGCGATCGCCGCATTGTTGATGAAGCAGAAGCCCATCGGCGTCGTGGTCTCGGCGTGATGGCCGGGCGGGCGCATGGCGACGAAGGCGTTGGCGGCGCGACCCGCCATCACCTGGTCGACGGCCAAGACGGCGCCGCCGGCCGCGCGCAAAATCGGCTCCCAACTTTCCGACGACAGCGAGGTGTCGGCGTCGAGCCGGGCGACGCCTTGCGCCGGCACGGCGTCACGCAGATGTTCGACATATTCGAGCGGATGGACGCGGGTGATGGCCTCGATTTCGGCTTCCGGCGCCTCTACGCGCGCGAGCGCCGCGAACTCCTCGCGCTCCAGTATGCGCGCGATCGCGCGCAGGCGGTCGGCGCGCTCGGGATGGCCCGCGGGGGTCGCGTGCCGGAGGCCGGATTCGTGGGTGATCAGCAAAGTGGTCATGAAATTCCCTTGCCCGGGCGCAACCTAGCGAGCCGACCGCATTCCTCCAAACATCTTCGTTTCCGCGCGGGGTTTTTCCCGCCGGATCATGTTTTCTCCCCTCATCGAGGCCCCTCGAAAAGCGAGGGGTGCGGGCGCCGAACGGCGCGTCCGTCTCCGGTTGTGGCCGGAGACGGCGATTTCTTACGGGCGCCGAACGGCCGCCCGCACCGGCGATTTCCGTCCCCGGGGCCGTACTTCCGGTGATCGGGAAGGGCGCGAATACGCAACCCACGAGCCGGGGCTTTCGCCCCGGCA
>JAHFPO010000082.1 GCA_023266695.1 Hyphomicrobiales bacterium | reverse complement strand
CTCTGGCTGGAGCTCGCCTACGGCGCATTCGTTCCCGTTCTCGTCGTCATCTATTGGCGCCTGTACGGGCCGTCGAATTTTCTCTGGCTCTCCGACATCGCGCTCTTTCTGACGGCGCTCGCGGTGATCCTGGAGAGCCCGCTCGCCGCGAGCATGCCGGCGGTCGGCGTGCTGCCGCTCGAAATCCTGTGGACCGTGGATTTTCTTCTCCGTGGCCGGCTCGGTCTCACCGGCTACATGTTCGACCCGAAGTGGCCATTGTGGCTGCGCGCGATCTCGCTCTTTCATCTCGCGCTGCCGCCGACGATCATCTGGATGCTCTATCGCTTCGGCTACGACAGCCGCGCTTTTCCGTTGCAGCTTGCGCTCAGCGGGGCGGTGCTCGTCATCTGCTACCTGTTCACCGCGCCGGAGAAGAACATCAACTGGGTGTTCGGTCCCGGCGAAAAGCCGCAGACAATGCTCTCGCCGCCGCTCTATTTCGCGATCCTGATGGTGTTCGTGCCGGTTTGCGTGATGACACCGATGCATTTCCTGCTCGCGTGGCTGTTCCGGGCGGCGGGCTGATGAGGCGCGCGGAGGCGTTGCTTGGCGCCCTTGCGCCGCCGAAATCCCCCGCCTATAAGCCCTTCATCTCGCACGCGGACTAGGCGGCCTTGATCCCCAAGGACCGCATCCGGTGCTGGGCTAATCTAAGCCCGGCTCGGTCCGCGGAGGCTAACCGGAGATCATTATGGCGCTTCCCGACTTCACCATGCGCCAGCTGTTGGAAGCTGGCGTTCATTTCGGCCATCAGTCGCACCGCTGGAATCCGAAGATGGCTCCCTACATCTTCGGCATCCGCAACAAGATCCACATCATCGATCTCGCCCAGACCGTGCCGATGCTGCATCGCGCGTTGCAGGCGGTCGCCGACACCGTCGCCAAGGGCGGCCGCATCCTCTATGTCGGCACCAAGCGGCAGGCCTCCGAGGCGATCGCCGACGCCGCCAAGCGCTCGGCCCAGTATTTCGTCAATTCGCGCTGGCTCGGCGGCACCCTCACCAACTGGAAGACCATCTCGCACTCGATCCAGCGCCTGAAGCAGATCGAGGAGATGCTCGCGAGCGAAGCGGGCACCGCCTACACCAAGAAGGAGCGGCTGACCCTCTCGCGCGAGAAGGAAAAACTCGAGCGCTCGCTCGGCGGTATCCGCGACATGGGCGGGCTGCCCGACCTCGTCTTCATCATCGACACCAAGAAGGAAGACATCGCCATCAAAGAGGCCAAACGCCTCGGCATACCGGTGGCGGCGATCATCGACACCAATTGCGATCCGGACGGCATCACCTTTCCGATTCCGGGCAACGACGACGCCGGCCGCGCGATCGTGCTCTACTGCGATCTCGTCGCCAAGGCCGCGATCGACGGCCTCTCGCGCGCGCAGGGCGAGATCGGCGTCGATCTCGGCGCCGCCGAGAAACCGATCGTGGAGGATCTGCCGAAGGAGCCCGAGTGGGACTTCGAGCAGTTACCGGGTCCGCGCGGGGCGCCCGACGATCTGAAAAAGCTCACGGGAGTGAGCCCCGACGTCGAGAAGCAGTTCAACGATCTCGGCATCTTCCATTTCTCCCAGATCGCCGCCATCGGCGGCAAGGATGCGCACCGGATCGGCGAGATCGTGGGCCTGCCCGGCCGCGTCGAGGGCTGGATCGCCCAGGCCAAGGTATTCTCCGCCGAGGCGGAGTGAGGTTCATATGGCCGAGATCAGCGCGAGCCTGGTCAAGGAGCTGCGCGAGCTCACCGGCGCCGGCATGATGGATTGCAAGAGCGCGCTCGCGGAGAACAAGGGCGACATCGAAGCGGCGGTCGACTGGCTGCGCAAGAGGGGGCTCTCCAAGGCGGCGAAGAAGGCGGGCCGCATCGCCGCCGAGGGCCTGGTCGGGATCGCGGTCGAGGGCGGCAAGGGCGTCGTGGTCGAGGTCAATTCGGAGACCGATTTCGTCGCCCGCAACGATCATTTCCAGGGCCTGGTGAAACTGATCACGCAGGTCGCGCTCCATCACGGCGCCGACGTCGAGAAGATCAAGGCGGCGAAGGCGGGCTCCGGCACCATCGCCGAGGCGATCGCCTCGGGGATCGCGACCATCGGTGAAAATCTCAATCTCCGCCGCGCTGCCATGCTCAAGGTGGGGAGCGGCGCCATCGGCTCCTACATGCACAATTCGATCGCCGATGGACTCGGCAGGATCGGCGTCGTGGTGGCGCTCGAATCCAAGGGCAAGGCCGACGCGCTCGCCGACTTCGGCCGCAAGGTCGCGATGCACGTGGCGGCGGCCAATCCGCAGGCGATCGCTCCCTCCGCGCTCGCCCCGGCGGTTATTGCGCGCGAGCGCGACGTCATCGCCGATAAAGCGCGCGCCGCGGGCAAGCCCGCGAACGTGATCGAGAAAATCGTCGAGAGCGGGCTCAAGACCTTCTACAAGGAGGTTTGCCTCCTGGATCAGGCCTATGTTCATGATCCAGCCAAGTCGGTGGCGCAGGCACTGAAAGAGGCCGAGTCGCAAACCGGCGCGCCGGTGAAGATCACCGGGTTCGTGCGTTACGCCCTCGGTGAGGGCGTCGAGAAGCAGGAGCAGGATTTTGCCGCCGAGGTCGCTGCGGCCGCACGGCCGAGCTGACCGGAACCGAGGGCCGACCATGAGCAAGCCCCGCTATCGCCGCGTCCTCGTTAAGGTCTCAGGCGAAGCCTTGATGGGCGGCGAGAACGACACGCTCGATCCCGGGACTCTTGCCCGCATTGCCAAGGATTTGGCCGCCACCCGCGATCTCGGCGTCGACATCGCGGTGATGGTCGGCGGCGGCAATTTCCTGCGCGGCGCGACCATCGCCGGTACCGGCCTTGACCGCGCCACCGCCGATCAGATGGGCATGCTCGCAACCGTGATCAACACGCTGGCGCTGGGCGACGCGATCGAGAAGGCGGGCGCCGCGGTCCGCACGCTCTCGGCGGTGCCGATGCCCACCATCTGCGAACCCTATGCGCGCCAGCGCGCGCTCAAGCATCTCAAGGACGGCCGCATCGTCGTGCTCGGCGGCGGCACCGGCAATCCGTTTTTCACCACCGATACCAGCGCCGTGCTGCGCGCGGCCGAGCTGCAATGCGAGGTGATCCTGAAGGCGACCGACGTGGACGGGGTCTATGACGCCGACCCCAAGAAAAATCCGAAGGCCAAGCGATTCGAACGCCTTACCCACGACCAGGCGCTCGCCCTGGACCTCAAGGTCATGGACGCCGCCGCCTTCGCGCTTGCCCGCGACGCGCGCTTGCCGATAATCGTGTTCTCGATCGGGGTCGGGGACGCGATCGCCGCCACGGTTCGGGGGGAGGGACGCTCGACCACCATCTCGCCTTGAGAGTGGTCGCGCAAGCGACCCAGGAGCTTGGATTCCTCGGCCGAACATTCGAACGCGAGGCAAGGACTCGCGACGCAAGGACTAAGGTGACGATGAAACCGGGATCCTTCGATCTCGCCGACGTCAAACGCCGCATGCAGGGCGCGATCGCCGTGCTCAAGCAGGAGCTCGCCGGCCTGCGCACCGGCCGCGCTTCGCCGCACATGCTCGATCCGATCCACGTCGAGGCCTATGGCCAGCAGATGCCGATCAATCAACTCGCCACCGTGAGCGTGCCGGAGTCGCGCCTCCTGTCGGTGCAGGTCTGGGATCAGTCCGTGGTCAAGGCGGTGGAGAAGGCGATCCGCGATTCCGATCTCGGCCTCAGTCCGCAGACCGAAGGCCAGGTGCTTCGTCTTCGCATTCCCGAGCTCAACCAGGAGCGCCGCCAGGAACTCGTGAAGGTCGCGCACAAATATGCCGAGGCCGCCCGCATCGCGGTGCGCCACGTGCGTCGCGACGGCTTCGATCATCTGAAGAACCTCAAGAAGGACGGCCACGTCAGCGAGGACGAAATCAAGCGGCACGAGGGCGAGGTGCAGAAGGCGACCGATCAGTCGATTGGCGAGATCGATCAGGCGCTCGCCCACAAGGAAAAGGAAATCATGTCCGTCTGAGCCGGATGGACGAGATCAGATGCCTGCTCCCGATGCGTTAGCAAAGCCGGTCGTGGATTACGCGGCAGCGCCCGAGCATGTCGCCGTCATCATGGACGGCAACGGCCGCTGGGCGGCCGCGCGCGGGCTGCCGCGCAGCGAAGGTCATCGCCGGGGCGTAGCGGCGCTGCGCCAGGCCGTACGCACGGCCGGCGAGCTCGGCATCAAGGTGCTCACACTCTACAGCTTCAGCGCCGAGAACTGGTCGCGCCCGGCCGAGGAAATCGACGACCTGATGGCGCTGGTGAAGCAATTCGTGCGCGAGGACCTCGACGAACTGCATCGGTCGGGCGTGTGCGTCCGGGTGATCGGAGACCGCAGCGGCCTCGATCCGGAAATCTTCCGCATGATCTGCGAGGCGGAGGAGCTGACGCGGGCGAACGACCGGCTCACCCTGGTGGTCGCCTTCAATTATGGCGGGCGGCAGGAGATCGCGCGGGCGGCGCGGCATCTCGCCGAACAGGCGGCGGCCGGACGCCTCGATCCCATGAGCATCGACGCCGCCATGGTGGAGAGCCAGCTCGACACTGCCGGTCTCCCCGATCCCAGCCTCGTCATTCGTACCAGCGGCGAGCAACGGCTGTCGAATTTCCTGCTGTGGCAATCGGCCTATGCCGAATTCGTATTCCTGCCGATCCATTGGCCGGATTTCGATCGCGCTGCTTTCGAGCTGGCGATTGGCGAATTTCACCGCCGTGAACGCCGCTTCGGCGGTCTCACGGCCCGCACGGGATCGTGATCTTGCCCGCCGCGCGCGAGTTCGAAGAGCCGGGAGGAAGCGGAGCGGGGAGGAGGCCTGTGGGCGAACTCGGCCAGAGGGTGTGCTCGGCGCTGGTGCTGGGAGTGGGCGCGCTCGCGGCGACCGCGATCGGCGGTCTGCCGTTTCTCCTGTTCTGGACCGGCGCCGCGTTGTGGATGTGGTGGGAATGGGTCGGCATCGTCCGCGCCGAGCCTCGCCCCTTCGTGCTTTCCCTCGGCGGCGTCGCCCTTGCAGGCATGGCCATAGCGCTCGCCTTCGATCATCCGGCGATGGCGTTCATCTACGTGATCATCGGCACGGCGGTGGTGGCGGCGAGCGCCAACCGCGAGCGCGCCTGGACCTCGCTCGGCGTTCTCTATGGGGCGGTCCTGGTGATTTCCTGCGTCATATTGCGGGCCGATCCCGCCCATGGGCTTGCCGCGATCCTCTGGCTCTTCGCGGTGGTGTGGGCGGCCGACATCGCCGCCTATTTCACCGGCCGCGCCCTCGGCGGACCCCTGCTTGCGCCCGCGCTCAGCCCGAAGAAAACCTGGTCCGGCACGCTCGGCGGCGCGCTCGCGGGCATGCTCGCGGGCTCGATCACGGTCGTGTTCATGGGTCTCACCTGGCGGGCGATCCATCTCGGCCTCGCGCTCCTGATCGTGGCGGCGGCGCAGATCGGCGATCTCTTTGAATCGGCGATGAAGCGCCGCTTCGGCGTCAAGGATGCGAGCCAACTGATCCCGGGCCACGGCGGGCTGATGGACCGGCTCGACGGATTTCTTGTCGCGGCGATCGTCGCGCTCGCGATCGGGCTCGCGCACGGGGGAGCGGTCGCGCCGGCGACGGGGTTGCTCGCATGGTGAGGCCGGCACAGGAATCGAAATCGAACGGGCCGCAGGCCGCTGTGACGATCCTCGGCGCCACCGGCTCGATCGGGACGAGCACCGTCGACCTCCTGCGCCGTGCGCCCGGACGCTATCGGGTGACGGCGCTCACCGCCCGGCGCGATGCGGGACGTCTGGCCGCGCTCGCGCGCGAGTTCGGCGCACGCCTCGCGGTCATCGCCGATCCGAATGCATACCGGGAGCTGAAGGATGCGCTCGCCGGCTCCGGCATCGAGGCGGCGGCCGGCCGCGAGGGGCTGATCGCGGCGGCGACCGCGCCGGCCGATGTGGTCGTCGCCGCCATCACCGGAGCGGCGGGGCTGGAGCCGACGCTCGCAGCGCTCGCCCCCAACCGGCGCGTCGCGATCGCCAACAAGGAATGCCTGGTGTGCGCGGGCCGGCTGTTCATGGCGAAGGCCGAGACGGAAGGCGCGACGGTGCTGCCGGTCGATTCCGAACACAATGCGGTGTTCCAGGCGCTCGCCGCCGGCCCGCGCGAGGCGGTCGAGCGGGTGACGCTCACCGCCTCGGGGGGGCCTTTCCGCACCTTCCCGCTCGAGCGGCTCAAACGGGTGACCGTCGAGGAGGCCCTGAAGCATCCGACCTGGTCGATGGGGGCGAAGGTGACGATCGATTCCGCCACCCTCATGAACAAGGGCCTGGAACTCATCGAGGCAAACCATCTGTTCGGACTTCCACCCGAGCGTCTCGACGTTCTCGTCCATCCCCAGTCGATCGTGCATGCTCTCGTCACCTTCCACGACGGCTCCGTCGTCGCCGAACTTTCGGTCGCGGACATGCGGGTGCCGATCGCTTATTGCCTGGCGTGGCCGGACCGCATCGACTGGCAGCCGCCCAAGCTCGATCTCGCGGCCCTCGGCTCGCTCAGTTTCGAACGGCCCGATCTCGAGCGTTTTCCCGCTCTCGCGCTCGCCCGCGGCGCGCTCGAGGCCGGAGGGGCGGCGCCGACCGTGCTTAACGCCGCCAATGAGATCGCGGTCGAGGCCTTCCTCGCCCGCCGGATCGACTTTCCGGGCATTCCCGCTTTGGTCGAGGCGGTGCTCGCAAAGGCCGTTTCCGAGGGTCTCGCCGAGCCCGCCACGGTCAGCGAGGCGCTCGCCATTGACCATGTTGCGAGAAGTTTATGCCGGGGCCTCTTGCCCGAATTCGCCGCAAAGGCTTCCTAGTCTGTAAAGCCATTGGAAAGGACGCCGCGATGGATTTGGTGACGAGCGCGAGTGCGTGGGGGGGGTGGCTGCTCGGCTATATCATTCCCTCCCTGTGCGTGTTCACGGTGGTGGTGTTCTTCCACGAGCTCGGACACTTCTGGGTCGCCCGCCGCTGCGGGGTGAAGATCGACGCTTTTTCGATCGGCTTCGGAACCGAGCTCCTGGGCTTCAATGACCGGCACGGCACGCGCTGGAAGCTCTCCGCGATTCCGCTCGGCGGCTATGTGCGTTTTCACGGCGACGACAGCGTCGCCAGCACGCCGGATCACGAAACGCTCACTGCCATGAGCGAGCAGGAGCGGCGCGTCTCCTTCTTCCATCAATCGGTCGGCAAGCGCGCGGCCGTCGTCGCGGCCGGTCCGATCGCCAATTTCATCCTCGCCATCCTCATTTTCGCCGCGGTCTTTTTCTTCTACGGGCGGCAGGTGACGACGGCGCGGGTGGACGGCATCCAGCCGGGCAGCGCCGCCGAGGCGGCGGGCTTTCTCCCCGGCGACCTCGTCATCTCCATCGACGGCAAGGAGATCCAGAACTTCGGCGACATGCAGCGCATCGTCGGCATAAGTCCCGGCCAGACGCTCAAGATCGTGGTCGATCGCAAGAATAGCCTGGTGACGCTCAGCGCGACGCCGCTACTGCGCGAGATCAAGGATCACTTCGGCAACGTGCACCGGCTCGGCATGCTCGGCATCTCGCGCTCGACCACCGCCACCGACGTGGTGACGGAGCGTTACGGCCCGCTCCAGGCGTTGCAAATGGGAGTGGCGGAAACCTGGTTCGTGGTGGAGCGCACGCTCGGCTACGTGGCCGGGATGGTGATGGGGCGGGAATCGCCCGATCAGCTCGGCGGTCCGATCCGGATCGGCCAGGTGGCGGGACAGGTCGCCACCATGGGTTTTGCGGCCTTCATCCATTTCACCGCCGTGCTTTCGATCAGCATCGGGCTGCTCAATCTGTTCCCGATCCCGCTGCTCGATGGGGGTCACCTTTTGTTCTATGCGATCGAGGCTATCCGCGGCCGGCCCCTGAGTGAAAGAGCCCAGGAACTTGGGTTCCGGGTTGGCCTCGCTTTGGTGCTCATGCTGATGCTGTTCGCCACCTGGAACGACATCCTGCATCTGAGCGCCCTCTAAAAACAGCCCTCGAGCAGCCTCTAAACCGCCCATTAGGGGGTGTTGCACCACCCTCGCATGACCGTTCCGGATGGCGTGGCAGATAAGCCACGTGAAGGGGGAAAGCATGGGGTACGAACCCTCCAAAGGTTTGCAAGGCCATGAAAAATCAGTACAAGCTTAGATAACAAGGGAGAATCCGCGTGCCGTGCGCGCGGAAGCGTGGGGGCGTGCCTGAAGGCGGAGCAGGTCGCGTAGATGAGAGTTCGAGTGGGGCTTTCGAGGCAGGTCGCGATCTTCGCGATGATGGCGCTCGCCCTCGTGGCGGGCATCACCGCGGGATCGATCACGACCGCCGGGATCGCCGCCGCCCAGACCGCCAGCACCATCGTCGTGCAAGGCAACAAGCGCGTCGATGCCGATACCATCCGCAGCTATTTCCAGACCCGCCCGGGCGAGAAACTCGACGCCGCCAAGATCGACGAGGGCCTGAAGGCGCTCTATGCCACCGGCCTCTACGCCGATGTGAAGATCAGCCAGAGCGGCGGCCGTCTGATCGTGACCGTGTTCGAAAACGCGACCATCAACCGCGTCGCCTTCGAGGGCAACAAGAAGGTCAAGGACGAAGTGCTTGCCGCCGAAGTGCAATCGCGCATGCGCGGCGCGCTCTCGCGCCCCACCGTCCAGGCCGACGTGCAGCGCATCATCGAGGTTTATCGCCGCCAGGGCCGCTACAACATACGCGTCGAGCCGAAGATCATCGACCGCCCGAACGGCCGGGTCGATCTCGTCTTCGAGATCGACGAAGGCGACAAGACGACGGTGAGGAAAATCGTCTTCATCGGCAACAAGAACTTCTCCGACTGGAAACTGAGCGACATCATCACCACCGGTCAGACCAACTGGCTGAGCTGGCTCAAGAACAACGACATCTATGATCCCGACCGCGTCAGCGCCGATCAGGAGCTGTTGCGGCGCTTCTATCTCAAGAACGGCTATGCCGACTTCCGCATCCTGTCGGCGACGGTGGATGCGGACAAATCAGGCTCGGGCGGATTCGTCCTCACCTTCACCCTCGATGAAGGCGAGCAGTATCGCTTCGGCACCCTCGACGTCGTCTCGAACCTTCGCGACACCGACCCGGCGTCGCTGCGCAGGTTGCTGCGCACCACCAGCGGTTTTGTTTACAACGCGGAGGACGTCGAAAAATCGATCGAGGACCTCACCATCGAATTGTCGAAGCTCGGTTATGCTTTCGCGCAAGTGCGGCCGCGCGGCGATCGTGACTTCACGGCGCGCCGCATCAACGTGTCCTTCGTCATCGAGGAGGGGTCACGGGTCTATATCGAGCGCATCAATGTCCGCGGCAATACCCGCACGCGCGACTGGGTGATCCGCCGCGAGTTCGATATCCAGGAAGGCGATCCCTATAACCGGGTGCTGGTCGACCGCGCCGAACGCCGGCTCAAGAATCTCGGCTACTTCAAGACCGTGAAGATCACCAATGAGCCCGGTTCGGCGTCCGACCGCGTGATCGTCAACGTGGAGGTCGAGGAGCAGCTGACCGGCGAGTTCTCGGTGTCGGGCGGCTATTCGACCCAGGACGGGATCATCGGCGAAGTCTCCGTCGGCGAAAGGAATCTGCTCGGTCGCAGCCAAACCGTGCGGGTCTCCGGCACCTTTGGCCAACGCGTCCGAGGCGGGCAGTTCTCCTTCACCGAGCCGTTCTTCCTCGGCTATCGCGTCGCGGCCGGGTTCGATCTCTTCTACAAGAAGAATTTGCAGTCGACCTACCAGCCGTTCGAGAACCAAACCATCGGCGCGACCCTGCGGGCGGCGTTTCCGTTGCGGGAAGATCTCACGGTTGGCGGGAAATATTCGATCTACCAGCGCAAAGTCAGCCTTCAACCTGGGTGGAAGGACGGATGTAGCATAGATTCTGCAACGGGCTTGGCGACTCCCGTGGGTTGCGATGTCGCGGGGTTCGACACCAGGGAAGCCTCGATCGCGTTCAAGCAATTCGAGGGCACGAGCCTCACTTCCCTCGTCG
>JAHFPO010000081.1 GCA_023266695.1 Hyphomicrobiales bacterium | reverse complement strand
ACGAGCAGGATCGCGTCATAGGGCGGAATCGCCCGTTTCGGATCGTCGAGCACCACGAGATCATATTGGACGATGCGGCCGTCGCTGGTATAGGCCGAGATCACGTCGACCTCGCCGGCGGCGGCGGCTTCGTACATGAAATTCGGCTGCATCTGGCGCTCGCCGCGGAAGGCGAGGCCATAGGCTTGACGCAGCGCCGCCCATTCCGGCCGGCTGAAGAATTCGTAATCGCTCGCGATCGAAAGCCTCGGCGCGTGGCGGGCGAGATCGGCGATCGTGCGCACGCCCAATGCGTCGGCGCGCGTCTTCGTCATGGCGAGCGCGTAGGCGTTCTCGAAGCCGAGCCCGCCCAGCATCTTGATCCCGCGTTTCTCCTCGACCCAGGCGGCGACGCCGGCGATGACTTCCGCGCGCGGTCTCACGTCGGTGCGGCGCATGGAGTTCGCCCAGATCGTCCCGGAATAATCCACATAGATGTCGATCTCGCCGGTGGCGAGCGCGTCGAAGATCACATTCGAGCCGAGCCCGTCGCGCCGCGCGGTCGAAAGGCCGGCAGCGGCAAGGCGCTGCTCGATCAGCGCCGCGAGCACATATTGCTCGGTGAAGGTTTTGGCGCCGACCACATAGGCGCCTTGCGAGCGGCCGAGCGCGGGATAAAGCGCCGCCACGACCACGAGCGCGAGGCCGAGCGCACCCACCGCCACGCGCGAGCGTTTGCGCGCGGAGACGCCGCTCTCCATCAGCGTCAGCAACTGATCGACCACGAGCGCCAAGGCCGCCGCCGAGACGCAGCCGAACAGCACGAACACCCAGTTCTGGGTCTGCAATCCGGCGAAAATGTAATTGCCGAGGCTGGTCTGGCCGATGGGCGTCGACAGGGTGGCGGTGCCGATCACCCACACCGCCGCGGTGCGGACGCCCGCCATGATCACCGGTAGCGCCAACGGCAGCTCCACCATGAAGAGCGTTTGGCGCCGCGTCATGCCGACGCCGAGGGCCGCCTGCTGCACGGCCGGATCGATGCCGTGAATTCCGGTGACGGTGTTGCGGAGCACCGGCAGCATCGAATAGAGCGTGAGCGCCATGACCGAGGGGAGAAATCCGAGCGCCGAGAAGCCGGCGCCGATGATCCGCTCCGACAAAGCGGAGAGCCCGAGGAGCAGCGGATAAAAGAGGGCGAGGAGCGCGAGGCCGGGGATGGTCTGGGCGAGACTCGCGAGCGCCAGGAGCGGCCAGCGCAAGGCAGGCCGCCGCGTCGCCGCGATCGCGAGCGGCAGGCTGAGAGCGAGCCCGAGCGCGATCGCGGTGGCGCTCACGAGCACGTGGTTTCCGAGATAATCGGGGAGATGGGCGAGCGCGTCGGCGACGCGCGGATCGAGGTTTGCGATCATCGCGGCCGCCCCTCGGTCAGCGCGTTCAGGCGCTCGGCCTGCCGGCGCGGCGTTTGCATCAGCTCGCGCACATATTCGTGCTTGGCCGCCGTCATCAGCGCATGGGGCGTTCCCCGCTCGATCAGCTTGCCCGCGTGCATGACGGCGATGTCGTCGGCGATAAGCACCGCCTCCAGCATGTCGTGGGTGATCATGAGGGTGGTGAGGCCGAGCTCGTCGTGGAGCCGCCGGTAGTCGCGGCCGAGGGCGTCGCGGGTCAAGGGATCGAGCGCGCCGAAGGGCTCGTCCATGAGCATGATCCGTGGGCCAGCGGCGAGCGCGCGGGCGACGCCGATGCGCTGGGCCTCGCCACCGGAAAGCGCACGCGGGAAACGGCCGCCGAATGCGGCGGGGAGGCGCACCAGCGCAAGCATTTCACGGACGCGCGCCTCGATGCGGGCGCGGTCCCAGCCGGTGAGCCGCGGCGTGATGGCGATGTTTTCCGCGACCGTCAGATGCGGGAACAGGCCGACGCCCTGAAAGACATAGCCGATGCGCCGGCGCAGCGCGATCGGGTCGGCCGCGCGCACGTCCTCGCCCTCGCAGCTGACCGTGCCCGCGCTCGGCTCGGTGAGGCGGTTGACGAGGCGCAAAAGCGTCGATTTGCCGGAGCCGGAGGGGCCGACGATCGCGAGAAACTCCTGCCCGGCGACCGCGAGCGAGACGCCATCGAGCGCCGCCCGATGCTCCTCGCCGTAGGTCTTGGAGACATTTTCGAATGCGATTGCTGCGGGCGCCGGCGTCATGGCTTCAGCCTGACACGCCGATCGGCTCGAACCAAATACAATTGGGCGCGGCTAGCCGTACGTTCGCAATTCACCAAAGATACTTGAGCGCCGTGAAGCCGGGCGCGAGCAGCACGAAGGCCCACACCATGGCCGAGGATATGTTCGCGATCTGAAACTGGAGATGCGGCATCTCGAAGATGCCAGCGATCAGCGGCACCACCGCCCGCAGGGGACCGAAGAAGCGGCCGAGGAAGATCGACCAGATGCCGTACTTGTGGAAGAAGCGCTCGCCGCGATCATAGAGATCCGGATAGCGCGACAGCGGCCACACATTGCGCGCCGCGTGCTCGAGCTTGAAGCCGATCCAATAGGAGATCCAGTCGCCGAGCGAGGCGCCGATCGCCGCGCCCAGCCACGCCGGCCAGAAATGGATGTCGCTTGCCCCGATGAGCGCGCCCACTCCGACCAGCGCCACCGTCGCCGGGATGATGAGCGAAATGATCGCGAAGGATTCGCCGAAGGCGAGAAAGGCGACGATCACCGGCGCCCAAGCCTCGTGCTCTTTCACGAAGGCGAGAATTTGCTGGACGACTGCGCTCAAGGACATGGTGGGGAGCCGGTGGCGCTAGGTGGGTAGCGGGGGAGGGATGATATTGGCGGGACCCTCTTTTCGGGCTTCCCGCGCCCGAGCGCAATGGCCAATCGGCCGCACCCGATCGCACGCTTTGCGAACCGGGATAGCGCCGCTAGGCTCGGGTTGCATGGGCGAGAACGGACCGGGGCCAACCCGGCTGGGCGGGGGCGATGGAAGCGGCGCAGCCAATCGGGAATGAGGTGCCGCCGCCAAGCTCGATCTTGCCTAGACCTTCGACATCCGCTTCGTGAAGAATGCGGCCGCCACGGGGATGTGGGGCGGTCAATCGCCTGGACTGATCGCACGCATCACGTAAATCGTTTGGAAAAACCGGCGCGAATGGAACATGCTTCCCTCCGCGTTCGTGTTCTAGGCCGACGCGCCGCGAGGTCGCCATGCGCCGCCGTCGTGGTCACCGAAGGCACGATCGAAGCTTGAGGCTCGATCGGATCGCGCGCGCAATCCGCGAGCATCCGCAGAAATACTGATCGCGCATTTTCAGGAGAATTATTTAAAGCCTCGCGCGTATTCGATGCGGCACCATTCGATCGCCGAGGGGAAACATGAACGACATCGAAGTCTACCCGCTCGCGCGGCTCGAGCTTACCTTCGAGCCGCGAATCTGGCCGTGGGTATTGGCGAACCGCTCCGCCATCGGCGCGCACCTCGCCGCTGCTCGCCGCTTCAAGCCCGCGCTGTTCAACGGGCATGTGCTGCTCTTGCACCGCTGGGAGATCCAGAACTGCGTTTTTCGCGGCGCGTTCTTCGAGACTGATTTCGCGAGCTTCCTCGCCTGGCGCGACACCGGCTTTCCCGACCGCTCGGTCGCCAATTGCTTCGCCATGGGAGCGCTGCGCGCGGGCGACGGCGCTTATGTGCTGGGCGTGATGGCTTCTCACACTAGCAATGCCGGACAGATCAATTTTCCCTCCGGCACGCCCGATCCGCAGGACGTGCGCCCCGATGGCAGCGTCGATTTCGTCGGCAGCGTCCAGCGCGAATTGTTCCGGGAAGCCGGACTTCTACCGGACGCCGCCCAGCCGATGCGGATATGGCACGCGGTCGTCTCCGGTCCGCGTATCGCGTTGATGCATCTCCTGTGTGCGCGGGAAGACTCGGCGCGGCTCGCCAACCGCATCCGCGCCAATCTCGCCCGCGAGCGTCAGCCCGAGCTTTCGGACGTCGTGGTGGTGCGCGGGCCCGCCGATTTTTATCCGACCATGCCGGACTTCGTGCAGGCCTATATCGCCTTCAACGCGCGTGCGCCGCAGCGCGTGGCGTGAGCGCGCCGGGATCGCTGGCCTTCAGCGATAGCCGTAGCGGCTCTTGACGCCGGCGAGCTGGGTGCGGGCTTCGGCCTCGCGGCCGGCGGCGCAGCTCGCCCTCGCCTGATCGAGATCGCCCCGGAGCCGGTTATAGACGCCCGGGTTCAGATGGCCGGTCTGGGCGTCGTTGTCGATCACCTGCAGATATTCGGAAATGGGCCCGGCGCAGCCGGCGGGGCCGGCGACCACGGGCGGCGCGGAAATCACCGCCGGTCCGCCAGCCGTGGAATTTCTGTTTAGGGACGAGCTGGACATGGACGAGCCGGACAGGGGCGCGCCCGAATAGGGGTCGAAGTTCGAGGAGGCGCATCCGGCGATGAGGCCGGCAAGGGCGATGGCGGTGAAGGCGCGTAGCATGGGGCCTCCGGAGAGCGGCCACGTTCGACCCCATTATAACCCGGCGCGGGGAGAATTTCCGGGGGTTCGCCGGTTTGTGACCGGCCCGCTCCGCCTGCTGCCTTAAACTAGGCGGTTCATGGGCCGCGCTTGCCTCGCCCCGGCGGTCTCGGCTAGAAGTCGGAAACCGCCGGTTTCACCGATTGGTAAGCAATCGGGCAAAGACTGGTAGCCGATTCGAGAGCCGAGCCGTGCAGACGATTTCCACCCGCCGCACTGCCAACCCGGTCGCCGAGGCGATTTCCGGGCGGACTCTCATTCTTGCCTCTCTCCTGCTCCTTCGCCGCCCCTGAGGGCCGGCCGGGCGCCACGCGCCTGGGCACTCAGGGGTCCGAACGAGTGAACCTGAGAGCGCCCTAGCGACGGGCGCGAGCAAGGAGAAGGAACATGACCACCAAATCAACGAGCAGCACCGACCAGGATCGGGTGCGCATCTTCGACACCACTTTGCGCGACGGCGAGCAGTGCCCCGGCGCTTCCATGACGCTGGAGGAGAAACTCGATGTCGCCGAATTGCTCGACCAGATGGGCGTTGACATCATCGAGGCGGGCTTTCCGATCGCTTCGAACGGCGACTTCGAATCCGTTGCCGAGGTCGCCAAGCGTACCAAGAAGGCGGTCGTCGCCGGGCTTGCCCGCGCGGCGATCAAGGACATCGATCGTTGCGCGGAAGCGGTGAAAGCGGCCCGCCACCCGCGCATCCACACCTTCATCTCGACTTCGCCCGTCCATATGAAGTGGAAACTTCAGAAGGAGCCGCACGAAGTCTTTGAGATGGTGATCCAGCAGGTCACCCGCGCCCGCAATTACGTGGACGACGTGGAGTGGTCGTGCGAGGACGGCACCCGCACCGAGCACGATTTCCTCTGCCGCTGCGTGGAGGCGGCGATCAAGGCCGGCGCCACCACCATCAATGTGCCCGACACCGTCGGCTACACGGTGCCGGAGGAATATTTCGCCCTCATCAAGATGATCCGCGAGCGCGTGCCGAATTCCGATCAGGCGGTGTTCTCGGTCCATTGCCACGACGATCTCGGCATGGCGGTGGCGAACTCGCTCGCCGGCGTCAGCGCGGGCGCGCGCCAGATCGAATGCACCATCAACGGCATCGGCGAGCGCGCCGGCAACGCCGCGCTCGAGGAGGTGGTGATGGCGATGCGGGTGCGCCACGACGCCATGCCGTTCACGACTGGAATCGATCCCACGCTACTGATGCGCGCCTCCAGGCTCGTCTCAGCGGTGACTTCGTTCCCGGTCCAGTACAACAAGGCGATCGTCGGCCGGAACGCGTTCGCCCACGAGTCGGGCATCCACCAGGATGGGATGCTGAAACATACCCAGACCTACGAGATCATGCGGCCCGAGGATGTGGGCGTGAAACAGACCTCGCTCGTCATGGGCAAGCATTCGGGCCGCCATGCCTTCCGCGAGAAGTTGAAGGAGCTCGGCTACGAGCTCGGCGACAACGCGCTCGAGGACGCGTTCAAGCGCTTCAAGGATCTCGCCGACAAGAAGAAGATCGTCTACGACGAGGACATCGCGGCGCTGGTGGACGACGAGATCGCCCAGGCGCACGACCGCATCAAGATCGTTTCGCTCATGGTGATCGCGGGCACGATGGGGCCGCAATCGGCGACGCTCGTCCTCGACATCGACGGCGCGCACCACACGACGCAGGCGACCGGCAACGGTCCGGTGGACGCGATCTTCAACGCCATCAAGGCGCTGGTGCCGCACACGGCGAAGCTCCTGCTCTATCAGGTGCACGCCGTCACCGAGGGCACCGACGCCCAGGCCGAAGTCTCGGTCCGGCTCGAAGAGGGCGGCAAGGAGGTGACCGCTCGCGGCACCGATCCCGATACCCTGGTCGCCTCGGCCAGGGCCTACATCAACGCGCTGAACAAGCTCGCGTTGAAGCGGCTCTCGGTCAATCCGCAGACCGCTTTCGGTTGAGGTACGGCTATTGCCGGCGCCCGGGAGGCCCGCGTGTCTTTCCGGCGTTTTTGCGTGTTTCGGGGCGCGCAATAATTGTGATAGTTACAAGCAATACGTCGGGAGGAAGCAATGCAAAGGTTTTTTGCCGTCCATGTCGTCATCGCCGGGATGCTGCTCGCCTGCCTTACGGTCGCAACGAGCGGGCCTGCCTCGGCGCAAGGGTTCCTGAAGCGTAAGCCGGTCTGTACCGAGCAACAAGATCCGGTATGTGCGCGCACGCGCCGCAAGGTGCTCGCGACCTATCCGAACGAATGCTATGCGCTGCGCGACCGTGCCGTGGTGATTTCCAAAGGCGCTTGCCCGAATGTGGGCTGTCAGATGGTGTGGATACCGGTGTGCGGGCGCAAGGGCGGGAAAAACGCGGCCTATTCGAATGTCTGTCTGGCCGAAAAGGACGGTGCTGTAATCATTGCGCCGGGCGAGTGCCCGGAGATTTGCGCGGCCTTGAACAATCCGGTTTGCGCGGTCGATGACGCCGGCAAACGCGGCAATTATCACAGTTCTTGCGAGGCGGTGAAAGCGGGCGCACGCGTGCTGCACCCGCGCGACTGTCTGGGCGACCGTCTTTGCGCGCAAGGCGGCAGAGGCGTTTGCGCGATCGATCCGCAGACCAAGAAGCAGCAGAGCTACCCGACCCTCTGTGATGCGGAACGGGCGAATGCGACCCTCATTCACGAAGGAAATTGCCGGGATCAGCGCTGAGCGAGAGCACCGGCTCGCGCACTCTGCGAACGTAAGGAGCCGGGGGTCGACGCGGCCCCCGGTTGCTTTCGAAGCGCGGCGAGCGAGGCCCACGCGTTGTATCCGCGCGCGCGTTTTGACCTATGATGCCGCCCCAGCGTCGGCGGGGGCGCCATGAGTATTCTTGCATCCGGCTGGTCGGCACGCGCGAGCCTCTTCGCCGCGCTGATCGCGGCGCTCGCGACTGCCTCCACAGCCGGCGCGGCCGTGAAATATCCCAAGAAACGGCCGGTGCTCTGCCCCACGCTCCATGAGCCGGTGTGCACGCGGACAAGTCTCGGCGTCCTCACCAGCTATGCCAACGCCTGCCTCGCCCACGCCGATGGCGCCGTGGTGATCGCCAAAGGTCCCTGTTCGAGCCTGGATTGCCCGCCCGCCGAACTGCCGGTGTGCGGGCGCAAGGGCGGGGCCAATCACGTTTTTTTGAATCGATGCGTCGCCGACAAAGAGGGCGCGATGGTCATCACGGCCGGCCCTTGCCCCGAGGTCTGCACCCAGGAGATCGCATGGGTTTGCGTGGTCGACGAAGTCGGCAGACGCAGCGACTACCGCAATGCGTGTCAGGCCATGAGCGCGGGCGCGCGCGTTCTGCACCCCGGCAGGTGCGTGGCCAAGCGCGCCTGCGCCCCCGATGGCCTCAGGGTTTGTGCGCTCGATGCCCATACCGGCAAGGAGCAGGTTTATGCGAACCTCTGCCTCGCCGAGATCGCCAATGCGATCTGGGTCCGCAAGGGGCGCTGTACGCCCGGGCGATTGCGCAAACTATTCACGCGCAGCGCAACACCATGAGGAGGCCGGGCCGCGGGGACATCGGTATTAGCAATGTTGCCGGATCAAGCGTTGACAGGCTTGTTCCGGGAAGGCTCATATAAGCATAGCATAACTTTTGTATAAATGCCGGTACAACCGTTGTGTGTCAAAAGCTGCGACAGGCCTACTGATCGGGGCATTTGCGCGCTAGGAAGAACCGGACAGCAATGAACAAAACGACGCACGCCGGGTTTATCGTTATACCAGCGGCATGTCCGGGCGTCCGCCGTGGAGAATTCGGCCAGATGGTTGACGCGGCGCCGTGCCGTACTCTTGCGGCAGGCTCCGGGCACCGGGAACAGAAAGCAACGGGAGACAACTGATGTCCAAGATGAGGAAACGCTACACTTTCGCCGCATCGGCAACGGCCATCGCGGCCGTGTTTGCCCTGTCGGCTTTGCAGACGACTGAGGCGCAGGATCGCAAATCGCTCCGCTTGGCGACATCGAGCGTGGATTCCTACGGCTACAAGATCGCCGCCTCGCTGGTAAAGATCATCGAGGAAGCACTTGGCGGCGAATACACCGTTACTGTCCAACCCTATACGTCGCCCACCGTCGGCATGAAGGCGGTGATGAACGGCGACGGCGAGATCGCCTACACGGCCGACATCGGCATGAGCCAATTCTACAACGCCGAAGGCGCCTTCAAGGACTACAAGCCGACCAAGCCGAAGATCGTGCACACCTGGTACGCGTATCCGATGGAATCGTTCATGGCCGTACCGGCCAAGGACGCCGACAAGTACAAGTGCTGGAAGGACCTGAGCGGCAAGCCGGTGTTCTACACCACCGCCGGGTTCATGAACTGGAACAACTGGGTGCGCATCTACAAGGCGCTCGGTTACGACTTCAAGCACGTCCAGATCGACACCAAGTCGAATTCCGACGCGCTCCAGGCCGGCACGGTTGTCGCTTCGGCAAGCTACACCACCGCCGGCCGCTCGCTTGCGCCCTATTGGAAGGAAACCGAAATACGGATGGACGTGAAGGTGCTCAATCCGTGCCCGGATGAGGTTGCGAGAATTAAGGCGGCGGGCCTCGGGGTCGAGAAGGTCGATGCGAAATTTGTGTTCAGCAAGGACGTCGGTGTGCAGGAAATCCTCGGCGTGCCGATTCTATTCGGCTACAACGTGGGACCGGACGTTTCGGAGGACCTCGTCTATAAATTGCTGAACGCGTTCTACACTAACCGCCACCAGCTTGCCTCGATCGATCCCGGCTTTACGCCGCTTGCGCGCGACTTTTTCGGCCTGCAGGTAAGCGGCATCAACGCCAATCCCGACATCCCGGTGCATGCGGGCCTGGCCAGGTTCCTGAAGGAGCACAAGGTCTGGAACGACAAGTGGAAGATCGCGGGTAAAACCAGCTGACCGAGAAACTCGATCGCCCGGGGCGGGGAAACTGCGCGGCATAAGCGCAGGTCCTCGCTCTGGTGTTTCTTGATGTAAGCTGACAGCGCAGCAAACCGCGGGGGAGACGGTTGCAGATGATGCGACTGTGACGGAGTGCCCGGGGCAGGGAACTGCCCGAAAGTCAGCGTTGGCGCCGTCCTTGTCGCTCGAATATTCGTGCCAGGCCGGAAGGCAACCAAGCTTTCCGTCGAGAGGGGGACGGCCAAGATGATTGACCGGCTGAAGAGCTATATCAATCTCAACAATCTGATCTTCGCGCTCGCGCTGATCCAGTTCGTCTGGCTGATCTGGTACTTCTACACCGGCTCGGGCGGCCCGCAGGAACTGGTGTCGCGCGTGCTCTCGATCACGCTGATCCTGCAAATCCTGTTCATGTACCGGCAGGACTATCTCTACAAATGGCTGCCGCCCAAGATCAATCACGCCATCGTCGCGCTCTATATCGCGATCGCCGCTTTCGCCTTCTGGCACTTCTGGTGGGAATTCGAACGGATCGCGATCTATGCCCAGGGCTCCTACAGCAAGCGGGATTTCATCGTCGGCCTGCTGATGTTCCTGCTGGTGATGGAGCTGTCGCGGCTGGCCCATCCGATTCTGTTTGGTATCAACCTCTTCATGGTATTCTACACTTTGTATGGCTACGTGTTTCCGCGC
>JAHFPO010000190.1 GCA_023266695.1 Hyphomicrobiales bacterium | reverse complement strand
TGGCGGCGGCGAAGAAGCTTGCCGGCGAGCTCGGCAAAAAGAACTTGCCGCGCGAGCTCGCGGCCGTCACCAAGGCGCTCACTGCACCCGATCCGAAATTGCATGGGGCGCTTGCCGACGCCCTCGCCGACGAACTGCCGCTCCTCAAGCATGACGGCGGATTCGTGCGCACGGGCTACGATCCCGATCTCGACGCGGCGCGCAGGCTGCGCGACGAGGCGCGCCAAATCATCGCCGCGCTGCAGACGCGCTATGTCGAGGAAACGGCGGTCCGCTCCCTCAAGATCCGCCACAACAACGTGCTCGGATATTTCATCGAGGTGCCGGGGAGCCACGGAGAAAAATTGCTCGCGCCGCCCTGGCGCGAGGCCTTCATCCATCGCCAGACGCTCGCCGGCGTCATGCGTTTTTCTTCGACCGAGCTGGGCGAGCTCGAATCGAAAATCGTGTCGGCCGCCGAGCGGGCGCTCGCTCTTGAGCTTTCGATTTTCGATCGCCTGGTCGAAACCGTCCTTGCCGCCGCGAAATCCTTCGAAGCGGTCGCCGACGCGCTTGCCCGCATCGATGTCGCGGCCGCTCTCGCTGATCTCGCCGAAGCCGAACACTGGACGCGGCCGCTCGTTGATTCCTCGCTCGCCTTCGTGATCGAGGGCGGCCGCCATCCGGTGGTCGAGGAGGCGCTGCGTCGCGACGGCGGCCCGTTCGTCGCCAATGATTGCGATTTGTCGCCGCCCAAGGGCGACAAGGCCGGACGCATCTGGCTGGTGACCGGCCCGAACATGGCGGGCAAATCGACCTTTCTCCGCCAGAACGCGTTGATCGCCATCCTCGCGCAAACGGGTTCCTACGTGCCGGCACGGCGCGCGCACATCGGCGTCATCGATCGCCTGTTCTCGCGCGTGGGTGCGGCCGACGATCTCGCCCGCGGGCGCTCGACCTTCATGGTGGAGATGGTCGAGACCGCCGCCATCCTGCATCAGGCGGGCAGCCGTTCGCTCGTGATCCTCGACGAGATCGGCCGCGGCACCGCCACCTTCGACGGGCTGTCGATCGCGTGGGCGACGCTCGAGCATCTGCATGAGATGAATGGCTGCCGCACGCTGTTCGCGACCCACTTCCACGAATTGACGGCGCTCGCGGCCAAGCTCGCGCGCCTGGTGAACACGACCGTGCGGGTCAAGGAATACCAGGGCGAGGTCGTCTTTTTGCACGAGGTCGCGCCCGGCGTCGCCGACCGCTCCTATGGCGTCCAGGTGGCGAAGCTCGCCGGGCTGCCCGCGCCGGTGATCGAGCGCGCGCGCGTCGTCCTCGCCGAGCTCGAAGCCTCGGACCGCACCGCGCCGGCGCGCAAGCGGATCGACGATCTGCCGCTCTTCACCGCGACGCGCCGAGCGGAGCAGCCGCCCGCCGATCCGCTGCGCCAGGCGTTCGATGCGGTCGACCCCGACGCGCTCACGCCGAAGGAAGCGCTCGAGACGCTCTATCGGTTGCGGGCGTTGCGGAAAGAAGGAAAGGAATAACGCAGAGCCCGCGCGCGCCAAGACGAATATTCCGCCATGTGTTAGATCCCGTTGCCAAGCGCCTGAATAGCAATTACCGGATCGGCTATTCGGGAACGAGCAAGGTCGCCGCTCTGATGTCGCAGCCATCCCGCCGCCGCCGGACGCATGCCGTGCCCGCGGACTTGATCGATTCCGCGGGCGTGCGCGCCGACCTTGCCGCGCTCCTCGCCCGCCACCACGGGCGCGAGGCGGAACTGCGCGCGGCGATGGCCGGCCGCCTCAAGCGCGCGCTCCAGGAGGGGAGAAAGCTCGCCGAGAAATTGCTGCTGATGGAAGGCTCCGGCCGCGCCTGCGCCGAGCGGCTGTCGCGCCAGATGGATTCGATCATCGCGCTCGCCTACGAGGTCGTGGCCGGCGCGCTCTACCGCTCCGACAATCCGTCCTCGAGCGAGCGCATGGCGATCGTCGCCGTCGGTGGCTACGGCCGCGGCCTGCTCGCGCCCGGCTCCGACATCGATCTCCTGTTCCTGCTTCCCTACAAGCAGACCGCCTGGGGCGAGAGCGTCGCCGAGGCGATTCTCTATGCGCTGTGGGACATGGGCCTGAAGGTCGGCCATGCGACGCGCTCGATCGACGAGTGCATCCGGCAGGCCCGCGCCGACATCACCATCCGCACCACGATCCTGGAGGCGCGCCCGATCGTCGGCGACGGCAAGCTCTACGACGAGCTGATGAAACGCTTCGACAGCGACATCGTGCAGGGGAGCGCCGCCGAATTCGTGGCGGCCAAGCTCGCCGAGCGCAACGAGCGGCACCGCCAGGTCGGACAGTCGCGCTATCTGGTCGAGCCCAACGTCAAGGACGGCAAGGGGGGCTTGCGTGATTTGCACACGCTGTTCTGGATCGCGAAGTACGTCTATCGCGTGCGCGAGGCCGATGAACTGGTGAAGAAAGGAGTCTTCACCAAGGCCGAGCTCGCCCTGTTCCGCCGCTGCGAGGATTTCCTGCTGGCGGTGCGCTGCAACCTGCACTTTCTCGCCGACCGTGCCGAGGAGCGCCTGTCGTTCGACTTGCAGCGCGAGATGGCGGAGCGGCTCGGCTATACCGCCCATCCCGGCCAGCGCGACGTCGAGCGCTTCATGAAGCATTACTTCCTGGTCGCCAAGGACGTCGGCGATCTCACCGGCATCGTCTGCGCCGCGCTCGAGGTCGACCAAGCCATACCGGTGCCGCGGCTCACCCGCGTGGTCGCCAGTCTCACCGGGCGCAAGCGCCGGCCGGTCAAGGATTATCCCGACTTCGTTGTCGATCACGACCGCATCAATGTCGCCGACGACAAGGCGTTCGAACGCGATCCGGTGAATCTGATCCGGCTCTTTCGCCTCGGCGACGATCACAATCTCGAATTCCATCCCGATGCGCTCCGGCTCGCGCGCCGCTCGCTCAAGCTGATCGATTCGGATCTGCGCGCGGACAAGGAAGCGAACCGCCTGTTCCGCGAGATCCTGACCTCGCGCAACGCGCCCGAGGAAGTGTTGCGGCGGATGAACGAAACCGGCGTGCTCGGCCGCTTCGTCCCCGAGTTCGGCCGCGTCGTCGCCATGATGCAGTTCAACCTCTACCACCACTATACGGTGGACGAGCATCTCATCCGCTGCATCGGCGTGCTCGCCGACATCGAACGTGGCGGCAATCCCGCATACGGGCTCGCCAACGAATTGATGCCGGGGATCAAGAACCGCGACCTCCTTTACGTCGGTCTTTTCCTGCACGACATCGCCAAGGGCCGGCCCGAGGACCATTCGATCGCGGGCGCCAAGATCGCGCGCCGCATCTCGCCGCGCCTCGGCTTCAGCCAGGCCGAGACCGATACCGTCGCCTGGCTGGTGGAGAAGCATCTGGTGATGTCCACGGTCGCCCAGTCGCGCGACCTCGCCGACCGCAAGACCATCGAGGATTTCGCCGCGGTGGTGCAGAGCTTGGAGCAGCTGAAGCTCCTGCTGGTGCTGACCACCG
>JAHFPO010000189.1 GCA_023266695.1 Hyphomicrobiales bacterium | reverse complement strand
TCTCGAACATGCCTGGCCGATCCTGAAACGGCACGAGGTGCCGTTCGCGCTCTACCTCGCCACCAGCTTTTCCGACCAAATCGGCGAGCTGTGGTGGGTCGCGCTCGAACGGGTGATCGCCGGGACGGACCGGCTGGTGATGGAGCTCGACGGCAAGACCCGTTTCTTCGACTGCGCCAATTCCGCGGGCAAGAACGCGACCTTCTCCGAGATCTGTTGGTGGCTGCGCGGGCTTGCGGATGAACGTCAGCTGCAGCGCGTCGTGCGCGACCTGTGTGCGCGCTACGGGATCGATCCCAAGGCGCCATGCCGCGAACTCTGCATGGGTTGGCCGGAGATCGCGAGGCTCGCCGAGGATCCGCTCGTCACCATCGGTGCGCATACGGTCAATCACGTGAAGCTGCGCAAGTGGCCGATCGAGGTGGTGCGCACCGAGATGCGGCGCAGTGCCGAGGTGATCGAGGCGGCCCTCGGCCGCCGGCTGGATCATTTCGCCTATCCGTACGGCGATGCCTCCGCCGCGGGCCCGCGCGAATTCGCGCTCGCCGCCGAACTCGGCTTCAAGACCGCGGTGACGACCCGGCCCGGCGTTCTCTATCCCGAGCACAGCGAGCATCTGACTGCGCTGCCGCGGGTGTCGCTCAACGGCGAATTCCAGGCGCTGCGCTATGTCGACGTGATGCTGTCGGGAGCGCCGTTCGCGCTGATCAACCGCTTTCGCCGGGTGGACGCGGCCTGAGTTCGCGGCGCTATTCGGGATCGGGGCGCTGCATCCAGCGGATGAGCAATCCGGCCGGAATCACCCACACCAGGCCGAGTCCGATGAAGGCCATGACTTGCGCCGCGGCGGGCAATGCCGCAATGCGGCCCTGGACGAGCGCCATGGCGACGAGCGCCCAGCCGATCACGAACACGAGCAGCACGAGGGTGCCGGCAAGCTTGCGGCGGCGCTGACGCATGGTTCCTCGTGGACGCGGCAAGGGCGATTGCCCGCGGTCGCACCGCTCTATATCTCTCGCGCGGCCGGCTTGGAAGGCGGCAGGAGAGACGGATGGCGAAGGCGATCGCGGCGCGGGACCCGATGCGGCCGGTGCGCCGTTGGCTCTGGCTGGTGGCGGCCCTCGTCGCCGCCATGATCCTGCTCGGCGGGGCGACGCGGCTCACCGGCTCCGGCCTCTCCATCACCGAATGGCAGCCGCTCGCGGGTGTGCTGCCGCCGCTGTCGCAAGCCCAATGGCTCGCCGAATTCGACAAATACCGCATGATTCCGCAATTCCTGATCGTCAATCCGAGCATGACGCTCGCCGAATTCAAGTTCATCTATTTTTGGGAATGGACCCATCGCCTGCTCGGGCGTCTGATCGGCTTCGTCTTCATCGTTCCGTTTCTCGTTTTTCTGTGGCGTGGACTTCTCGACCGCGCGCTCGCCTGGAAGCTGGGCGCGATCTTCGCGCTCGGGGGAGTGCAGGGCGCGGTCGGCTGGTGGATGGTCGCCTCAGGGCTCTCCAAGCGGGTCGATGTGAGCCAGTACCGGCTGGCGGTTCATCTCACACTCGCGAGCGTCATCCTCGCCGCCGTGATTACGGTCGCGGACGGTCTTCGCCCCGCGCACCATGGACCCTCGCCGCGGCGCCTGCGCTGGACGGCGGGCACGATCCTCGTTCTCGTTGTGGTGCAGATTTTCCTTGGCGCCCTCGTCGCCAAGACCGGCGCCGGAAAGACCTACAATAGCTGGCCCTGGATCGACGGGCGGTTCGTTCCATCCACCGACGCCCTGTGGGCGATCACGCCGGCCTGGAAAAATTTCTTCGAGAACGTGCTGACGGTGCAGTTCGATCATCGCATGCTCGCCTATGCGTTATTCGTTCTTGCCGCCTTGCATGCGGTCGATGTGCAGCGCACCGGCCCGTTTCCAGCGGCGCTTCGCGCCGCGATCCTGTTCGCGCTCATGACCGGGCAGGCGATGCTGGGCGTGCTCACGCTCATCCGGGAAGTTCCGATCGGCCTCGCGCTTGCCCATCAGGCGGGTGCGATCGCGGTGCTCGTCGCTGCGGTCATGCACAGGGCTCGGCTGAAACAATGAAATAGTGCGAGATTGCATCTCCCGTCCGGCGTGATCGCCGGTCGGGCGCCGCTTCGCCCTTCGCGCTGTTCACTGCCCGGTCTCGCCGCGAGATCTGGCTAGCTCTAGGTATTAAATTACCATAATTATAAGTTTTTGATATATAAGTAATATTCTTCCTCCGAGTGGATTGACGCTCGATCCCTCCGTGCTAGAACCGCCGCCTCCGAGCGCGCGATCTTTCCTTCCGGACCGACCCGCCATGAAGACTTTTTCGGCCAAGGCCTCCGAGATCGAGAAGAAGTGGGTGCTGATCGACGCCAGCGGGCTTGTCGTCGGCCGGCTCGCCTCGATCATCGCGCTCCGTCTCAAGGGCAAGCACAAGCCCGTCTACACGCCGCACGTCGATTGCGGCGACCATGTCGTCGTCGTCAATGCCGACAAGGTCGTGCTCACCGGCCGCAAGCTCGACCAGAAAATCTATTACCACCACACCGGCTATCCGGGCGGCATCAAGGAACGCAAAGCCAGGTTCCTCCTCGAAGGCAAGTTTCCCGAGCGCGTGCTCGAGAAGGCGGTCGAGCGCATGCTGCCGCGCGGGCCGCTGGGAAGGAAGCAGCTCGGCAATTTGCGCGTCTACAAGGGCCCCAACCATCCCCATGAGGCGCAGAAGCCCACCCCGCTCGATGTGGCGGCGATGAACCGCAAGAACGCGAGGAGTTCGTAATGGCCGACACGGTCCAGTCGCTCGAGGGTCTTTCGGCGCTGAAGCCCGCGGCGCCGGAGGCGCCGAAACGCGTCCAGAAGCTCGACAAGCAGGGCCGCGCCTATGCCACCGGCAAGCGCAAGAACGCGGTCGCCCGCGTCTGGCTGAAGCCCGGGTCGGGCAAGATCGTGATCAACGAGCGCGCGATCGAGGTCTATTTCGCGCGGCCCGTGCTGCGCATGCTGATCCAGCAGCCCTTCGTCGCCGCCAACCGCGCCGGCCAGTTCGACGTCAATTGCACGGTCTCGGGCGGCGGCCTCTCGGGCCAGGCCGGTGCGCTCCGCCATGGCATCTCGCGCGCGCTCACCTATTACGAACCTGATCTGCGCGGCGCGCTCAAGAAGGGCGGCTTCATGACCCGCGACTCGCGCGTGGTCGAGCGCAAGAAATACGGTCGCAAGAAGGCGCGCCGCAGCTTCCAGTTCTCCAAGCGCTGATACCGGCGCTTTTTAGAAAAATTTTCCGGGACGCACGCGAGCGCCCCGATTTTTTGGTTTCAAATCTCTTTCTCCGAAAATCCAAAGTGTCGCCGAAACCGCACGCAAAGCCTGTGGGAAGCTAGGCGCGATCCGGCCGCGGATCGGTAATATTGCGCATATCCGGGAAAGCTAATCGCAACGGGGGAGGAACAGGGTTACCGCTCAATCTACGCAATGGGTGACTCGATGTTGCTCGACGTACCGACCCTGTTCATCG
>JAHFPO010000188.1 GCA_023266695.1 Hyphomicrobiales bacterium | reverse complement strand
TAACCGCCGAGACGAGGGCAACGCCGTCGGCGCCCGCCCGGATCACCTCGGCCGCATTGGAGGCGTCGATGCCGGCAATGGCGCCGACGGGAATTCCGGGCGCGCGGGCGCGCGCCTGTCGCGCGAGCTTTGAAAATCCCTCGAGCCCGACCGGCGGATTGGGATTGTCCTTGCTCGCGGTCGCAAACACCCCGCCGATACAGACATAGTCGATGGCGCCGGGGACGAGCGCCTCCACGTCCGCCTCGCTCCGCACCGTCGCGCCGATGATCGCGCGCGGGCCGAGCAGGCGCCGGGCGTTCACGCAATCCATATCGTCACGGCCGAGATGCACCCCGTCGGCCTGGGTGGCGAGCGCCACATCGACCCGGTCATTGACGAGGAGCGGCACCCGCAACGGCGCTAGCGCATGCTTGATCGCCCGCGCCTCGGCGAGGAGCGCGCGCGTAGAGCCCGACTTGTCGCGCAGTTGCACGAGGCTCGCCCCGCCCGTGGCCGCCGCCGCCGCGATCCGGTCGAGCGGGCGACCGCCCGCCCGAGCCGGATCGACCAGCACATAAAGCGAGAGATCGAGATCGCGCATCTCGGTTTCCTCCGCCGGTGTGAACCGGATCAGGTTCGATGGGTTGGCGCTTGCCTCTCAGCCCGGACGCCCGGACACCCCAACGAGATTGCACCGGAAACCTAGGAGAGCACCGCCGCCCTTGCAAGGGCGCCGCTCACCCCGTCGGCCCCGTCGGCGGGCCCTCGGCGCGGCGCTCCTTGGCGCGGTCGATGCCGAGCCGGTGCTCGCGCCAGATCACGAACAACCCGGCCGCGACCACGATCGCGGCCCCCAGGAGCACGATCGGCTCCGGCACCTCGCCGAACAGAAAATAGCCGAGGACGACCGCATAGAGCATCGACGAATAGGAGAACGGCGCCACCGTCGAGGCGCTGGCGTAGCGGTAGCTCTCGGTGATCAGGATCTGGCCGATGCCGCCGAGAATACCGGTCGCGATCAGCGCCGCCATGTCGATGGGCGACGGCACCACCCAGCCCCAGTAGAGCGTGATGAGCGCCACCAGCGAGGAGAGCACCGAATAGTAGAACACCAGCGAGGCGGTGGTTTCGGTCTTCGACAGATGGCGCACCTGGGTGACCGCCACCGCCAGCAGGAACGCCCAGGCGAGCGCGAAGAGCGCGCCGATCGAGCTCAGCTCGTCGCTTGGCGCATGGCCGAAATGGGGCGAGACCATCACGATCACGCCGACAAAACCGACGATCACCGCGCTCCAGCGGAAGACGCGCACCACCTCGCCGAGGAAAATCGCCGCCAGCACGACGCTGAAGATCGGCGTGGCAAAGCTGATCGCCGCCGCGTCGGCGAGCGGAATCCGCGCGATCGCGGAGAAATTGAAGAACATGGCGGCGACGTTGGTGATGCCGCGCGTGAGATGACCGAAAAAGTTCTTCGTCCGTACCGCCGCGGCGAGCTCGCGCCGCCAGGCGAGCATCAGGAGCAGGGGCACGAGAGCGACGAAGCTCCGCACGAACACCACCTCCCCCACCGGCACCCGGTCGCCGAGGTAGCGCACGATCGCGCCGAGCACGGTGAAGGCGAGGGTTGCTCCGAGCTGAAGCAGGATTCCGAGAAGCGGTTTTCTGGGCAAGACCGGATTCCGAGAATGACGCGCCCACCAAAGCACGGGACGCACGCCGATGTCACATTCGCCGCGAGCGTTTGGCTCGTTCGATCGCGCCCCACACCCGCTCGGGCGTCGCCGGCATGTCGAGGTGCCGGATGCCGAAGCCGCGGTCGAGCGCATCGACGACGGCGTTCATCACCGCCGGGCAAGAGCCGATCGCGCCGGCCTCGCCCGCGCCCTTGAGGCCGAGCGGATTGGTCTTGCACGGCACATTGCGGGTCTCGAACTTGAAGAAGGGCAGATCGTCGGCGCGCGGGAGTGCGTAATCCATCAGGCTCGCGGTCACGAGCTGCCCGGTCTCGTCATAGACGGTGCGCTCCAGGAGCGCCTGGCCGATGCCCTGCGCCACCCCGCCCTGAACCTGACCCTCGAGCAGGAGCGGATTGATGGTGGCGCCGAAGTCGTCGACCACGGTGTAGCGTTCGATCGAAACCCTCCCGGTCGCCGGATCGATCTCCACTTCGCAGATATGGGTGCCGTTGGGATAGGTCCCGGTCGAGGGCGCATAGGTATCCTCCGCGACCGCATGCTCGGCGGCATCGGGCCTCGCAGCGAGGGCGGCAAGCGAGATCGCCCGGTTGGTTCCCGGCACCCGCACGCTGCCGGCGGTAATCTCGAGCTCGTCGGGCCGGGCGTCGAGCTCGGCAGCGGCGAGATTTTTCAAATTCACGGCGAGCTTGCGGGCCGCGCCCTGCACCGAAACGCCGCCGGTGGGCAAGGAGCGCGAACCGCCGGTGCCGCCGCCGGTGGCGATCCTGGCAGTGTCGCCCTGCACCACGCGGATCTGATCGAGCGGCAAATCGAGCTCGCCGGCGATGATCTGGGCATAGGCGGTCTTGTGCCCCTGCCCGTTCGATTGCGTGCCGATGAGAAGCGTCGCGGAGCCGTCGCGTTCGAGCCGGAGCCTGGCGACCTCCTCCGAGCCTCCACCGCACGCCTCGATATAGCTGCAGAGCCCGATGCCGCGCAGCTGCCCGCGCCGCTCGGAATCCTTCGCGCGCGCGGCAAAGCCGTTCCAGTCGGCGAGTTCCTGGGCGCGATCGAGGTGGCCCGCGAACTCGCCGCTGTCGTAGCTGCGTCCGGTCGCGGTCTTATAGGGCATCGCCTCGGGCGGAATGAAATTGAGCCGCCGGACCTCCTCCGGCGTGGCGCCGATCTCGCGCGCCACCGCATCGACCAGGCGCTCGATGACATAGGTCGCCTCGGGCCGGCCGGCGCCGCGATAAGCATCGACTGACACCGTGTGGGTATAGACCGCGCGCACGCGCGCATGGAGCGCCGGAATGGCATAGCTGCCGGAGAGCATGCTGGCGCCGTTCCAGGGAATGAACGGCGCATAGTAGGAGAGATAGGCGCCGAGATTGGCGATGGTGTCGACGCGCATGGCGAGAAAGCGGCCGCGCGGACCGAGCGCCATCTCGGCGACGGAGACATTGTCGCGGCCCTGGCTGTCGCCGATGAAATGCTCGCTACGGTCGGCGACCCAGGCGACGGCGCGCTCGAGCTTCTTCGCCGCGATCACCGCCAGCGCATATTCGCGATAGGGTCCGAGCTTGGTCCCGAAGCCGCCGCCGACGTCGGGGGTGACGACGCGCAGCTCCTCGCGCGCAATCTTCAGCACCTTGTCGCAGAGCGCGTCCCTGATCGCGTGACTGCCCTGCGTGCTCACCGTCAGCGTGAGCGGACCGCTGTCGGCGGCGGGCTCGGCCAATGCGCCGCGCGTCTCCATGTAATTGGTGACGAGGCGCTGGTTGACGAGCTCGATTTTCACCACCCGGTCGGCCGCCTCAAAAGCGCGGGCGGCGGCGGCCGCATCGCCGAATTCCGCGGTGTAAGAGAG
>JAHFPO010000187.1 GCA_023266695.1 Hyphomicrobiales bacterium | reverse complement strand
GATCCGGCGGAGCGAGAACACGCCTTCGAGCTCGAGGCCGGGCAGGGGAAGCGCGCGCGCGCGCGCGCCGGTCGCGAGCACGAGTTTGCGGTATTCGATCGCGCGTCCGTCCGCCAGCACGACCCGGCGCTTTCCCCGCTCGATCGATTGCACCGCCGTGCCGAGGACGAGCGTCACGTCTTTCTCGCGCCAGAAGCTCTCCGGGCGGAGAAAGAGCGTATCGGGCGCCGGGCGCTCGGCGAGGAATTTCTTCGACAGCGGCGGACGCTGATAGGGAAGCCAGGGCTCCTCGCCCACGATCTGGATCGGGTCCTTGCAGCCGCCCTCGCGCAAACTGGCCGCGAATTCGGCCGCGGCCTGGCCGGCGCCGATGACGAGGATTGCGCTCATGCGATGGCTTGCAACAGGGGCCGCGCGCTCATCGGGCGCCGGCTCAATGCCGCGTGACGCCGCGCGCTTCATTCAGGATGTAATTGCCGATGCGTTTGCCGCGGTTGCGCAGATAGCGCAACAGGCCCGCATCGACGAAATAGGTGAGCAGGATCGAGTCGCGCGTGGTCACTTCCTGGCCGACCGGATCGGCCGAATGCCAGGTGTCGTCGCCGACCGCGAAGGCATAGCCGGAATTCGGCGCGAACTTCATTTGCGTCTCGCGCGTGAGTTTCCCGTCGGGCGCGCGCCGATGGAAGATGGTGCCGATATGGGTGGCCGAGGCGTCGCGCGGCAGATAGAGCTGCACCGTGATGCCTTTCCAGTGCGTGTCGGTGTGCGGACGTATGAGGTAGCCCGGAATGTCGCGGGTGAGGACCGGAATCGGATACATCCCGACCGTGCCGAAGCCCGATCCGAAACGCCGCTCGAGGCCGGGCGCGAGCCGGCGCATGAAGGCGTCCAGTACCGGCTTCGAACACAGCACCCGTCCGACCATGTCCCAGACCGGGCGCTTATCCGGCGGCAGATGCCGGATGAATTCGGGGAATAGATCGATCTTCACCCGCGTCGAGCTGCCGTCGGCGCGGAGATTGGATCCGCCGCGGCCGGGGAGCGCCCGGTAGTCGGAGCTGGAAGGCATGGATTCGAGCATCTGGACATAGAGGTCGGGTGGGAAAATCCCTGAAAAAGTCAGGTGTAGAAAGGGATTTTCCGACCTCGGCGCGGCCTCGATCGCCGCCACCACGTGGTCGATCACACGCTTGTACGTCTGCTTGTCCATGGCACCCTCGAAGATTTGCTTGCGTCGAAGAGGAATATTGAATGCGCACGATTTTCACAAGCTTAGATCAGCCGTCCCGCGCGTGCGGGTGACCCCGCATTGCGCCTTTTAGTTTCGGCGCTAGACTGCGGTCAACTGTAGGAACCCGAGATACCGCGCCGGCCGTCGAGTACGGCTTCGTGCTCCGGCGGCGCGGGAAAGGATCGCCATGGCGGACGAGCGCGCGGGCAGCGCGAGCGGCCCGCACGTACCGATGCCGGCGAAGCACCGCCGCCGGCGCCGGCGGTCACGCTCGCCCTGGTCGCGCGGACCGGGGCCCGCTGCGGCCGGTCCGCTCTATGCCGCGCTCGACCTCGGCACCAACAATTGCCGGCTCCTGGTCGCGCGTCCGACCCGCGATTCCTTCCGTGTGGTCGATGCCTTCTCCCGCATCGTGCGGCTGGGCGAGGGACTGTCGCAATCCGGCCAGTTGTCCGACGCCGCCATGAACCGGGCGATTTCGGCGCTCCGGGTGTGCGCGACCAAGCTCAACCTCCGCGCCAATGTCCGCTCGCGGCTGATCGCGACCGAGGCCTGCCGGGCGGCCGCGAACGGTGAGGATTTTCTCGCCCGCGTGCGCGCGGCGACCGGGCTCTCTCTCGAAGTGATCGATCGCGAGACCGAGGCGCGGCTCGCCGTCAGCGGTTGCGCCTCGTTGCTCGATCCGGAGGCCGACGGCGCGATCCTGTTCGACATCGGCGGCGGCTCCTCCGAGCTCGCCTATGTCGGACGCGGGGCCGCGGTCGATCGGGGACCGCCACTCGCCTCGATGGAAGCGTGGGTCTCGCTCCCCTTGGGCGTGGTCACGCTCGCCGAGCGCCACGGCGGCAAGCAAGTGACGCGCGCGGGCTACGCCGCCATGGTCGAAGAGGTGCTGCCGCTGGTCGTGAACTTCGCCGAGCGGGCGGGCGTCGACGGCACCCGCGGCATTCATCTCCTCGGCACCTCGGGAACCGTCACCACCATCGCCGGGCTGCATCTCGAGCTTCCGCGCTACGAGCGGCGGCGCGTCGACGGCATCTGGCTCGATGCCCGTGAGGTCACGACCGTGGTCGAGCGGCTGATCGCGACCAGCTACGAGGAGCGCGTCGGCCATCCCTGCATCGGCTCCGAACGCGCCGATCTCGTGCTCGGCGGCTGCGCCATTCTCGACGCCATCCGCCGGGTGTTTCCGTGCGAGCGCCTGCGCGTCGCCGACCGCGGCTTGCGCGAGGGCATGCTGATCGAGCTGATGCGGGCCGACGGCGCCTGGGAGGGGCGCGCCGCATGAGCCGCGAACCGGCGCGGGGACGCACGCGCATCCGCAGCGCGCGCGGGCGCACGCTCTCCTCGCAACGCTGGCTCGAGCGCCAGCTCAACGATCCCTATGTGCGGAAGGCGAAGCGCGCGGGCTATCGCTCGCGCGCCGCCTATAAATTGATCGAGCTCGACGACAAGCACCGCTTGCTCAGGCCGGGCGCGCAGGTGGTGGATCTGGGCGCAGCGCCGGGCGGCTGGAGCCAGGTCGCGGCCGAGCGCGTCCGCGCCGCAGAGCATAAGGGCCGCGTGCTCGCGATCGACCGGCTCGAGCTTGCGCCCATCCGCGGCGTCGAGTTCCTCCGCCTCGACTTCCTCGATCCGCAGGCGCCTGAGCGGCTCGCGGCGATGCTCGGCGGTCCGGCCGATCTCGTGCTCTGCGACATGGCGGAAAACGCCACCGGCCATCGCAAGACCGATCATCTGAAGATCATGGCGCTGGTGGAGGCGGCGGCCGATTTCGCGCGGCAAGTGCTCGCGCCCGGCGGCGGTTTTCTCGCCAAGGTGATCCAGGGCGGCACCGAGAGCGCGTTGCTCGCCGCCCTCAAGCGCGACTTTCAGAGCGTGAAGCACGTGAAGCCGCCGGCGAGCCGCGCCGATTCCGCCGAGCTCTATGTGCTGGCGACCGGATTCCGCGCCTCTCGACCCGCCCTCATCCGGTCTTAACCATCGGCCGCGGATGCCGGGAAAGCATGGCTTGGGCGCGCACTGGCCCTAGGAAAGCTCCCGGCGCCGTGCTATCGACCCTCGCCAACTCGCCGCGGCGTCGTGATTCCACCGCCGGCGTCATATTTCCGGCCATAGCCCGGACCAGGAGTTGGCGATGCCCCGTCTCACCGACGGCCTCGCGCTAGAAGCGCTCACCTTCGACGACGTGCTGTTGAAGCCCGGTCTCTCGGACGTATTGCCGTCCGAGGTCGACATCCGCACCCGCCTTACCCGCTCGGTCTCCCTCAATATCCCGATCATTTCGGCCGCCAT
>JAHFPO010000080.1 GCA_023266695.1 Hyphomicrobiales bacterium | reverse complement strand
CGGCGCTATGCTGCGTTACACGATTCATCGAACCCTGCTGATGATCCCGACGCTGCTCGGCGTCGCCGTGCTCGTGTTCGTCCTGTTGCGGCTGATGCCGGGCGATATCGTCGAATTGCGTTTTCTCATGGATGGCGGCCAGGTCAGCCCCGAGACGATTGCTGCCGAGCGCGCCCGGCTCGGTCTCGACAAACCGATCTGGTGGCAATTCTACGACTGGATGACGGGAATCTTCGTCGGAGATTTCGGTATCTCGATGTGGACCGGCCGCCCGGTGATCGATGAAATCGCAAGCCGGCTCGAACTTTCCATGCAGGTGGCGATCATGGCGACCGTGCTCGCCACCACACTGGCGCTCCCGCTCGGCACGCTCGCGGCGCTCTACAAGGACAGCTGGATCGACCGGCTGATCCAGGTCTTCGCCATCGCCGGGCTCGCGGTGCCTTCGTTCTGGCTCGGCATGTTGATCATCCTCGGGCTGCTCCTCAACTTCAACTGGATCCCGCCGCTCACCTTCACGCCGATCTACGAGAATCCAGTCAAGAACCTGTCACAGCTGATCTGGCCGGCGCTCGCGGTCGGCTACCGCTATTCGGCGGTGGCGACGCGCATGACGCGGTCCACGATCCTGGAGGTGCTGCAGGAAGACTATATCCGGACCGCGCGCGCCAAGGGCCTCTATGAGCGCCTCGTCGTGGGCCGCCACGCCATGCGCAACGCCATGCTGCCGGTGATCACCGTGATCGGGCTGGAGTTTGCGTTTCTCATCGGTGGGCTCGTCGTGACCGAGCAGGTGTTCAACCTGAACGGCATCGGCAAGCTCTTCGTCGATACGGTGACGCGCGCCGACTACACCATGGTGCAGTCACTGGTGATGCTGGTCGCCGTATTCTTCATTCTGATCAATTTTGTGGTCGATCTCCTTTACGCGGTGTTCGACCCGCGCATCCGGTACCATTGACATGTCGATCATCACCGCCGCACTGGAAATCAGCTACAAGGTGCCCAAGCGCCATCATCCAGCAATGCAATTCGTGGTGACGCAGCCTTTGGGCGCGGCGAGTCTCGTCTTTATCGTCGCGCTGTTCATCGCGGGCGTCTTCGCCGATTTTGTCGTGCCCTATGACCCGCTGACGCTCGACTACGACGCGATGCTGGCGGCTCCTTCGGCTGAGCACTGGTTAGGCACCGATGCCTTCGGTCGCGACGTTTTCTCGCGTATCATTTACGGCGCGCGGACGGCACTCGCGGTTGGGCTGCTGGCGTCGTTTCTTGGCTCCACGGTCGGCGCGGTGATCGGGGTCACCTCCGCCTATTTCGGCGGACGCATCGACATGGCAATCCAGGGCTTTATGGATGTGCTGCTCTCCTTCCCGATTATCGTGCTGGCGCTCGCGGTTGTTGCGATGCTCGGCAAGCGGCTCGTCGGCGGGATTGACGTGAACCTGATCCTGGCGATCGCGATCCCGATGATGCCGAGGGTCGAGCGCGTGGTGCGGTCCTCGGCGCTCGCGATTCGCGAGATGCCGTATATCGATGCCGCCCGCGCCGCCGGCTACGGGCACGGGCGCATCATCTTCCGCCACATGGCGCCGAACGTGGTGGCGCCCTATCTCATCATGTTCACGGCCTTCATGGCCCAGGCGATCCTGCTCGAGGCCTCGCTCTCCTTCCTTGGCCTCGGCGTCACCGAGCCGACGGCGGCATGGGGACTGATGCTGTCGGGCACCTCGCAGGAGTTCTATAGCCAGGCGCCCTGGATGATCATCTTCCCCGGCGTTGCCATCAGCCTGGCGGTATTTTCGTTCAATCTATTCGGCGATTCGCTCCGCGATTATCTCGATCCGCGCCTCAAGGTGTGAGCCTCGACGTCGGTCACGGATTGGTCTCCGCGGGGCTGGTGCCTCTGGACAAGAGGCCTCCCGGCAAGCGACACAGGACGCCATGCGGCAATCCCGCGATCGTCTCTGACGGAACATTTTCATGCCGGGTCCATTGACCGGTCTACGAGTGCTCGAGCTTGCGCGCATCCTGGCTGGACCCTGGGCGGGTCAGGTGCTCGCCGATCTCGGAGCTGGCGTGATCAAGGTGGAGCGCGCAGGTGCGGGCGACGACACCCGCGGCTGGGGTCCGCCATTCATCGAGGCCGCCGACGGCGGCAAGCTGGACTCCGCCTATTTCCATGCTGCCAACCGCGGCAAGCGCTCGATCGAGATCGATTTCGAGAGCGAGGACGGTCGGCGCATCGTGAAAAAACTTGCGGCGCGCTCCGACGTGCTGATCGAAAATTTCAAGGTCGGCGGGCTCAAAAAGTTCGGCCTCGACTACGAGAGCCTCGCCAAGGTCAATCCACGTCTGATCTATTGCTCGGTCACCGGTTTTGGCCAGGACGGGCCCTATGCGCCGCGCGCGGGCTATGACCTCATGGTGCAGGGCATGGGCGGGATCATGGCCATTACCGGAGAGCCCGACGGCGAGCCCATGCGCGCTGGCGTACCCGTCGCCGATATCTTCGCCGGTGTCTATGCGGTGATCGGGATTTTGGCGGCGTTACGCGAGCGCGACCAGACCGGCAAAGGCTGCCACGTCGACTCCGCGCTTCTCGATGCTCAGGTCGGCGTGCTCGCCAATCAGGCGTTGAACTATCTCGTTTCTGGCAAGGAGCCGGGACGCATCGGCAACGCGCATCCGAACATCGTGCCCTATCAGGTCTTCCCGGTCGCCGACGGCCACGTGATCGTAGCGGTAGGGAACGACGCCCAGTTCGCCAAATTCTGCACCGTGCTCGGCGAGCCCAAGCTCGCCGAAGAGGCGGCCTACCGCACCAATTTCGATCGGGTGACGCGGCGCGATGAGCTGGTCGCGCGGCTCGCCAGACTCACCGCACGCATGCGTCGCGATGATCTTTTGAACAAGCTCGAAGCGGTGCAGGTCCCCGCCGGTCCGATCCATTCCCTCACCGAGGTCTTCGCCGATCCGCAGGTGGTCCATCGCGGCATGCGCCTCGATCTGCCGAACAAGGCAGCCAAAGGCGGCCGTACGCCGGGCGTGCGCACGCCGCTTACCCTCGGCGGACGGCGAATGGCGTCCGAGCAGCCGGCGCCGCGGCTCGGCGAGCACAGCCAGGAAATCCTGCGCGAGATCGGCGAGGCGTGAGGTTCAACGCTGCGGCGCGAACCGCAGCCGACGGATCACGACTGGGGGGCGAGGGCGCGCGACGCCTTCTCGGAGCGGAGCATGCGTCGGACCGCGCCGCTCGCCACCACCTCTCCCGCCTCGGCGTAGGATTCGTGGTTTTTCTCGATATCGGTGAGCACGTAGCGGTAGTTGACCATGATGCCGGCGGACTGGGCGAGCGCCTTCTCCGAGAGGTCGGCCATTAGATTGATGCGTTCGAGCCGCGCGCCGTTGCCGAGATGGAAGCGCGCGACCGGATCGACCGGCCGGCCCTGGTCGGTGCGCACGTTGAGGAAATAGTGGGCGGCGAGCGCTCCGAGCACCGGCTTCAACGCTGCGACTTTGACAGGGCCCTGGTGCCAGCCCGGCTCGTCGAGATACTCGAGCACCAGCCGGTCGGAATGTGAGATCACTTCCGATTTTTGCTCGCGGCGTTCGTCGGCGAGCCATTCCATGAATATCGGCACCGGCGAGAGCGTGACGAAGGTGGAAAGATTCGGCAGATCGCGCGAGATCTCCTCGACCACCTGCTTGATCAGAAAGCTTCCGAAGGACACGCCGGTGAGACCGCGCTGGCAGTTCGAGATCGAATAGAACACCGCGGTTGTCGCCTGACCCGGATCGATCGGCACGCGCCCGTTCCCAAGGATAGGGGAGATCGCGTCGGGCATCTCGCGCGTGAGTGCCACTTCGACGAAGATCAAAGGGTCGTCCACCAGCGCGGGGTGGAAGAAGGCGTAGCACCTCCGGTCCGGCGGATCGATGCGGGCGCGCAAATCGTCCCAGTCGTGAATTTCATGGACCGCCTCATAACGGATGATTTTTTCCAGCACGATGGCGGGCGACGACCAGTTGATATGGCGCAGCACGAGAAACCCGCGATTGAACCAGGACGAGAGCAGATGGACGAAATCGCGGTCGACCGGCGCGAGGTCGTCGCGGTGTACCAGCGCATCGAGCAATTGCTCGCGCATCGAGACCAGCGCGCTCGTCGCACCGGGCGCGAGATTGAGCCGGCGGATCAACTCCTGCCGGCGCGGCTCGGCGGCCCTGAGCACCTTGTGGGCGGCGGCATCGGACGGATCGCGCTCATAGGCGGCGCAAGCTTCCAACAGCCGCTCGCGATCACAGCCGAATGTCTCGGCGAGCGCCTCGAAGAAGGCGATGCGCTCGCCGATCTTCAGCTCCTGGAAATCGGCGAGAATCTCGCGCGCGCGCGCCGCGCCCGATGCCTCGCCGCGGCCGGAGAGGAGCTCCTCGCAAAGCTCTACCAGCGTCGCAGTGCGGATTTCTCCGGCCGGTCGGCGCGCGCGGCCCGCGATCAGCGCGCGGCCGCGCTCCGCGATGGTTTGCAACATCTCGCCGAAAAAGCTGGTGTTCATCGCCTGCGATCTCCTGGCCGGATGTGAGGGCCGAGCGCCTTTTCTGTCAACCCGCGCTTCTCATTACATTCCATTCGTTAACGATGGCTTCGAGCGCGTCGAGCCCGTCGGTGAGCGCGGCGGGACCCGGTTGCAGAATGAGCGCCGACTTGATCTCGCGCACGAAGCCGGCGCGCACCGCCGGCAGCTGATCGAAGCCCGCTCGCGCAGCAAACCGCTCCGGCCGAAATTTCTTTCCGCACCAGGAGCCGACGACGATATCGGGCGCGGCCGCGATCACCCGCTCCGCCGTCACGATTCGCTCGCGCGCCGAGGGCGAGCGCGCAAGTTCGGGGAATATATCGGTCGCGCCCGCGATGTTCACGAGTTCCGATACCCAGCCGATGCCGGAGATCATCGGCTCGTCCCATTCCTCGAAATAGACCCGCGGCCGGCGCGGAAACTTCGCCGTCCGCGCCGCCGTCGCCGCCACTCGTTCGCGCAATTCCGCGGCGAGGCGGGTCCCCTTTTCCGGCACGCCCACGAGCGCTGCGACCGTCTCGATCATGGCGAGGATGCCCGCAAGGTCGCGCTGGTTGAAGGCGTGGACCGCGATGCCGCCCCGCACCAGCTCGGCGACGATGTCGGCCTGTAGGTCCGAGAAGGTGAACACGAGGTCGGGTTCGAGCGCGCGGATCTTGCCGGTGTCGGCCGAGATGAAGGCGGAAACCCGCGGCTTCTCCCGCCGCACGCGGGCCGGGCGCACCGCATAGCCGGAAACGCCGACGATGCGGGCGTCCTCGCCGAGGAGATAGAGCGTCTCCACCGTCTCCTCGGTGAGACAGACGATGCGGCGGGGCGGGAAGGAGCGCATGGGTGTGATTCGGAGGGATGCTACTGCCATCATATGCGGAGCCGTGCCTGGTCGCTTGCGCCGCGTCTTGGCCCCGCGCAAAGTCCCGGCGGGAGAGAACGATGACCGAAAGCGCGGGCGAGTTCGACTACATCATCGTCGGCGCGGGCTCGGCCGGCTGCGTGCTGGCGAATCGCCTATCCGCCGATCCCGCCGCGCGCGTGCTCGTGCTCGAGGCCGGCGGCGGCGACAACTGGATCTGGTTCCACATCCCGGTCGGCTATCTCTACACCATCGCCAATCCGCGCACCGACTGGTGCTTCAAGACCGAGCCCGAGCCCGGCCTCAACGGCCGTGCGCTCAATTATCCGCGCGGGCGCGCGATCGGCGGCTCGTCCTCGATCAACGCCATGATCTACATGCGCGGCCAGGCCGCCGACTACGACCACTGGCGCCAGCTCGGCCTCGCCGGCTGGGGCTGGGACGACGTGCTGTCCTTCTTCGAGCGCCACGAGGATCATTTCATGGGGCCGAGCGCGTATCACGCGGTCGGCGGCGAATGGCGGATCGAATTTCCGCGCGTGAAATGGGCGGTGCTCGAAACGATCCGCGCGGCGGCGGCGCAAGCCGGCATTCGGTCGATCGACGATTTTAACCGCGGCGACAACGAGGGCAGCTGCTATTTCCACGTCAACCAGAAGCGCGGCCGGCGCTGGAGCGCGGCGCGCGGGTTTCTGAAGCCGGTGCTCGGCCGGCCGAATCTCAGGCTGGAGACCGGTGTGCTCGCGGAGCGCGTGCTGATCGAAGGCCGCCGCGCCGTCGGCATCGCCTATCGCCAGGATGGCGTTGCCAGGACCGCGCGCGCCCGCGGCGAGGTGGTGCTGGCGGCGGGCGCGATCGGCTCTCCGCAATTGCTCATGCTCTCGGGTGTCGGTCCCGCCGCGCATCTTTCGGAGCACGGCATCCCGGTCGTGTTCGACAAGCCGGGCGTCGGCGGCAATCTGCAGGACCATCTGCAATTGCGCCTGATCTTCCGTGTCGAGGGCGTGCCGACCTTGAACGAGCGTTATCACAACTCGTTTTGGCGCGCGCGCATGGCGATCGAATACGCGCTCTTCCGCCGCGGCCCGATGACGATGGCGCCCTCGCAGCTCGGCTTCTTCACGCGCTCCGACAAGGGCCAGGAGCGCGCCAATATCCAATTCCATGTCCAGCCGCTCTCGCTCGAACGCTTCGGCGAGCCGCTGCACAAGTTCCCGGCTTTCACCATGAGCGTGTGCAACCTGCGGCCGACGAGTCGCGGCACATTGCGCCTGAAGAGCCGGGATCCCACCGCCGCGCCGGAGATCAAGTTGAACTATCTTTCGACCGAGGAGGACCGGCGCGTCGCCGCCGATTCGATCCGGGTCGCGCGCCGCATCGTGCGCGAGCCGGCGCTCAGGCCATTCCACCCGCAGGAAATCCTGCCGGGGCAAGAGATCCGCGACGACGACGAAGCGGCGCTCTTGCGCGCCGCCGGCGATATCGGCACCACCATTTTCCATCCCGTGGGCACCACCAAGATGGGCCTTCCTTCCGACGCGACGGCGGTGGTTGACGCGCGCCTGAAATTGATCGGCCTCGAAGGTCTGCGCGTGATCGATGCCTCGGTCATGCCGACGATCACGTCCGGCAACACCAATTCGCCCACCATCATGATTGCGGAAAAGGGCGCGGGCATGATCCGCGAGGATGCGAAGGCGCGCTAGGGCGTGATCCCGAAAAAGCCTGCCCCGGACTTGATCCGGGGTGGGAACCGGTTTTCGGATAAGATCACGCCCAAAATCAAAATGTTAGTGGGGCAGGCCGGTTCAATTCGAACTGATCAGACTCTAGGGCGGTCGCTTTTCACCCGCCGTGATACTCGCGGTACCAGGAGACGAAGCGCTTGATGCCGTCTCTCAGCGGCGTCGCCGGACGGAAATCCACCGCGGCGGCGAGGTCATCCGTCGCCGCCGCGGTCAGCCGCATGTCGCCGGGCGGCAACTTCTTCTCGATGATCTCAGCCTTCTTCCCGGTCTCGGCCTCGATCAACCGCACCACTTCCATGAGGCGCACCGGCGACGAATTGCCGATATTGTAGAGTCGGTACGGCGCGCGCGAGGTGGCGGGATCGGGGGCGGCGCCCGACCAGGCCGGATCTCCCTTCGGCACCACGCCGGCGACGCGCACGACAGCCTCGGTGACGTCGTCGATATAGGTAAAGTCGCGCTCGACCTCGCCCTTCTCCACCACCTCGATCGGACGCCCGGCGAGGATCGCCGCGGTGAAGATATAGATCGCCATGTCGGGCCGCCCCCACGGCCCATAGACGGTGAAGAAACGCAGGCCCGTCGCCGGCAGCCTGTGGAGATGCGCGTAGGAATGCGCCATCAGTTCGTTCGCGCGCTTGGTCGCGCCATAGAAGGAAACCGGATGCTCGGCCGGGCCGTGCTCGGAGAATGGTGCGCGCGTCACCGCGCCATAGACCGAGCTCGACGAAGCATAGAGAAAATGCCGCACGCCATGGCGCCGCGCCGCTTCGAGCACATGGAAGAAGCCCACGAGATTGGCCGCGACATAGGCCTCGGGATGGTCGAGGGCGTAGCGCACGCCGGCCTGGGCTGCGAGATGGATGACAAACTCGGGCTTGGCGGCATCGAACAGCTTTCCAACCGCCGCCGCATCGGCGAGATCGCCGCGGGAAAATTGGAATCCCTTGCGGGCCTTGAGCCGGGCGAGCCGCGCTTCCTTGAGCTTGGGGTCGTAATAGGAATTGAGATTGTCCAATCCCGCGACCGTATGGCCGGAGGCGAGGAGCCGCTCGGCGACATGAAAGCCGATGAAGCCGGCAACTCCGGTGACGAGGATCGGTCGGTCGGTCGGAACTTTCATCTCGGCTCGGCAATTGAGGGCCCACGATCGGGTACCGGGCGTACGGGAGGCGCGCCCCTGTTGGCAAGTGCCATAGCACCAGTCATCGCAAAGATACGATTATCTTCCTTCAAATCCCCATTGACGCGGGCAAAGCCACCCCGTTCGATAGGGGGCTTGCCTGGACTACTCCGTGGCGAGAGGCGGCTTGAAGGCAATCGCGGCGTAATAGCATAGGAAAGGCAGGCGAATGATTGTCGACGCTCTGTCGGTCGATTTTGCTCTCCTGTTCGCGATCGGCTTCTTCGCTCAACTCATCGACGGCGCGCTCGGCATGGCCTTCGGGGTTATCTCGACCTCGGCGATGCTGACCATGGGGCTGCCGCCGGCGCAGGCGAGTGCGATCGCCCATACCGCCGAGATCTTCACCACGGCTGCCTCGGCGGGCTCGCACCTCTATCACCGCAACGTCGACTGGCGGCTGGTCACCCGCTTGGGCGTTGCCGGCGTGGCCGGCGCCGTGCTGGGAGCGTGGGTGCTGTCGAATGTGGATGGTCAAATGATCCGGCCTTTCGTCGCCGCCTATCTGCTCGCCATCGGCGTCTTGATTTTGCTCAAAGCGATCCGCCCGACACCCCAAAGTGATGTCGAATTCCGTCTTGCGCCGCCGCTTGGCCTCGCTGGTGGATTTCTCGACGCCAGCGGCGGCGGCGGCTGGGGACCGGTCGTCACCTCGACGCTCATCGGTTCCGGGCAAGCGCCGCGCAAGGTGATCGGCTCCGTCAACACCACGGAATTCTTCGTGACCACGGCGGCGGCCACGACCTTTTTCATCGAACTCGGCGCCTCGCCGCTTTATGAGCTTGCCGCGCTTGTGCTCGGCGGCGTCCTCGCCGCGCCGTTCGGTGGTTGGGTCGTGAAGCACATCCGCCCGCGCGTCTTGATGACCGCGGTCGGTGTCCTCGTCGTTATGCTCGCCGCCTGGCAGCTCGCGCGCGCCTTCAAGCTGATCTGATCGTTCAGCGCGCGATCAAAACCTGGCGGCAAGCGGCGGGAAGATCGGCCATGGTCAAGGGCGGCTTCGGCTTCGGCGGCGTTGCCGGCGGCTTCGGGAAGAGGATCGAGTCGCTGAACCACCAGTCGAGCTCCTTGCCGCAGCCGTCGCCGGCGGGCGCCGGATCCTGCGGTTTGCATTCCGGGCTGCCGGGCGGGCAACGGATGCGGATGTGCATGTGGTAATCGTGGCCCCAATAGGGGCGCACCTTGTGCAACCAGGCGCGGTCGCTGCCGGCTTCGCGGCAAAGCGCCTTCTTGATCGCGGCATTGACCAGCACCCGCTCGACCAGCGGGTCCTCCGCCGCCGCCTTGACGACATGGGTGTGACCGGGTGTCCAGGCCGCGGGATCGACGTCGCGCCGGTCTGCTCTCACGATCATGGTCGCCGAGATCGTCTCGCGCTCTTCGGCCGTGAAGGTGCGGGTCGGCATCGGCGTGAGCCAGATGTCGGCGTCGAGGCCGACCTGGTGGGAGGCGTGGCCGGTGAGCATCGGCCCGCCGCGCGGCTGGGAAATGTCGCCGACCAAGATACCGGGCCAGCCGAACTGCGGCGCCTTCGCCGACAGGCGTTCGAGCAGCTTGACCAGGTCCGGATGGCCCCAGTTGCGGTTGCGCGAAAGGCGCATCACCTGCCAGGTCTTGCCGTCGACCGGCAAGGCGATCGCACCGGCGAGGCAGCCCTTGGCATAGAAGCCGATCGCGCGCGCGGCCATTGGCGCGGCCTCGCGGGTGTGGCCGAACAATTCCTTCGCCGGCGTGCCGGGCTGAGGCTCAGGCGAAGGCGCCACCGCTGGCGGCGGCGCGGGCGCGGCCGGTTGCGACTGTGACGGCGGCACGTCGG
>JAHFPO010000079.1 GCA_023266695.1 Hyphomicrobiales bacterium | reverse complement strand
TATCCGACCCGCGGCGCACGGGTCGAGACCGCGACGCCGAAGCGCGCGGACAGGCGCTCGGACGCGACGCGCAGATGCATCTCGCCCAGGCCCCACAGCACGATCTCGCCCTGCTCGGCATTGTGCACGACCACGAGCGAGGGATCCTCTTCGATGAGCTTGGTGAGCGCGGCACCGAGCTTGACGTCGTCCTTGCGGTCGCGCGCGGCGATAGCGACCGCCATCACCGGCGCGGGCGGGGTGAGCGTGGTGAGCGGTTGATGCGGCTTCTTGCCGGTGGTGATGGTGTCGCCGGTCGCGACCGTGTCGAGCTTGCCGAGCGCCACCGTCTCGCCCGCCTGCGCGGTCCCGCGTTTGTCGACGGCGGCGCCCTGCTGGCGGAAGACGCCGGAGACGCGCGCGCCCTCGCCCTTGGCGCCCATGACGGAGGCGCCTTCGCCGATCTCACCCGCGAGCACGCGGGCGACCGAAAGCTTGCCGCCGTGGGTGGTATGGAGCGTCTTCACCACGATGCCGACCGTATCGCCGCCGGGCTTGAGGCCCAGGCGGGCGGTGGTCGCGGCGATGCCCGGCACCTCGTGGCGGAGCGCCTTCATCAGCCGGAGCACGCCGTTGGTGCGGGTGGCCGAACCGATCATCACCGGGCAGATGGTACCCTCGCGCAATTCCTTGGCGAGATCGTCGAACACCTTGTCGCGCGGCGGCTCGATATCCTCGAGCAACTGCTCCATCAGCTTGTCGTCATGGTCGGCGAGCTTCTCCAGCATGGTGAAGCGCGCTTCCTTCTTGCGGTCGAGATTCTCGCCCGCGATCGGAATCACCTCGCTCGCCGCGTGCTCGCGATAGATGAAAGCGCGCTCGAGCGCGAGATCGACGAAGCCCTCGACGATGTCGTTCTTCCAGATCGGAATTTGGCGCAGCACCAGCGGCACCCGCGAGGCCGGCTGCAACAGCGCCAGCGTCTCGCGCACGCGCTTGTCGGCCTTGTCGATCTTGTTGATGAACAGGAAACGCGGGATGTTGCGATCCTCGAGCTCGCGCAGCACCAGTTGCAGCTGCGGCACCTTGCGCTCGTCGGCCTCGCACACGATCACGGCGGCATCGACCGGCGGCAAGGCCGCGCGCATATCCTGGGTGAATTCGACCGAGCCCGGGCAATCGAGAAACGTGTAGGTGTCGCCGAGGAAATTGGTGGAGGCGACCGAGAGCTCGACGCTCATGCGGTGGGCGCGAGCCTCGGGGCTGGCGTCGCCGACGGTGGAGCCGGCCTCGACCGTGCCGGGCCGCTGGAGCGCGCCGGTGCGGGCGAGGATCGCCTCCAGAAGCGTGGTCTTGCCGGCCTGGAAGGGGCCTACGAGCGCGATGCAGCGTGGCCCCTTGGATCCTCTGCCGTTGGTCGCTCCGCCTTTTTCTGCCATCGACGCCTCCCGTGGCCCATCCTCGACCCCGACGTCGCGCCCGCGCGTCTGCCGCGATCCGGCTCGCGCGGTCGGCCGGGCTTCTATCGTTTCAGGACCTCGGGTGCAGTGCAAGCGTTTCAGCAATGTGCGCTGCAGCGAGGATAGAGCGGCGGAACTCAGGAGCAAAAAAAGCCGACGCCGCCTCGCGGGCGGCGCCGGTGGGTCGGAAGCTCGGCCGCGGCCGCGAGACCGCGCCGATCCGGTGTTAGCGCAGTCTCAGGCTGGTGACGGTGAGCGCCACATTGAGACCGGTATTGGCCTCGACGCTCAGCGGCTGCAACGAGATCGTCTTGTCGCTGCCGCCGATCAAGCCATTGGCTCCGAGCCCGACCACCACCGTGGCGCCGGCCGAGGCGCCGACATAGCTGCCGCGCAGAGCCTTGCGATCCACCGAAGTGGAGGGCGCCCACACCCGCCAGACCAGGGTTTCGTCGTGGGTGACGCCGGCGGTCAGGCCGACGCGATTGATGAGACCGGTGTAGCGGTACGAGCCGCCATCAACCGAATAGAACACGCAGCGGTAGTCGTCGGACGAGAAAATCAAGGAGACCTTGCCGTCCGAATGGCATTTGAGTGTGCCGACCGCGACGCGATCACGGGCGTCGGCGGCGGTAAGGCCGGTGGCGGCGAAGGCCGCGACCGCGAGGGCGAATAAGGCAAAGCGGCGAATCATGACATCACTCCCGGATGGAATTGGGCTCAGCGCGAATCTCGGCTGATGGATGAATGAGAATAGCGGGTTGGCGGCGCCAAGGCGAGTGCGAACATAGTCGCGGGGAGGGGGGCGAGAAGGGCCATAAATCGAAGCGGGAAGCGGGTTTTCGGCCGCGTTCTCTATTGCAAATTGCCGCAGAAGCGCTGAATGCGCCGGCACGCCTCTTCGAGGTCCTTGGTCGAGGTCGCATAGGAGACGCGGAAGGCCGGCCCCAGCCCGAAAGCGGTGCCGTGCACCACCGCCACGCCCTCGGCGGCGAGGAGCTCCGTCACGAAATCCTCGTCGCTCGCGATCTTCTTCCCCGACGGCGCGGTCTTGCCGATCGTGCCCTTGCAGAACGGGAACACATAGAAGGCGCCCTCGGGCTTCGGGCAGGTGATGCCCTTCGACTGGTTCAGCATGGAGACGACGAGATCGCGGCGTTCCTTGAACACCTTGTTGTGCTTGGGGATGAAGTCCTGCGGGCCGTTCAAGGCCTCGACGCCCGCCCATTGGGTGATCGACGAGGGGTTGGTGGTCGATTGCGACTGCAGCGTGCCCATCGCCTTGATCAAAGGCTCGGGTCCGGCCGCATAGCCGAGGCGCCAGCCGGTCATGCAATAGGCTTTCGACATGCCGTTGAGCGTCAGCGTGCGCTCGTACAGCCTGGGCTCCACCTGCGCCGGCGTGGTGAATTCGAATTCGTCGTAGACCAGGTGCTCGTACATGTCGTCGGAGAGCACCCAGACATGCGGGTGCTTCACCAGCACGTCGGTCAATGCCTTCAATTCGGCGCGCGTATAGGCGGCGCCCGTCGGGTTCGACGGCGAGTTGAAGATCAGCCACTTGGTCTTCGGCGTGATCGCGGCTGCCAGCGCTTCCGGCTTCATCTTGAAGCCGTCCTCGAGGCGGGTCGGCACCGCCACCGGCTTCGCGCCGGCGAACAGCACGATGTCCGGATAGCTCACCCAATAGGGCGCCGGCATCACCACCTCGTCGCCCGGGTTGAGGGTGGCGACGAGCGCGTTGAACAGTACCTGCTTGCCGCCGGTGCCGACGGTCACTTGGGCGGGCTTGTAGTCGAGGCCGTTCTCGCGCTTGAACTTCTTCACGATCGCGGCCTTGAGCTCGGGAATGCCATCGACGATCGTGTATTTCGTCTCGCCGCGCTCGATCGCCCTGATCGCCGCCTGCTTGATGTTGTCGGGGGTGTCGAAGTCGGGCTCGCCGGCCGACAGCGAAATGATGTCCTTCCCCGCCGCCTTGAGCTCCTTGGCGAGGCCGGTGATGGCGATGGTCGGGCTCGGCTTGATACGGCCGATCGAATCCGCGAGAAAGCCCATGAATCACTCCGTCGCTCCGGCCGATGGCGGGGGCGCGCGGAACCTAGTCGAGGCGTCTCTAGCCCGCAACCGACACCGAGGGGCCGATCGATCAATGGCGCTGGCCGGACAGATGCACGAGGCTGATCGATGACCAAGCTGATGCAGGCCATCCGTTCCGGCGACTGGCTGACCCAGGACCGGATACAGGTTTATTCGGCGATGGTGCTGGTGATGAGCATTGTCGCGCTCGGCTGGCTGGTTGCGACCGCGGACGGGATCGTCGATTACCAGCGCCGCCCGCTCGGCACCGATTACTCCAATGTCTATGCCGCCGGGAAATGGGTGCTCGCAGGCCGGCCGCAGGCGCCGTTTTCGCCCGCGCTCCAGCACGAGATGGAAAAGCGGGTGTTCGGCGCCGATACGCCGTTCTACGGCTGGGTCTATCCGCCGTTCTTCCTCGCTGTCGCGGCGCTCCTTGCGCTCATGCCTTATCTCTGGTCGCTCGCCCTGTGGCAGGCGGCGACGCTCGTGCCTTATCTCGCGGTGGTGCGCGCGATTGTCGCTCGCACATTTCTTTCTCCCTCTCCCCTGTGGGGAGAGGGCCGGGGTGAGGGGGGATCGGCGGCTGTATCTGACTCAGTTCCCCCTCACCCGACCGCGCTGCGCGCGGTCGACCTCTCCCCAAAGGGGCGAGGTGAAGGGGGAATCGGCGCGACTTTGTGGCTCTTGCCCGCGCTCGGGTTCCCGGCGGTCTATGTCAATCTCGGCCATGGGCACAACGGCTTCCTCACCGCCAGCCTGATCGGCGGCGGGCTCATCCTCATCGACCGCCGGCCGGTACTCGCCGGAATCCTGTTCGGGCTGCTCGCCTACAAGCCGCATTTCGGACTGCTGATCCCGCTGGTGCTCGCCGTCAGCGGGCGCTGGCGCGTCTTTGCCGCCGCCACCGCGACGGTCGCCGTCCTCTCTGCCCTCACCCTCGTCGCCTTCGGGAGCGCGACCTGGCTCGCCTTCCGCGACAGCTTCGAATTCACCCGCACCGTGGTGCTGGAGCTGGGCGCCACCGGGTTCCACAAGATCCAGAGCCCGTTCGCCGCCGTGCGGCTGTGGGGAGCGCCGGTGCCGCTCGCCTACGGGGTGCAGGCGGCGGCCACGCTCGCCGTCATGGTCCTGCTCGCGCGGTTGTGGCGGAGCGAGGCGGTCTTCGCCCTCAAGGCGGCGGCGCTGCTCGCGGGCGCGCTCATCTCGACCCCCTATCTCCTCGACTATGATCTGGTGGTGATGGCGCCGGCGATCGCCTTCCTCGCCGCCCACGGGCTCGCACGCGGCTTTCTGCCCTATGAGAAGAGCGCGCTCGCCTTCGCCTGGATCGCGCCGCTCGTCACCCGCGCGCTCGCCGAATATCTGCTGCTGCCGCTCGGCCTCATCGCGCTCGTGGTGCTGTTCACAATCGCGCTCCGCCGGGCCGCCGCCGACCTCGGCTCTTCGTGGTCGCTTTCTCCTTTCCGCCTGATAAAATAGGGGCAAGAGCCCGGGCCGCGGGCCCCACGAGGGAGGCCGTCATGAAGCTCACCGCCGAACAACTCCGCAGCTTCGACGAAGAGGGCTATGTCTTCTTTCCCAACTGCTTTTCGGAGGAAGAGGTCGCGCTTCTGCGCACCGAAGGCGAGGCGATCCTGCAGCAGGACCGCCAGGAGGTGTGGCGCGAGAAAACCGGCGCGCCGCGCACCGCGTTTGCCGCCCACACATTCAACGAAGTTTTCCGCCTGATGGCGCACCATCCGCGCCTGGTCGAGCCGCTACGGCAATATTTCGGCGAGGAGGTCTACGTCCACCAGTTCAAGCTCAACGCCAAGGCGGCGTTCGAGGGCGACGTGTGGCAATGGCACCAGGACTACGGCACCTGGGCGCGCGACGACGGCATGCCGGAGCCGCGGGCGATGAACATCGCCATTTTTCTGGACGAGGTTTATCCCATCAACGGACCGTTGATGCTCATTCCGAAGACCCACAAGCAGGGCGTCTTCGCGGCTGGCCATGACAAGCTCACCACGTCATATCCGCTATGGACGCTCGATAAGGAGACGGTGACGCGGCTCGCGGAGGAAGCAGCGCCAAAAGGGGGCGTCGGCATCGTGGCGCCGACCGGCAAGCCCGGCTCGGTGCTGATGTTCCACGGCAATCTCGTGCACGCCTCGCCGCCGAACATCACGCCCTATCCGCGCAAGATCGTCTATCTCACGCTGTGCGCCGTCTCCAACCACATCACCAAGTTCACCCGGCCGGAGTGGATCGCGCACCGCGATTTCACGCCGATTGTTCCGGTCGCCGACGACGCGCTGCTAGCCTACGCCCGCGCTCATCGCATCGCGGCGGAGTGAATTCATTCGTGACCTGTCGCGCCGCCGCGCCGAAGGTCATCGAGGAGCTGCATGTACACCCTCTATTCGATGCAGAACTCCGGCAACAGCTACAAGGCGCGGCTTCTGCTCGCGCGCCTCGGGATTTCCTACCGCCTGGTCGAGGTCGATATCCTCAAGGGCGAGACCCGCACGCCCGAGTTTCTCGCCAGGAATCCCGAAGGCCGCGTGCCGGTGCTGGAACTCGCGGGCGGACGCCACCTCGCCGAGTCGAATGCGATCCTCGCTTATCTCGCCGAAGGCACGCGGTTCATGCCGGAGGATCGGCTCGAGCGCGCCGAAGTGCTGCGCTGGATGTTCTTCGAGCAGCACAGCCACGAGCCTTCGATCGCGGCGGCCCGCTTCTGGCTCCATTTGGTCAAGGGCGGGCGCGAGCTCAAGACCCACGACATCGACCATTGGATGGAGCAGGGGTATCTCGCGCTCTCGCTGATGGAGCGGCATCTCGCCAGCCATGCCTATTTCGTGGGCCCGCGCACCACCGTCGCCGACCTCGCGCTCTATGCCCATACCCACGTGGCGCCCGAGGGCGACTTCGACCTTGCCGGCTATCCCGCCGTGATGGATTGGCTCGCCCGCGTCGCCGCCGAGCCCGGCCATGTGGCGATGAGCGAGCGCCCGGCGGGCGCGAGCGCCGGCTGGGACAGGCTCGCCCGGGCGTAGCGCCGCCACGGTTTTGCCATCGGCTCGTCCGCCCGCGCCATGATCCCGACTCGGGCGCGACTCGATCGGGCGCGAGAATCATCGCGGGCGGGCGATGCCCATCCGTGGAGAAACTCATGCCTGAAGTTCGCGCTGCGATCGTGCGGCGCTCGATTGAGGCCGCCGTGCGCCACCGGCGCTCCGGCTTTGCCTGTTCCGAGGCGATCGTCACGGTCGCGCTGGTGCTCTCGATCTGCGCGCTGGTGCTCGCGCTCAGCATCAACGCGGCATAGGCCGCGATCACATCGGCGCGAACACGCTGGCGCGCTGGGCGCGGGCGCCCTAGCTTGAAGCCGCCTTCGCCGGAGTGCCGCCCGTGCCGACACCCATTGCGCTAGCGATTCTCGTCGCTTTCATCGCCGCGCCCGCGTTCGCCCGGGACAAGGGCGATGTGATCGCGAGTAGCAGGGAGAAATTCCGCGTCGAGACCATCGCGCGCGGGCTCGAACATCCCTGGGGTCTCGTCTTCCTGCCTGACGGCCGCATGCTCGTCACCGAGCGGCCGGGACGGCTGCGCATCCTCGATCGTGACGGCAAATTGTCGCCGCCGGTCGCGGGCGTTCCGGCGGTCGCCGCGGTCGGGCAGGGCGGGCTGCTCGACGTCGCGCTCGCGCCCGACTTCGCCACCTCCAAGCGCATCTATTTCACCTATGGCGAGCCCCGCGACGGCGGCAATGGCACCAGCGTCGCCCACGCCCGCCTGGTGGAGGAAGAGGGCGCGGCGCAGCTCGACGACGTGAAAGTCATCTTCCGCCAGGAGCCGGCGGTGCGCAGCGGTTTCCATTTCGGCTCGCGGCTCGCCTTCGCGCGCGACGGCAATCTCTTCGTCGCCCTCGGGGAACGCAATCTGAAGGCGACCGCCCAGGACCTTTCCAATCATCAGGGCAAGGTCGTGCGCATCGGCGCCGACGGCGCGGTGCCGCCGGACAATCCCTTCGTCGGCCGCGCCGACGCGCGTCCCGAGATCTGGTCCTACGGCCACCGCAATCCGCAAAGCGCCGCGATCCATCCCGCGACCGGCAAGCTGTGGATCGTCGAGCACGGGCCCAAGGGCGGCGACGAGATCAACGTGCCGCTTGCCGGCAAGAACTACGGCTGGCCGGTGATCGGCTACGGCGTCGATTATTCCGGCGCCAAGATCCACGAAAGCACCCACAAGGAGGGCATGGAGCAGCCGATCTATCATTGGACGCCGTCGATCGCCCCTTCCGGCATGGCGTTCTATACCGGCGACGCCTTTCCCGGCTGGCGCGGCAATCTGTTCGTGGGCGCGCTGGCCTTGACGCATCTCAACCGGCTCGAGCTCGACGGCGAGAAGGTCGTCAAGGAGGAGCGTTTGCTCGCCGATCTCGGCCATCGCATCCGGGACGTGCGCCAGGGGCCGGACGGCGCGCTCTGGCTCCTCACCGACGCCACCGACGGTAAAGTGTTGCGCCTCACGCCGGCGAAGTGAGGTTGTTCACGCCGGCCGTTGTCCACCCCCGGGCCGCTTGCTACGGTCCTCGCCCGGCGGGCCCGTAGCTCAATGGTTAGAGCCGACCGCTCATAACGGTCTGGTTGGAGGTTCGAGTCCTCCCGGGCCCACCATTGTTGGGGGAGACACCATGGGACGCAATCTCATATTGAGGGCCGCCGACAGTCATCAGCTCGGCGCCTATCGCGCCGATCCGGCTGGGCCGCCGAAAGGCCGCATCGTCGTCATCCAGGAAATCTTCGGCGTCAATCACCACATCCGCGCGGTCTGCGACCGGCTGGCCGCGGCGGGTTACAGCGCGCTCGCGCCGCAGATCTTCGATCGGCTCCACCGCGATTTCGAGACCGGCTATTCCGAGGCCGAGATCGCCAAGGTGCGCGAGTACATGGTCCGGATCGACTGGGCGAAAGTCATGCTCGACACCGGCGCCGCCGTCGAGCTGATGAAACGCGAGGGTGCGGTCGCGATCATCGGCTTCTGCATGGGCGGCACCGTCGCCTTCCTGGCGGCGGCGAGGCTCGGCGGGCTCGCGGCGGCGGTCTGCTACTACGGCGGCATGATCGCCAAGCACGCCGACGAAAAACCGCGCTCTCCGACCCAGATGCATTTCGGCGAGCTCGATACCCACATCCCGATGACCGACGTGGCGAATATCCGCGCCAAGCGCCCCGAGTGTGAAATCCACGTCTATGCCGGCGCTGGTCACGGCTTCCACTGCGACGAGCGCGCGAGCTACGAGCCGGCGAGCGCGAAGATCGCGTGGGATCGCTCGCTCGGGTTCCTCGCCCGCGCCTTCGCGGCGGCGAGGCCGATGCCGATGGCGAAGCCGCCATCTCCGCCGCTGGCGAGGCCGATGCCGAGTCCGTCGCCGGCAGCCAAGGCGAAGCCGAAGGCCAAGGCGAAATCCAGGACACGGCCGAAGAAGAAAGCGAAGGCGAAAAAGAGGGCGGCGAAGAAATCGAGAAAGAAGAGCAAGAAGAGAGTAAAGAGGAAGAAGCGGCGGTGATCCTCTCGTCCCTCCCCTGAAAGGGGCGGGGCGGGGTCGCGGGCAATGATGTGTGAAGGTGCAATGACCCCCACCCGGTTCGCACGTTCGCGCTGGTGAGCCGCCTGAGCGAAGGCGGAGAGCGGCCAGCGCGAATTCAAATGAGCAGCCGCGCCGGACCCTCGCTTTGCTCGGCGGCGCGGCCTCGCCATCCTCCCCCTTTCAGGGGGAGGGAAGTTTTTTGTCGGCGGACCTCACCGCCGCCGGATCACCGGCGCCGCCGCCTTCAGGCCCGCGATGTCGGTGTAGCCGATCTGGCCGAGCGTATTCATCAGCTCGGCGAGCAAGAGGTCGATCGCGATTTTCGGTCCTTTCAGGCCAAGGGCCGCCACCGCGTACATCATCGCCCGTCCGACCAGGACGAAATCCGCGCCGGAGGCGAGCGCCTTGGCGATGTGTTCGCCCGAGCGCACGCCGCTGTCGATGAGCAACGGAAAGGTCGGGCCGACGGCGGCGCGGATTTCCGGCAGCACGTCGATGGTCGCGGGCAGCGAGCCGAGCTGGCGCCCGCCGTGGTTGGAGACCACCACGCCGTCGCAGCCGAGATCGCGCGCGCGCAAAGTATCCTCGGCGCTCAACAGCCCCTTCACCACTAGCTTGCGCGGCCAGCGGTCGCGCAGCTCCTTGAGATCGTCCCAGTCGAAGCGTCCGGTGATCTGGGATGACACGTAGCGCGCGGTCGCGAGCGCGCCGGCGGGGGCGTAGCGCTCCATGTTGACCGAGCGCGGCAGGCCGGCGGCGAGCGTCTGCAGCGACCACCACGGATGGGTCATGAGCTCGTAGATCACGCGCGGGGTGAAACGGAATTTCATCGAGAAATCGTTCTTGATGTCGCGCAGCCGGCGCGGCGCCACCGGCACGTCGACGGTGACCAGCATCACGTCGTAGCCGGCGCGCTCGGCGCGGACGACGAGATCGGCCACCATTTCCTCGGAGCGCCCGACGTAGAGCTGGAACCAGACGTTTTCGCTCGCGACCTCGGCCATGCGTTCGAGCGAGGTCGTCGCCGGCGTCGACAGCGTGTAGGGAATGCCGGCGGCGACGGCGGCCCGCGCGATCGCTTCCTCGGCGCGCGGCCAGATCAGGTTG
>JAHFPO010000186.1 GCA_023266695.1 Hyphomicrobiales bacterium | reverse complement strand
TTCGCGGGGGTTAAAGCCCGTTGACCTTGTCGCGTCTTGGGCGATAGCCGCCCTTGACGGCTTCCGCCCCTTCCGCCTATGCCCATCGGCGGGACACCCCTCCCCACCGAGGGGCATCTATCTGGAAGGGTAGAGCCATGACGAATCCTCCCGCCGCGCGCCCGCGCGTGCCGTATTTCTCCTCCGGTCCTTGCGCCAAGCGCCCCGGCTGGAAACTCGAAAACCTCAAAGACGCAGTCCTCGCCCGCTCGCACCGCTCCAAGCCCGGCAAGGCCAGGCTCAAGCGCGCGATCGAGCTCACGCGCGAGGTGCTGGGCGTGCCCGCCGGCTACCGCATCGGCATCGTGCCCGCTTCCGACACCGGCGCGGTCGAAATGGCGCTGTGGTCGCTCCTGGGCGCGCGCGGCGTCGACGTGCTCGCCTGGGAAAGCTTCGGCGAGGGCTGGGTCACCGACATTGTCAAGCAATTGAAGCTCAAGGACGTGCGCACGCTGAAGGCGCCCTATGGCGCGCTGCCCAAGCTCGCGGAAGTCGATTTTTCCCGCGACGTGGTGTTCACCTGGAACGGCACCACCTCGGGAGTGCGGGTGCCGGACGGCGACTGGATCAAGGCCGACCGCGCCGGCCTCACCATCTGCGATGCGACGTCCGCCGCCTTCGCGCAGGCGCTCGCCTGGAGCAAGCTCGATGCCGTGACTTTCTCCTGGCAGAAGGCGCTGGGCGGGGAGGCGGCGCACGGCATGCTCGTCCTCTCGCCCCGCGCGGTCGAGCGGCTCGAAAGCTACACGCCGTCATGGCCGCTGCCGAAGATCTTCCGCTTGACCAAGGGCGGAAAGCTCAACGAGGCGATCTTCGAGGGCGAGACCATCAACACGCCGTCGTTGCTTTGCGTCGAGGATTATCTCGACGCGCTCGCCTGGGCGAAGTCGATCGGCGGACTGCCGGCGCTGATGAAGCGCGCAGACGACAATCTCGCGATCATCGGGAGCTGGGTCGGACGCACCGGATGGGTCGAGTTTCTCGCGCGCGACAAGGCAATCCGCTCGAATACCTCGGTCTGTCTCGCAATCATCGATCCCGCGGTCAAGGCGCTCACGCCGGAGGCGCAAGCGGCTTTCATCGGGGCGATGGCGGCGGCGCTGGAAAAGGAAAACGCCGCCTATGACGTCGCCGGTCATCGCGATGCGCCGCCGCACCTGCGCATCTGGGCCGGCGCCACCGTGGAGGCCGCCGATCTCGAGGCGCTGTTCCCCTGGCTCGACTGGGCCTTCGGCGAGGCCAAGGCCGCGCTGCAGAAAGCGGCGTGAGGGAGGCTCGAAATGGCTCCCCGGGTCCTGATCGCCGACAAGCTCTCGCCCACGGCGGTGCAGATTTTCAAGGATCGCGGCGTCGAGACCGAGGTGAAGGCCGGTCTCGATCGCGACGAGCTCATCAAGATCATCGGCAATTATGACGGCCTTGCCGTGCGCTCGGCCACCAAGGTGACCGAGAAAGTCATTGCCGCCGCCTCGAAGCTCAAGGTGATCGGCCGCGCCGGCATCGGCGTCGATACGATCGACGTGCCCGCCGCGACCGCCAAGGGCATCATCGTGATGAACACGCCGTTCGGCAATTCGATCACCACGGCGGAACACGCGATCGCGCTTCTATTGGCACTGGCGCGCCAGATTCCGCAGGCCGATATCTCCACCCAAGCCGGCAAGTGGGAGAAGAACCGCTTCCTCGGCGTCGAGCTCACGGCCAAGACGCTGGGCGTCATCGGCTGCGGTAACATCGGCTCGATCGTCGCCGATCGGGCGCTCGGCCTGAAGATGAAGGTGATCGCCTACGATCCGTATCTGTCGCCCGAGCGCGCGATCGATCTCGGCGTCGAGAAGGTCGAGCTCGAAGAACTTCTGGCGCGCGCCGATTTCATCTCGCTGCATGCGCCGCTGACCGACAAGACCAGGAATATCCTCAACGCCGAGACACTGGCCCGCGCCAAGAAAGGCGTGCGCATCGTCAATTGCGCGCGCGGCGGGCTGGTGGACGAGATAGCCCTGCGCAAGGCGCTCGATTCCGGCCAGGTGGCGGGCGCCGCCTTCGACGTGTTCTCGGCCGAGCCGGCGACCGAGAACCCGCTGTTCGGGCATCCGAACGTCGTCTGCACGCCTCATCTCGGGGCCGCCACCAGCGAGGCGCAGGAGAACGTGGCGATGCAGATCGCAGAGCAGATGTCGGATTATCTCCTGCGCGGCGCGATCTACAACGCGGTCAATTTCCCTTCGATCACCGCCGAGGAGGCGCCGAAGCTCAAGCCTTTCATCGCGCTCGCGGAGAAGCTCGGCTCCTTCGCCGGCCAGTTGACCGAGTCCGGGATCAGGACGGTGCGCCTCAGCTATGAAGGGGCGGTCGCACAAATGAAGACCAAGGCGCTCACCTCGGCCGCGGTCGCGGGGCTGTTGCGCCCCATGTTGCAAGAGGTGAACGTCGTCTCGGCGCCCATTGTCGCCAGGGAGCGCGGCATCGTGGTCGAGGAGACGACGCGCGAGGCCGAGGGCGATTACGACAGCCTGATCAAGCTCACGGTGGTGACCGATCGGCTGGAGCGCAGCGTCGCCGGGACCGTCTATGCCGATGGGCGGCCGCGCATCGTCAATATCAAGGGCATCCGCATGGACGCCGAATTCGGCCCCTCGATGATCTACATCACCAACGAGGACAAGCCGGGCTTCATCGGCCGCTTCGCGACGTTGCTGGGCGACGCCCGGATCAATATCGCGACCTTCCATGTCGGCCGCGAAGCGCCGGGCGGCAATGCCATCGCGCTCGTAGAGATCGACGGAGTGGCGCCTCCCGAGCTCTTGGTCAAAATCCAGAAACTGCCGCACGTGCAGCAGGCCAAGCCGCTGAAGTTCTGAAACAGGACCTCCCGCTCGCCCGGCCGGCAGGGGACCTCGGCCGGGACCGCCGGAAATCCGCGGCAGGGCTTGTCTCCCGTCGTGCTCCTTGCCTCCATCCTCCCGATCCGGTACGAACGCCTAGCCCCGGCCATGTCGCGCCGGGGCTTCGTCTGAGTGTCCCAGGTACCGGGGAGTGCATGAGGTGCCGAACGTCGTCGTCGTCGGGGCCCAATGGGGCGACGAGGGTAAAGGCAAGATCGTCGACTGGCTCAGCGAGCAGGCTGACGTGGTCGTCCGTTTCCAGGGCGGCCATAATGCCGGTCACACCCTGGTGGTCGATGGCACCACCTTCAAGCTCTCGTTGTTGCCGGCGGGCGTGGTGCGGCCGGGAAAGCTCGCGGTGATCGGCAACGGGGTCGTGCTCGATCCCTATGCGCTCGTCGACGAGATCGACCGGCTCACCGGCCAGGGGGTGCGAATCACGCCCGCGAATCTGCGCATCGCCGACAATTGCGCGCTGATCCTTTCCCTTCATCGCGAGCTCGATGTCGCGCGCGAGACCGCGGCACTCAAGCGCATCGGGACGACGGGCCGCGGCATCGGGCCCGCTTACGAAGACAAGGTCGGCCGGCGCGCCATTCGCTTCGTGGACCTCGCCGAGCCCG
>JAHFPO010000185.1 GCA_023266695.1 Hyphomicrobiales bacterium | reverse complement strand
GGGAAAAAAGAATGCTCAGCGCCGCACGCGGAAGACCCGCAACGGCTTTGCTGGATCGCCGGTGGCTTCGAGATAATCCGGCACCTCGCCGCGGGAAAGCCGGGCGGTGAGACCCTCCGGCGCCGCGCGCTCGAAATTGATGCGCTCGGGCGAGCCGGGGCAGATCGCGACATAATCGATCCGTCTTTCTGCGAGCACGCGCATCGCCGTCGCATCGTCGCCGAGCAACAGGTCGAAGGCCGCGATGTTGCCGACACCATTGCGGTGATAGGGCGCGGCCAGGATCGAATGCTTGGTCTCGGCGAGGATGGCGGGGCCGAGATCGACGAAGGAGACGACGAGGCCGGGCGCGAGCCGCTTGAGGGGCGTAATGTCGGCGGGCCGGCGGCAGGCGGCGGGGCCGTCATAGACGAGGACCGGACGGCCCGGATCGACCGCCGAAAGCGCGAGGCCAATTCCCTGGCCGGCGATCACCAGGAATGGGCTCGAAACCGCGAGGCTCGCGACCAGCAGGCGAAGACGTATACGGATGCTGTCGCCTGTCCCGACCAGGCGGACGAGGGCGGCGGCGAGCACGGCCTGCGCCAGCAGATTTGCTCCTCCCGCGCCGCGCTCCTGCCAGAGCGCGACCGCGGCAAGAGCGAGAAGCGTGAAGAGGGGCACGAGAAAAACCATCCGCTCGCCCGGCCGCGCGCGCCATGCCGCGAGCCCGCCGAGCGCCGCGGCCGCGAGCGGCGGGAGATAGATCGGGAGCGCCTCGGCCGAAGAGTTTCTCACGATGTCGAGCGCGCTCTGGGTCTCCGCCACGTGGTCGAGCCAAAGCGCGGTCATGCGGGGATCGAGCGTGGCAAAGGGATCGCCGAGACAGAACGGGAAGGCGAGGGCGACGAGCCCGATCGCCGCCAATCCCGCGGCGATGCCGGCGAAAAGACGCGCACGTATGCTTTGAAGAAGCCTGCTCGAAGCGGAGAGCAGCGCGAGCCCGCCGCCGGAAAGTGCCGCTCCCGCAAGCCACGCCGCCGACAAAGAGTCGCAGACCGGCGCGCCCCAGGCGGCGGGCGGCACCGTGGCGGCGAACAACAGGGCGGTGCCGGCGCCGAAGGCGAGAGCGAAGCTCGCAACCATGCGCTCCGCCGCCTCGCCCTCGATCGCCCAACGCAAACCAACCGCCGTGAGCAACGCGATCAGCGCCGGCATCATCTCGATCCCGACCGCGATCGAAAGCGCGGCCGCCAATCCTCCGACGGCGGGCGCGAGTTGCTTGTGGCCCGGCGCCATCGCGCCCGCGGTCGCGGCGAGGAGCAGCACGAGCTGGAGGCCGTGATGATCGAGCCCGCCCGGACGGAAATGGACGAGCGCCGGCGCCGACACCGCCGCCAGCAGCACGGCGGCGAGCGCCGCCGTTTCGCCGGCGAGGCGGCGGGCGATCACGGCCGCGAGCACGAGCGCGGGAATGAGCAAGAGCTGCGGCCAGATCGCGGCCATCGCGAGTTCGGCTCCGGCGCGGCCGAGCACCGGGGTGAGAGCGAGAATAAGGGCGGCGATCGGCAGATCGACGATGCGCGACCAGTGCATGGCGACGCCCACGGGCGGATCGAGCCGGTATTGGGTGAGATCGAACCAGCCCTGTCCGCCGAGAAGATCGCGCACCTCCGCGAGGCGCATGAAATCGTCCGTCGACATGCGATCGAACACGGGCGGCCCGCCGAGAAGCGAGGCGGCGGCGACCGCGACCCAGGCGACGAGAATGAGAGGCGCCGATGGGTAGCGCGCCCCGATCCCGGCGGCGGGAGCGGGGGCATAGGCGGGGATGGCGGGATCGGCGAGGGACAAGCGGCGTCTCCGGTATAAGCGGAGCCTAGGCATGCAAGATTGAAGGGAAGTGAACGCCGCCTCCGCCGCCGCGCCCCTGCAATCGCTGGAATTGTGGAAAATCTTAACCTCGCTTGCCTTAATGGGTGATGGCGTCTTCTATGCAAAAAACCGGGGATTCTCCGATGCATCGCCTCGCTCATACCGCCGCGCTTGCGGCCGCGGCCATGGCGCTTACGTTGCCGGTCGCCGGGCACGCGCGGGCGGAGGTGATCGTCCATATCGACAAGTCGGCGCAACGCATGACTGTCGTGGTCGACGGCGCCGAAAAATATCGCTGGCCGATCTCCACCGGCCTTGGCGGCGGCCCGCCCTCGGGCGCCTACCGGCCGCAGCGCTTCGAGCGCAAGTGGCACTCGCGCAAATACGATTGGGCGCCGATGCCCTATTCGATCTTCTTCCACGAGGGCTACGCCATCCACGGCACCATCCACGTGTCCCGGCTCGGCAATCGCGCCTCCAAGGGCTGCGTGCGGCTGCATCCCGACAACGCGGCGAAGCTGTTTTCGCTGGTGCAAGGTCAGGTCTCCGCCACGCAGATCGTGGTCGCGAGCACCGGCGTGGCCGCCGTCCCGGTATTGATGCCGGCGAGCGCGATCTCGACGGCCGCGCCGGAGATCGCCGAAACGGCGCGGGAAACGATGGCGTCCGAGCCGAAAGCGGAGAGCAAGGCGCCCTCCGTGCGCAAGCGGGCCGTGTCGAAAAAGCGCGCGCCGCCTGCGGACGACGACGACGATTGACGGCGCGCGAGTCGTCCGCGCGGGCGTCCGGTTATTCGATCACGATCTCGCCCACCATGCCGTGCTCGGCGTGGCTCTTGCCGTCCTTGCCGGCGACCCCGCAGCGGAGATCGGTGACGCGCCCGGTCGCCACCGGCACGAACCACCATTCGGCCGATTGGCCGGGATAGACCTCGATCTCGCGGATCGCGCCCTTGAACTCGGCGAGCGTCACGGTCTTGCCGTTCCTCTCCTGCGTCACCTGGACCTTGCGGGTATAGATGAGCTGGGTGAAGCCGTGCGAGGTGAAGTAGTGCGGGTCGGTGCTCGGGTTCTTGAGCACGAGCTTGTAGAGCTTGCCGGTCTCGAAGCGGAGCTTGTTCGGCAGGAAGGCATGCGTGCCCGGCTTGCCGAGCTCGACCACGACCTCGATCGGCGTCTGTTTCGAGAGGTCGCCCGCCGCCTCGGCCGGCGCGGCGGCGCAAACGGCGGCAAGCACGGCAATCGATAGACGTGAGGCCCGCAATTTCCGCATATCCGGTTTCTCCTAGGCATCGAAAGAGACGCGGGCATGATGCTAATGCAATTGAGAACCATTCGCAAATAAGATTTAACGCAGTATTGTCAACATCTTAGGAGAAAAACAAGGAGAACTCCGAGGCGATTGGTCGGTTGGAAGGGCGCGCCGCTGTCCGCGTCCTCACCCATCCACCTTCAGCGCGGCAATGAAGGCCTCCTGCGGGATGTCGACCTTGCCGTACTGGCGCATCTTCTTCTTGCCTTCCTTCTGCTTCTCCAGAAGTTTGCGTTTCCTCGTCACGTCGCCGCCGTAGCATTTCGCCGTCACGTCCTTGCGGAACGCGCGCACGGTCTCGCGCGCGATGATCTTGCCGCCGATCGCGGCCTGGATCGGCACCTGGAACATGTGCGGCGGGATCAGCTCCTTCAGCTTCTCGCACATGGCCCGCCC
>JAHFPO010000078.1 GCA_023266695.1 Hyphomicrobiales bacterium | reverse complement strand
CCCGCGCAATTTGTCGAAGAGGTCGATCGGCACCGGAAACACGATGGTGCGGGCGCGCTCACCGGCGATGTTCTGCAGCGCGGTGAGATAGCGCAACTGCATCCCCTGCGGACTCGCGGACAGAATCTTGCCTGCCTGCACCAGCTTCTCCGAGGCCTGCAGCTCGCCCTCGGCGTCGATCACCTTGGCGCGCCGGATGCGCTCCGCCTCCGCCTGTTTGGCGATGGCGCGGATCATGGTCTCGTTGAGGTCGACGTGCTTGATCTCGACGTTCGACACCTTGATCCCCCAAACGTCGGTCTGGGAGTCGAGAATTCGTTGAATTTCCGCATTGAGCTTTTCCCGATCCGCCAGCATCTGGTCGAGGTCGTGCTGGCCGAGCACCGAGCGCAGCGTCGTCTGGGCGAGCTGGCTGGTCGCCACATCGAAGAACTCGACCTGGATGATCGCCTTCTCGGGGTCCATCACTCGGTAAAAGACGATCGCGTTCACGCGCACCGAGACGTTGTCGCGCGAGATCACGTCCTGCGGCGGCACGTCGAGCACGCGCGTTCTGAGATCGACGCGCACCATCTGCTGGATGCCGGGAAGCACCAGGATCAGCCCCGGCCCCTTCACCTTCCACAGCCGTCCGAGCAGGAACACGACGCCGCGCTCGTACTCGCGCAGGATGCGGAACGAGTAGGCGAGCAGGAGCACGAAGGCGATGATCGGGACGACGAGCCCGGCCCAATTGGGAATGGCGTACCACATGGAATCTCTCCGTCTCTATGCCTCGACGATCAGGGTCAGTCCCTCGCGCCCGACCACGCGCACGCTATCATCGGCCTTGAGCGCGCGCCCGGCGCGGGCGGCCCAGATCTCGCCGTGCACGCGCACGCGGCCGCGCTCGCCCTGCCATTCGATCACCCGGGCGCGGGCGCCGATCATTTCCTCGGCGCCGGTAGAGGCCGGGCGCTTCCGCGCCTGGATGGCGGCGCCGACGATACCGAAGACCAGGCCAGCGGTGGTCGCCGCGGCACCCAAGACCACCGGCAGCGATACGGATATATCGATATCGGTATCGCCGCCCTCGAACAGGAAGATCGCGCCGACAATGAAGGCGATCACCCCGCCGATCCCGAGAACCACGGTCCCGGGCGTGAACACCTCCGCCACCATCAGCGCGATGCCGAGGAGGAGGAGCGCCAGCGCGCCATAGTGCACCGGCAGGGTCGAGAGCGAAATGAGCGCGAGAATGAGGCAGATCGCGCCGATCACCCCGGGGGCGAGCGTGCCGGGATGCCAGAATTCGAGGATCACGCCGTAGAAGCCGATCATCAAGAGGATGAAGGCGATGTTGGGATCGGAAATCACCGCGAGCAGCCGCGTGCGCCAGTCGGGCTCGATCGTCTTCGCCGCGGCGCCTTTGGTCGCGAGCGTGCGCTCGGACTCTCCGACTTTGACCTTCTTGCCGTCGATCGCGGCGAGCAGCTCGTCGAGGCTCGCGGCGACCACGTCGATCACGTTCTCCTTTTTCGCTTCCACGGCGGTCATGGTCGCCGCCTCGCGCACCGCCTTCTCGGCGAAATCGACGCTGCGCCCGCGCAATTGCGCGAGCGAGCGCAACATCGCCACCACGTCGTTGATCGCCTTCTTCTCGGCCGCCTGCTGCGAGGCGGGGGCGGCGTCCTTCCCGTCCTTCTTCTCCTTCGGCTCTTGGCCGGGGAGACCCGGGAATCCACCGGGCGAGATCGGGGTGGCGGCGCCGAGATTGGTGCCGGGCGCCATGGCGGCGACATGGGCGGCATAGACCAGGAAGGTCCCGGCGGAAGCCGCGCGCGCGCCCGCCGGCGCCACATAGACCACCACGGGAACGGGGGCGGCGATCATCAACTGGATGATGTCGCGGGTGGAGGAGACGAGCCCGCCCGGGGTATCGAGGCGCATGATCAGAACCGCGCCGCTCTCGCCCTTGATCTGGTCGAGCGCGCGCGCGAGTTGGCGCTCGGTGGCGACGCCGATCGCGCCCTTGACGTCGGTGAGATAGACGCGGCCGCCCGTTTGCGCGTGCGCGTGAGTTACGGCGCCCGCGAGCAGCAAGGCCGCGGCGCACCAGCACAGCAGTCTCTTTGTGGTTTCCATGGAGGCCATCGCACCTTTGCGACTTGAGCCGCGCCCAGCATATCCGATCACCCTTGAGCCGGCCCAGATTCCGGCTACAGGCGATCGCGTGGATCGAGAGATGAGAATTCTACTTATTTTGCAATGGCTTGGAATATAAATACCGATCTATTTCTGTTCAATTTATCAATCTGCGAATAGACACTAGCTCAGCAATAATTACACTATATTTTCGTGCAATTAATCTATTTACACTTATATCCAGCGTAGTACAGTAACAAAGAACAGTTAGATAGGGGAATTGGACCCGGGCCCATGCGCTTCCTTCCCGTTTTTCTCGATCTCGCCGGGCGCGAGGTCGTGCTCGTCGGTGCGAGCGAGGCGATCGAAAACAAGTTGCGGCTGGTGCGCGCCGCCGGCGCACGGGTGCGCTGGTTCGCGGCGCCCGTTGATCGCCGCGCCGAGCCCGACTCCGAAGTCGAAATTTTCTCCCGCCCGCCGCTCGACTTCGATCTCGTCGGCGCCGCGGCGGTGATCTCGGCGGCCGGCGATCCCATCGATCGCGCGGTTTCGGCCTGGGCGCGCGCCCGCCGGATTCCAGTGAACGTGGTCGACCGCCCCGAGCTTTCCTCCTTCATCATGCCGGCGATCGTCGACCGCGGCGAGGTGGTGGTGGCGGTCGGCACCTCGGGCTCGGCGCCGGTACTCGCCCGCCGCCTCCGCGAACAGATCGAGGCGCTTCTCCCCGCCCGCATCGGCGAGCTCGCCGCGCTCCTCGGGCGCTGGCGCCCGCGCGTCACCGGGCGCTTCAAGGAATTCTCCGACAAGCGGAAGTTCTGGGAGCGGGCGGTGGACGGACCGGTCGCCGAGGCCGCGCTCGCCGGGCGCATCGCCGACGCCGAGGCGCTCCTGTTCGACGCGCTTGCGCGGCCTGATACCGATCAAGAGTCTGGCTCGGTCGCGATCGTCGGCGCCGGCCCGGGCGATCCCGATCTGCTCACGCTGAAGGCGCTCCGCGCCATTTCCGACGCCGACATCGTCTTCTATGACGACCTCGTCACCGCCGCAGTTCTCGACCGGGTCCGGCGCGACGCCGCCCGCGTCTTCGTCGGCAAGCGGCGCGGCGAGCCGGGCATCGGTCAGGCCGAGATCAACCGCCGGGTCATCGCAGCCGCGCGCGCCGGCAAGCGCGTGGTGCGCCTCAAGGGCGGCGATCCGTTCGTGTTCGGGCGCGGCGGCGAGGAGCTCGAGGCGCTGCGTGCCGCGGGAGTGAGGGCCACGATTGTCCCCGGCGTCACCGCGATCCTCGGCTGCGCCGCCGAGGCCGAGCTTCCCCTGACGCTGCGCAATCAGGCGACCCGCCTCGTCATCCTCACCGCCCACCAGGCGGAGGAAGGCGAGATCGACTGGTCCGGGCTCGCCGATCCCGCCACCACCGTCGTCGTCTATATGGGCCTTGCCGAGAGCGCCGCCGTGCGCGACGGCCTCCTCAAAGCCGGCCGCGATCCGGCGACTCCCGCCGCCGTGCTTTCGCGCGGAACCTGGGCCGATTCCAAGGCCGTCGTCGGCCGGCTCGACGCCTTGCCCGCGCTCGCGGCGCAAGCGGAGAACACGCCGGCGCTCATCGTCGTGGGCGAGGTGGTGCGGCACTCGGCGCCCTGGCGCGCCGCCGCCAGCGCCGCCGCGGAGGTCGCATGACCTCGCCGCTTCAGCAAAAATTGAAGATCAACGGGCCAGTGATGGTCACCGCCAACCGGCTCGGCGACGGCGCCGTCATCTACCGCACCGCGGCGGGCGAATGGACCACCGAGATCGCCGCCGCCGCCATCGCCACCACCGCCGACCATGCCAAAACGCTGCTTGCCGCCGCCACCGCCGACTACGTGCGCGCAGTCGATCCCTATGTGGCGCCGGTGGAATTCACCGCCGACCGGCGCGTGCTGCCCGGAAATCTGCGCGAGAAGATTCGATTCGCCGGCCCCACCATTGCGCTGCCGGGAGCCTGAGCGATGTATCTCTACGACGATTTCGACAAGACTCTCGTCGACGAGCGCGTCAACGAATTCCGCGATCAGGTGAAACGCCGTCTTTCGGGCGAATTGACCGAGGAGGAATTCAAGTCCTTGCGGCTCATGAACGGCGTCTATCTGCAGCTCCACGCCTATATGCTGCGGATCGCCATTCCCTACGGCACGTTGTCGTCCGAGCAGATGCGCATGCTCGCCCATGTCGCGCGCCGCTACGACCGCAATTACGGGCACTTCACCACCCGGCAGAACATCCAGTTCAACTGGATCAAGCTCGATGAACTGCCCGACGCCATGGCCGATCTCGCCAGCGTGAAGATGCACGCCATGCAGACGAGCGGCAATTGCATCCGCAACATCACCACCGACCAGTGGGCGGGCGTTGCCCCCGACGAGATCGAGGATGCGCGCGTGTGGGGCGAGATTTTGCGCCAGTGGTCGACGCTGCATCCCGAATTCTCGTTCCTGCCGCGCAAGTTCAAGATCGCCATCACCGCCGCCAGCCACGACCGCGCCGCGGTGAAGGTGCACGACATCGGGCTCCGCCTGCACAAGAACGGCGCCGGCGAGGCGGGCTTCGAGGTGATGGTGGGCGGCGGGCTCGGCCGCACCGCCTTCATCGGCAAGACCATCCGCCCGTTCCTGCCCAAGCGCGATCTCCTGAGCTACGTCGAGGCGATCTTGCGCGTCTACAATCAGTTCGGCCGGCGCGACAACATCTACAAGGCGCGCATCAAGATCCTGGTGCACGAGATCGGCGCCGAAGCCTTCGGCCGCGAAGTCGAGGCCGAATGGGAGAAGATCAAGGACGGCGCGCTCGCGCTCGATCCCAAAGCAATCGCCGAGATCGCCTCGCGCTTCCGCTATCCCGACTACGAGCGGCTCGCGGACGAGCCGGCGGAACTGAAAGCGGGGCTCGCCGCCGACGCCCGCTTCGATACCTGGTTCAAGAACTCGGTGTGGCGCCACAAGGTGCCGGGCTATGCGATCGTGACGCTGTCGCTGAAGCCCGAAGGCGGCCCGCCCGGCGATGCCACCGCCGAGCAGATGGACGCGATCGCCGATCTCGCCGACCGCTACAGCGCGAACGAAATCCGGGTCGGCCACGAGCAGAATCTGGTGTTGCCGCACGTGCGCCAGCGCGATCTCCCGGAATTATGGCGCGCGCTCGACTCGATCGGAGTGGCGACGCCCAATGTCAATCTCGTCTCCGACATCATCTCCTGCCCTGGTCTCGACTATTGCGCGCTCGCCAACACGCGCTCGATTCCGGTGGCCCAGGAGCTCACCCGCCGCTTCCGCGATCTCGATCTCGCCCGCGGCCTCGGGCGGCTGCACATCAACATTTCCGGCTGCATCAATGCCTGCGGCCATCATCACGTCGGCCACATCGGCATTCTCGGCGTCGAGAAGAACGGCGAGGAATATTTCCAACTGACGATCGGCGGCCGCGCCGACGAGAAGGCCGAGGTCGGCGCGCTGTTGGGCCCCGCCGTGCCCTATGACGATGTCGTCGACACGGTCGAGGATATCGTCGCGGCCTATCTGGAGCTGCGCGAGCGGCCGGACGAGCTGTTCATCGATACGGTCAAGCGGATCGGCGTCGAGCCGTTCCAGGAGCGGGTCTATGCCACTCGTTAAGGGCGGCCGCATCGTCGAGGACTCCTACCAGCGCGTGCTCGACGACGCGCCGGTTCCCGATCGCATCCCCGTCATCGTGCCGGCGGCGCGATTGCTTGCCGACGCCGACGATCTCGCCCGGCGCGGGGGAGTGACCGGCGTATTGTGGCCGAACGACCGCCGGATCGCGGAGCTTGCGCCCCATCTCCACAAGCTCGCGCTCGTCGCGTTGGTGTTCCCGAAATTCAAGGACGGGCGCGCCTATAGCCAGGCGCGCCAGTTGCGCGAGCAATACGGCTGGCGCGGCGAGCTGCGCGCGACCGGCGAGATTCTGCGCGACCAGTTCATGTTCCTGGAGCGCGCCGGCTTCGATTCCTTCGAGGTGAAGAAGGAGGCCGACGCCGAGGCGTTCGTCGAGGCGACCCGGCGCTTCAGCGTGTTCTATCAGCCGACCGGCGACGGCCGCGCCACCGCGCTCCGGGCTCGGCTTGCCCGCGCATCGAGCGCAACCCCGATCGCGCGAGAGCGGGAGCAGGTGCGATGACTGCGTTGGCGGCCAACGATCTCCCCCAAACAGTCTGGCTTCTGCAGGGCGTCACGTTCGACACGGTGCTGCAATATGCTTTCGTCGTCATCCTCTTGATCCTGTTTGCGATTCTACGCGCGGTCCGGCCCGGGATTGTCATGGCCGAGTCCGCCGCCGCCGATCCATCAAGCGATCCATCAAGCTCATCGCCGCGTCGCTGGTTTGGCTCCCTTGCCCGCCGGCTGCGATCGGGCACCCCGTCCGCGGAACGAGCAGACGTTGCCGTGCTTGCCGCCCGGCTGACGGAAGGCTTCGCTTCATCGAGCCTCGCCGAGCGTCTGGCGAGGGTCCGGGCGGAGATCAAGGGACGCATCGTCTTCACCACGAGTTTTGGCCTCGAAGACCAGGCCATCGCTCACGTCATTTTCACCCAGGATTTGGCCATCGAAGTGGTCACGCTCGATACCGGGCGGCTCTTTCCGGAGACGCATCGGGTCTGGGCGGAGACGGAACGGCGCTATGGCCGGCGCATTCGCGGACTTTACCCTGACCATAGAGGGCTTGAGACACTGGTCGCGCGCCAGGGCATCGACGGATTCAGATCATCGGTGACGGCGCGGCAGAAGTGCTGCTTCGTTCGCAAGGTCGAACCTCTCGGCCGCGCGCTCGCGGGCGCCGCAGTCTGGATCTCGGGCATGCGGGCGGACCAATCCGCCAACCGGAGCGGAATGGCCTATGCCGCGGTCGACGAGGCGCATGGCGTTCTCAAGGTGAACCCGCTGTTTGATTGGACGCGCGCCCGAGTGGTCGATTTCGTGCACGAACAGGCCATTCCCTACAACACGCTGCACGATCGTGGCTTCCTGTCGATCGGTTGCGCTCCCTGCACGCGTGCAGTTGCGCCAGGCGAGCCGGAGCGCGCCGGACGCTGGTGGTGGGAACAGGAAGGGAAGAAGGAATGCGGGCTGCACGTCCCCCGCACCGTGGCAAGGCCGGCGACAAACTCCGCCTCCGCTCCGGCTGACGCACAAGGCGCGGTTCCATGAACGCCCTCCCATCGATCTCCACTCTCGTCACCGAGAGGCCCGCAACCACAGTTACGCCGCATCAGCGGGCGTCGGCGGCGCTCACTCATCTGCAGCGGCTGGAGGCAGAGAGCATCTACATCATCCGCGAAGCCGTCGCCGAGTGTGACAATCCCGTGATGCTGTACTCGATCGGTAAGGACTCGTCCGTCCTGCTGCACCTCGCATTGAAGGCGTTCTATCCGGCAAAGCCACCGTTCCCGTTGCTGCACGTGGACACCACATGGAAGTTCCGGGACATGATCGCGTTCCGGGACAAGCGGGTGCGCGATCTCGGTCTTGATCTCATCGTCCATGTGAACCCGGACGGGCTCGCCCGCGGAATCAATCCCTTCACGCACGGTTCCGACCTCCATACCGACGTGATGAAGACGCAGGCGCTGCGGCAGGCGCTTGATACGCACCGCTTCGATGCGGCGATCGGAGGCGCGCGGCGCGACGAGGAGAAATCCCGCGCCAAGGAGCGCGTGTTTTCATTCCGTAACGCGCATCACCGCTGGGATCCGCGCCGTCAGCGGCCGGAGCCGTGGCGCCTTTATAACGGCCGCAAACGAAAGGGCGAGAGCATCCGCGTATTTCCGCTCTCGAATTGGACCGAGCTCGATGTGTGGCTCTACATTCATCAGGAGCGGATTCCAGTCGTTCCACTCTATTTTGCGGCGCCGCGCCCCGTGGTCAGACGGGACGGCGCGCTCATCATGGTCGACGACGATCGCCTGCCGCTTGCTCCGGGCGAACAGCCGGAAATCAAGCGCGTCCGCTTCCGCACGCTCGGATGCTATCCGCTGACGGGCGCCATCGAGAGCCGTGCGACGACGGTTGCCGGAGTCGTCCGCGAAACCAGTGAGACGCGCATATCCGAGCGCCAGGGCCGGGTGATCGACCACGACGGCGGCGCGGCGATGGAGCGCAAGAAGCAGGAAGGCTATTTCTGATGACGGCGCGCCCGGACCTGGATGCATTGACTCCGGATGTCTTTCTTCGTCAGCAGGAACAGAAGAGCCTCCTGAGGTTTATCACCTGTGGCGCCGTCGACGACGGCAAGTCCACGCTCCTCGGCCGACTCCTGTTCGCGGCAAAATTGCTGTTCGACGATCAGTTGAAGGCCCTCGAGGTCGACTCGCGCAAGCATGGCGCGCAAGACGGCCACCTCGATTTCGCGCTGCTGCTGGACGGCCTCGCGGCCGAGCGCGAACAGGGCATCACGATCGATGTCGCATACCGTTTCTTCACCACCGAACGACGAAAGTTCATCGTCGCCGATACGCCGGGCCATGAGCAGTACACGCGCAACATGGTCACCGGCGCTTCGACGGCCGACCTCGCGGTAATCCTGATCGATGCGCGCAAGGGTCTGAGGCGCCAGACCCGACGTCACAGCGTGATCCTCTCGATGCTCGGCGTGCGCCACGTGGTCGTCGCGGTGAACAAGATGGATCTGGTCGGCTGGTCGGAATCGACCTTCCGCTCGATCGAAGCCGACTAGCGCATTCGCCGATGGGCTCGACTTCGACGAGATCGTATGCATCCCGACGGTTGCCCGCGACGGCGACAACGTGGTGAGCCGCTCTGCGAACATCAACTGGTATCGGGGGCCTAGCCTGCTCGAGCATCTGGAGGCGGTAAACATGGAGACCGCCGCGCACAGCAAGCCGTTTCGCATGCCGGTTCAGGGGGTGAATCGATTTCATCCCGACTTTCGCGGTTTCGCCGGGCTGATCGCGAGCGGCGAAGCCTCGCCCGGCATGGCGGTGCAAGTCTTTCCGTCCGGGCAGCAGTCGCGCATCGACCGCATCGTGACTTTCGATCGCGATCTCGATCGGGCGGTCGCCGGCCAGGCGGTGATGCTCACCTTGGCGGACGAAATCGACGTCGCCCGCGGCGATGTGATCGCCGGGACAGGATACGGTCCCGAAGTCGCCGATCGGATTGCCGCGCGCGTCTTTTGGATGGGCGAGCAGGAATTGCTTCCCGGGCGACACTATCTGTTCAAGCTCGGGACCCAGACCGCGACGGCGACCGTGGAGCCGTCGATGCACGTTCTCGACCTCGATACGCTGGAATCTGCGCCGACCGACCGGCTCGCCAACAACGGAATCGGGGACTGCACCATTCGGCTCGATCGACCGATCGCCTTCGATCGATACGCCGCCAACCGCGAGACCGGCAGCTTCATTCTGATCGACCGCGAATCCTACGGGACGATCGGAATGGGCCTGGTCACCGGCGACGGCCGCGCCACCGCGCTGCGCGCGCGTCTGGCGCGCGCTCATCAAGCCATGCCGGCCCGCCAGGAGCCGGTGCGCTCACGAACGCCAGCCAATTTCTGAACCACGGGGGTTGCGTCATGCAAAATCGGACGAATGTGAGTACGGCATCCGCGGGAAAGGTAAGGGCCTCCGCCGCCACCACCAAACGGTGGCGCACGGAAGACTGGATCGCCGTGGTGTTGGGATTTCTCGTCATCACCTCGGTCTTGCTGGTTTTCCAGTGGAAGGTCGCGGACTTGCGGAACGTCGTGCCGACCTTCCGCTGGACCACCGACAGCCAGATCGCCTCGCTCACCCCCGGCTGGATCGACGCCTTGGACACCTTCTCCAAGGACGCCGCCGCCAAGGGGCAGCAGAACGTCGTCGTGCTGAGCAAGGAGCTGAGAGCAGCGCTCGAGAAAAAGGACAGGAAGGCCATTGAAACGGCCGCCGGCAAGATGGCGGCGCTCGGCAATCGGACCGTGGCGGGAGCTTTGGCGTCTGAGATTCGTGGGCATGCGGCGGCCGTCGCGGAGAACAAGGTATTCACCCGCGGCAACCTGTTGAAGGTCCTCTATGTCGGGATCGGATTTCTGATCGTTGCCTCGATCGGGATCGCGCTTCTCGGCGGGCGGGTGGTGCCCTTCCTCATCGGCTTGCCGGTGATTTTCGGCCTCGCCTGGTTCGC